>NZ_JACGVM010000002.1:0-435244 GCF_014077195.1 Colwellia sp. BRX9-1
AAATTTTAAATTATTTATCTTGAAGACTCTTTTTAATATCATTTTCTCTGCTATTGCATAGTTTAAATCAATCACAATCCCTGCTCTTTTTTATTGTTGCTACTGCCTGCCAACCCACTACTATAAAACTACAATTTCAATTAGTTAAAACATTCAAACTCAGCAAAACGCCCTTTATTTAAAGCACACCCACTAATAAACTCACAGCATATTTACCTTAATACACTTAGGGTAACCCCCTATTTTCAGGCTGCCTATTTATTGGGAAACTAGCTGTGATAGAAATAATTGCAATGATTTAACAAACGGAGTTTGGTTATCATGAGTAAATTAACTTTAAGTGCATGGCTTATAGCCTCTTTAGCATTAACAATGCCTACAAAAGCATTGGCTGAAAGTATTATTGGCGAGCAACTCGCACAAACCCTTCCTACGATGACTGACAAAGAAACAATCCTCGCGGTAATAACCTTTCAACAAATGCAGCCACTCTCGATGAATCAAATACAGGCGCTAATAGCTTTAGGTATTAGTAAAGGCGTTAAGTTTTCTGCGCTGCCTTTAATCGGCGTGGTCGCTAATGTTGCACAAATCAAAGCAATCGCCGCGCGTGACGATGTCCGTTCAATATGGTTAAACCGAAAATTAAGCTATTTTATAGCTAACTCACGGCAAAACTCCGGTGTTAATAAAATTCAAGGAACAGACTTTGTTAATATTAATGGTGATACCGATTATAGTGGTAAGGGTGTGACCATTATGGTCAATGACTCAGGGATTGATGCCACGCATCAAGATCTACTTTTTGGCGACGTAGTCATTGATAATGTCGAAGCGGCCATACAATTATCAGCTTTGGCTAAAATGAGCACGACCGAGACCTTTATTAGTCGAGGTCAATATAATACTGATGTAAACACAGACCACGGTACCCATTGTGCTGGCATTATTGCAGGCTCTGGGGCCATGTCTGATGGTAAATATAAAGGTGTCGCTCCCGATGCCAAACTAGTTGGTTACGGCTCAGGTGCTGATTTAACTATTTTAGATGCTGTTAGTGGCTATGATTATGCGATTAATCACCGCTACGATTATCAAAGTCCATTGCGTATTATCAGTAATGCTTGGGGCTCAACCGGAAACTTTGATGCGAACAGCCCAATTGGTTTAGCCTCATATAAAGCTTATACCTTGGGGATATTGTCAATATTTTCTGCCGGAAATTCAGGGGCAGGTAAAAGTAGTCATAACCCTTATGCTCAACTCCCTTGGGTAATATCAGTCGGTGCCGGTAATAGTCATGGTCACTTAGTTGATTTTTCTTCTCGTGATTTATCTTATAAAACTGTCAACTTTACCATGCCAGATAAGCAAGAATGGACTTATAATAACCAAGTCACAGTTGTCGCCCCCGGTCACTACATGGTCTCAACCCGATCATCGAATAATGGCCTTGCTTACAGCGCAGATGATGATTTTCTTTTTGACTCCGCCTATACCCCTTTTTATAGTCGATTATCTGGTACTTCAATAGCAACATCATATACGGCGGGTGTTGCCGCTCTCATGATGGAAGCTAATCCATTATTAAGTATCGAGGAAATCAAACAATTAATAGCAAAGTCTGCAACTCAGATGCTTGGATACCAAGCGTGGGAAGTTGGTGCCGGCTATATTGATATAAGAGCCGCTGTTGCTGCAGCAAAAACACATGTTAAAGCGTATAAATAATCACTCACGACAACACTGTCGGTCTATACTGTGCAAAGACTGATGTCACCGCACTATTAAACAACGAAAGTAGTTTAGCGTCTTTAACTTTAGCCTGACATCTTATTGAACTTTTTGTCGCAGCAGTGACAAAAGAGTAAATATTAACAACAACGCCCTGGCATAGACGGGTCTCTGGGAAGATAATATTATCCCACTCCAGCAACCAGTATTCCAATGCGATAGCTATACCGCTAATACGTAACAACTATTAACTATCAATTACTAACTATCAACTGCTAACTATCAACTACAAGACAATGCTGCGCTTAGTTATTGAGAGTCAAAATAACTCATTTAAATTCCCTCGTGTTCGTTATCGGCCTATTGATTAAAGCCAAAGAGTCAATGATAAGCACACCCGCCTAACAATCGAGAGACTAGATAACTAATTTCAGTACCTTAGTGCCAATACCTAACGATAAAAATAGAACCAGCTCACCAACCTCTGCAGAGAACAAACAAGAGATCACTTGGAAAATTTGTCAATGATGTCGCTTAACATAGCATTAGCTTATCAAAACGATACTGAAAAAAGCAGAAACTATGATTAACAGTGTGAGTGGCAAGGGGTAGCTAACAGGTAAAAAAAAGGAGGCCAAATGGCCTCCTGATTAATATGCGGTACTAGTTACCGAAAGTAATTACTCAAAGTATTGACCAAAGAGCTTACTGAAAGTATTGACCAAAAAGACGACCGGCAGTTAAAGCATATTCTGCACGAGTGACTTTATAATTTCCACCAAAGCTAGCGTTCAACTGTGGCGTTAAGTCGTAAGTACCTTGAGTAACATCAAAGTGAACATTCAATAATGAAAGCTGTATGGCAAGTTGCACATAACCTTTCATATCGTCGGCAATGCTGTCTTGATCTGCTAGCACAATAGTCTGACCATTATAGTCAACCGTAATTTCATCTTTCTCAGGATCAAACGCTTTAGCCATTGATTCTAGTCCTAGAATTTGAACTAAGCTGTAAGCTAGGTCTACTTTAGATACACGACCGTTATGTGCAAACTCACCACTTTTATTAAGCATAACTGGCTGCTGTTCACGCAAGCTATCTTTCAATGCGCCACCGTTAACCGATACCGATTCAATAAACGCTTGGTAACCACTAGGTACTGAATTAAGTTCTGGCTTTGGCTCGTTGTCTAATTCACGGTATTGACGAACAGCGCCGCCCATGACTAGGTACTTAGCTAAGTCTTTACGTTTTAACTTTGCATCAGGGTTGAAATCACCGTTATTCAAGCCATCCATTAGTCTTTTGCTTACTGCATATTTTATCGCATTTTCATAACGATGAGCGGCTATATCGTTTACCCCTTCAAAGCCAATTAAGTCTTCAAAATTTATTTTAACGTCGAAATTCTCAGGAGCCATTGGACCATTAGTTAGATTAAGTGGATCTGGATTTACGCCAGACAAAGAGGTTAGTCCGTCAACTCGAACCGTCCACGTACCTGCCATTGCAGGTGCCGTAACACGCATATCAGTTCCAAGCACAGGTAAAGTTAAGTTACCAAAGTATTCAGTGCCATCGGGGTCAATTAAAACTAATTTAGCCGTATTAGCCAATGAGCTCGCAGAGCCCTTAACCCACAATGCTTCACTGTGAACCTGAAATTCAAATGAGTTTTGCAGTCCTAGTGGCTCTGTGACGCCATTGGGTGTTGACCAGATAGAACCTTCAGGGCTTTTTTCGCTAATTTCAACTAGCGTATTAGCATTGAAAACTTTACCGCGTAGGTTATTAACCGTGACACTGTGGTTCATATCATAGTTTTTGGCTGCGGCTACTGCTGCACGGGCGTTTACAAATCCAGCACCGACTTCAAAGCGCTCGTAACCTGGCATATTAGTCGCAGATTCTTGTAACAATTTTTTGATGGCCATGTTATCTAAGTCAGGATTAGCTTCTAACATTAGTGCAACAATACCAGCAACATGAGGCGTTGCCATCGACGTACCTGATATCATGGTATAGAAAGGTAAATGAGTAGGGTCCATCGCGTCTACATCAGCTTCACCACCATTTGCGCCGGCATTAGTAACTGCACGAGTAGAAATAACGTCTACACCAGGAGCTACGATAGTAATTTCATTATTGTAGGTCCATTTTGTACCATCTGGCATATCGAACTCGCCAGATTCATACTTATAACCACGTGAAGAGAAACCAGCTAGTGTGCCATCTTTTTCTCCTGCGCCAATAGACATGCCCCAAGGAATTTGTGCATAAGGGTTGTGCGTATCTTCACCTGAGCCGGAGTTACCTGCTGCAAATACAGATAATATTCCCATTTTATGGGCTTTATATGAAGCTAGAGAAACTGGGCCAGTCGGGTCGAACTTACCACTTGAACCCCATGAGTTACTCATTACGCGCAATGGATTTTCGTAACTATCACCTTTAGTAATGGCATAGTCATAAGCGCCTATAGTATCAAGAATAAGAATAACACCACCTGAGCCATAGCCTACTAGCTTAGCATCTGGCGCTGCGCCTGGGTAAAGGCCATCTGACATAGTACCATATCCAGCAATAGTGCCAGCACAATGGGTACCGTGGCCTGAATTAGTATCTGTGTTAGGTTGGTTCTTAAGTATTAGACCTTCGGTTACACCCGTTATGCTTAATAAACTTGCATGCGTTAGACCTTGCACGTTATCAATCACTTTATCGCCAAAGAATAAATCCTGATGGGTAGCATCAATACCCGAGTCATTAACCATTACAGTTACGCCTTTACCGGTATATTCAATGCCATTTTGTAATTCAAATTCAGCACCTTGAACCGCATCAACCCCCGTGATTTGACGAGCATCAGAATTAAAGTATTCAAGCTCACGATTTAACCATACCGAGCGCACATCGCTACGTTGAGCAATGGCTTTAATTTGGTCTAAGTTAGCGACTACGCCAATAACAGGAACCGAAGCAAACTGAACAGCCTGACTAATACCTAGTCCAGAAAGATGCTCTAGTTGAGTTGTTGATACCGGCTCTAATTGGTTATAAGTTACTACGGCCATAACCGTTTGAGAACCAACCATAGTCGGTAAAAACTCAGCTAACTGCTCGCCAATGGCAGCGTTAGCGAAAACTTGAGACGGCATAGTTAATGCCATGGTTGCTGCTGCTATTGCACTTAAGGTAAATTTTTTCATTATTTCACTCGTTCTAGTTATTATTAAGGGGTGTATATAATTCACTCAAGCACTCTATCGAGTTAAGGGGGGCTGAGTAAATAGGGGGTTCCCCCTATCTAAAGAACTATTAGCTAAATTAAAATCGCTAATACGATCAACTCGCTGATACTTTGTTTCTAAAATGATTCACCTTATAGGTTTGCTAATTACGCAGTTATTTATCCAATATTAGGGGTAACCCCCTATTTTCATCTTAGTGGTTTGTCGGGAGACTAAAGGTGATAAAAATATTTTAATAATTAAAAACAATTAGAAATATTTAAGATATTTAACCTACAAGTATGAAACATATTGGAGTTTGAAATAAAATGAAAAAATTTACCTTAAGTGCCTTGGCTGCAGCCTCTTTGGCAATGACATTACCTACGCACGCTTTAGCTGACGCTGCTATTGGCGAGCAACTGGCACAAGTGCTTCCGACGATGACCGGCGAAGAAACAGTTATGGCCGTGGTAACCTTTGAACAAATGAAGCCCATATCAGTGAGTCAAATACGGGCGTTAAAAGCCTTAGGTATAAGTAAGGGTGTGCAGTTTTCTGCCGTACCTATTATGGGTGTTGTTGCTAATGTCGCACAAATCAAAGCGATTGCCGGACGAGATGATGTCCGTTCAGTATGGTTAAACCGTAAGCTTGAATATTTTAATGCTAACTCTCGTGAAATTACCGGTGTTGACAAAGTTCAAGGTACCGAGTTTGCAAACCGCAATGGCGGCACAGAATATACCGGTAAAGGCGTAACCATTATGGTTAATGACTCGGGTATTGATGCAACACACCAAGATTTATTCTTTGGCGACGTAGTGGTTGATAACGTGCAAGCGGCAACACATTCACTCGATCTCGCTGAAACCGGTATCACAGACGGTTTTGTTATTAAAAACCAACCTAATACCGACTTGAATGTCGGCCACGGTACTCACTGTGCTGGCACTATAGCGGGCTCGGGCGCTATGTCTGATGGAAAATATAAAGGCGTTGCACCCGATGCTGATTTAGTCGGTTACGGCTCAGGGTTAGGTTTATTTATTTTAGATGCGGTTGGCGGCTATGACTATGCTATTAACCACGTTTATGACTATGAACATCCTCTGCGTATTATGAGTAACTCTTGGGGTTCAAGCGGTAAATTTGATGCTGATGGCCCTGTAGCCTTGGCGTCATATAAAGCTTACAAATTTGGTATTTTATCGGTATTTGCTGCGGGTAACTCGGGCTCTGGCGAAAATAGCAATAACCCTCATGCTCAGATCCCTTGGGGAATGTCAGTAGGTGCTGGCGATACCAATGGTAATTTAGTCGACTTTTCATCTCGTGGTTTAGAATATGAAAGCGGTGATTTCACCATGCCAGATGGTAATGCATGGACTTACACTAACGAAGTCACAATTGTCGCACCAGGGCGCAACATGGTATCAACGCGTTCATCAACCAATATGGCTGCCAATGGCGGAGATGCTGATTTGGTGCTTGACCCAGCACATATTCCTTTTTATACCCGTATTTCGGGTACATCAATGGCAACACCACACACTGCTGGTGTTGCAGCGCTGATGATGGAAGCTAACCCTTCGCTAAGTATCGATGAAATCAAGCAATTAATGAAAGAATCTGCGACGAATATGCCAGGTTATGAGTCTTGGGAAGTCGGTGCAGGTTATATTAATGCCCATGCTGCAGTAGCTGCAGCTAAAGGGAAAAATGCAGATCATAAAAAATCTGTTAACAACAGCGCTGACTCTCGTTTCACGGCCAGTATCAATATGCAAGCCATGAAAATTGCTGAAGGTGCTTTAGCGTTTGAAACACTAGAGTCGCAAGTAATTGAATTTAAAGTCAATGCCAATGCAAAAACCGTACATGTCGGCTTAACGGCCTTAACAAGTGTTAAAGCTGTACTTGTAGCACCTGATGGGCAACGTTTTGAAGGCGACTCTACCGACCCAGTTTGGGACAGTAACTCGTTTGTAACGGCTCCAGCACAAGCGGGTACTTGGCTCTTATCTATGGAAACTGACGCCTTTGGTTTATCAGTGCCACCTGCTGCTGCAGCTTACGACGAACAGGCACAAACTGAAGAAGCCAGTGATAACCATATCAGTTATTGGGTGTGGCAAGATATTTTAACAAGCATAGAAGGTATGGATGACGTAGCAGGCCATAGTCAGCAAGCAGCAATAGAAACTGCTGTACTTGAACGCCTTATGGATGGTCGTTCAGCGACATCTTTTGCACCTGATGCGATGTTAAATCGTCAGGAATTGGCTAAAGCCTTAGTCATGGGGACATCGGTACGTCAGTATCGCCATTTAGATGGGGAAACAGAAATAAGCCTAAGTGGTGTTAACGCTAGATACCGTATTTTTGCTGAATCAGTTGCTATGTCAGGTGCCGCGTTGAAAGATGCTAAACAACAATTTGGTCCCGTGATGATGGTTGATAATAATGGCGACTTCCACGGAAAATCTGCTGTGACTCGTGCTGACTTAGCTTATAGCCTAATACAAGTTATTGGTAAAACTCAAGAGGCAATAGACTTGGGCGAAGCGCATGAAATCACAGTTAATTACAAGGGTGAATCAATCGTGATTGCTGACCAAAGTGATATTGCTGACGATATGCGCGGTTATGTGCAAATTGCTTTGAACGAAGGTCTGTTAGGTGTTCGCTATAGCCTTGAGCAAGGTCAATTTGATTTACAACCGACAATGGTTGCTACATTTAATCCAGAAGACGGTGTAACTCGTGCTAGCTATGCGATTATCGCTAATCAAATAGATAAAAATTACTTTGTCTCAGGGACAAGTTCGAACGCAGAGTAATAACAGCTAAATGTAGAGCAGAGTACGTATAACATCTACATTCATTAAACGCCCTCCTTGTAGGGCGTTTTTTTGTCTCTAGCAAAGTTCAAATGAGATGAGATAAAATAAACACTATTCAAGAAGACCTGCTTTATTAGCCATTCTTAGTAGTTCTGCCACACTGCCAACCTGCAGCTTTTTATATATTTTGGTGCGATGATTTTCCACCGTTTTTACACTCATATTGAGTAATTCTGCTATTTTCTTACTGGTATTTCCGGCAATTACTGAGAAAAACACTTCTCTTTCTCGCCGAGTTAATACTTCTAATGGGTTGGACGCCGGCTGACAATTATTGGCAGATAAGTTTGGAAAGAAGGTTTTACCGTTATAAACATCTTTAATCGCATGAATAAGAAGATCTGAGGACGACTCTTTGAGGATATAACCTTTAGCACCCGCTTTTTGCATCGCTAAAATATACTCAAGTTCGTCGTGCATGGATAAAACTAATATTTTTGTCGTTGGCCGTTGCGACAATAGTTTGTCAATTGCCACCAGTCCGCTCATATTTGGCATAGAAATATCCATCACCACAACATCAGGATCGGTTTTTAAGGTTTGACTGATTAATTCTATTCCATCTTTACATTCAGCCAAGATAGTAAACTCGTTACCTGCCTTTAAATAGTTTACTAATGCTTGGCGCATAAGCACATGGTCATCGGCAACAACAAGTGAAATACTCATAACGAAAGAGCCATGGTATGAACGCTATCATCTTGAGCATCTTTGACAAACATGCACCTGTACAAGCGTTTTACTAATTGACTTAATTGACTTTTTTCAAGTTTATTCAAATTAGCCTCTGTGTCCGGGTAAAGAAAAAAATAATGCGATACACCACTAATAATAGAAGGATGCATAGTGTTGTTCTGCAACTTTTCATGTTTTCTTAACAAGTAATAAAAGTTATTTACCCTGTTCGCCGTAAATTTGATTATGGCATAATTATAAACTTTAGCATTGTATAAAACATTTAAAAAGCATCAACTTATTCCTCAGCCAAGTAAACCTTGCTGTGGCTAATAATGGCCATAAAGTTTGATCAGTTTGTCAAAGCGGTCGACTAACTGCCGCTAAAAAAGCTAGATACAGAAACTTTATCAGCCGAAAGTCAGCTTAACCATTCACCCAAGCATTTAAATTATCAAGGCTATATATTAAGTGAGCTTTAAAAAGACCTGTTTTAATTGACGAAGTGCGATAATAAAATTTACGACTAAATAATCTATACCTTATCCTTGTCACACTTCTTTATGTTATAATTGTTGCCATTAAATTTAATATCACTAGGCTAACGTTACATGTCTGCACACCCTATTATTAATATTTCGGTTGAACCAATCGAGCTTTGTAAATTACTAAAAATTGCCAATATGGTCGGTGGTGGTGGCGAAGCCAAAATAGTGATCAGCGAAGGTTATGTTCTAGTTAACAATGAAGTTGAGTTTCAAAAACGAAAGAAAATTCGTCATGGCGATACCGTTGAATTTGATGGCGAAATTTTTGAAGTTGCCCATACTCCAAAACAAAAGTCATCAACGACTGCACAGCCCAGTGGAGCTGGAACTAAAAGCTCGCTTAAAAAGAGTAAATCAAACACTAAAGAAACCTTTGTTTCTGCAGAGCAAGCAATTGAACCATCATCTTTGCCGGCGAAGAGAAGACCTATTTCCTTCTAATTTCAAACAAATTTGATGATATACCCCCAGAAAAACACTCCTTAAATGGGTGGACAATCAAGCCACCCTACTTTAAAAAAGCTATGCTTATCGAACAGTTATGGCGCTTATAACAATAAGAGCTGTCATTATTGCTGACAACGGCAACATCTTTTTGGCGTAGTATTTCTTAATAACAATGATATGCTATTGTTTTAGCACTTGTGCCGTAAAATATAATTTTGTCTGCTACAACAACATAATGAAATGGATAATATGAAAGAAAAAATACTTGTCGGTGCTAGAGAAACTATTGATTTACCCGAATTAGAGCTATTTGAGGTTGCAACCCGCATTGATACTGGCGCGCAAACTTCATCGCTCCATGTTGATCATATTTCTGAAAATAAAGTCACTGGCATGTTGGACTTTGAATTTCATCCTGATTCTCACGATGTCACTAAAACGATTAAATGTTCGGCAAAGATAGTCGATAGAAAACGTATAAAATCTTCTAACGGAGAAAAAGAACGTCGCTATATCATCAATACGTTGGCGGTAATGGGCGAATTAACATGGACAGTAAGACTGTCATTAACCGACCGGTCAAGCATGAACCACTTGATGCTATTGGGACGTGAAGCGATGAAAGGTGAAATGTTGGTCGATCCAGAATTTAGTTATCTCGCCTCAGTAGAAAAAATATCACCGAGTGTTGATTAACGTTGAATAACCTTAACAATAGTCAATAATCAATAAAGCAAAGGCCTTAATATGTCCTTAAGGTTAGCATTTTATCATAGATAGTTTTGTAGTAAGCGGAGTAATAAATGCGCATATTAATCGTCGAAGATGACAAGATCATCGGTGATGGTTTAGTTCAATGTCTATTGATGGATAATTACGCCGTTGATTGGGTTGAAACTAAAGAATCCGCTGAAACAGCATTACTCACCACACCTTATGATTTACTTTTACTCGATATAGGTCTGCCCGATGGTTCTGGTCTCGATGTACTTAAAAAGCTTCGACGAGATAAAAATGATGTACCGGTACTCATCTTAACCGCCTACGACGAAACACCACATAAAGTTGAAGGGTTAGATGCTGGTGCAGATGATTATTTGGTTAAACCCTTTGATTTAGATGAATTATGTGCTCGGATCAGGGCGCTACAAAGAAGAGCAAGTGGCCGTGGCACCCCACTCTTCAAATCAGCCAATATTATTCTTGACCCCGCCACTCACAAAGTTACCCAAGCCGGCGAAACCGTTAGATTAGGACCAAAAGAGTTTGCTATTTTACAAACATTAATGGAAAAACCAGGACTGATACTTTCTAAAGCCCAAATCCAAGATAAACTCTATGGCTGGAATATGGAAACTGAAAGTAACACCATTGAAGTGCATATCCATGGTATACGCCGTAAATTAGGTAAAAGCGCAGTGATTACTGTCAGACATGTTGGCTATCACGTCGCAGAGTAGTGACAAAGGGACGATAAAATGTATCAAGAAAAATTACTTTGGCCACTGAGCATCTTACTGACAATCACCTTTTTGACTTTGGGTTTAGGATTATACCTCAACGGCGCAACGACAATATTTTATCTTGCTTTTATTAGCACTATTTTACTGGTGTTTGTGCTTATTAACATTCATCGTAATACCCTACCTACTAAAATTACTGACTCTCTGGCTCAGTTAACAAAACAGCTTAAAGGCTTTGAAAGCGGAAAAACCGATGATCTTCCCCTTAATAATCATCCTAGTGAGTTAATTGCATTATCGCTAGTGATTAACGCGCATCTAAAATTAGAGTCTGACCGAATTACCCATGAACAAATGTTTAGCTCAGAAGCGTCTCATGAATTACGCACCCCTTTAGCGGGTATTCGTATTCAAGCGCAAATAGCACAAAGAACGAAAAACCCAGAGCAACAACAAAAAGCATTAAATAGTATTATCAAAGCTATAGACAGAAGCTCTAGGTTAGTTCAACAACTCCTTATTTACTCAAGACTGACAAAGCGTAGAACAAATGCAGAGTGCTCAACAGTGATATTGAGCGAGATAATAACGAGACTTATCGAATCCCATCAAGAGACTCAAAATGAGCGCCATATAAAACTTTTGCTCAATATCGACGAGAGCATTGACTCACTAGGCATAGGGTCTCACGAAGAGCATTTAACGATTTTATTTGATAATTTATACACCAATGCGCTAAATAACACGCCTGTTCAAGGTATCGTGTCTCTATCTTTGACCTTAGTCGGCGAGCAATTGAGCTTTGTAATAGAAGATTCAGGGTTAGGTGTCCCTGCAAGTGATTTTGCTCGGATCGTTAAACCCTTTCAGAAATCTCAAGACGGAAAATTAAAGGGAACAGGATTAGGTTTAGCGATATGCGATCGCATCACGTCTTTACATGAAGGGCGATTAATTCTTTCACAATCAAGCGAATTAAAAGGCTTAGCCGTTAGAGTACACGTAATAGTCAATATTCTAGCTAGCTAGTCTTACAAAGCTAATTACATTACAATTCATATATTTATGCAACATTAAGGGTCCGCTAGCCGCATGCAAATGATCACCACTTGGATAAAACGTCTTTCTCGAGCAAGAGATATACAAACGGCTAAATCACTGGTGAGTGCAGCCTTTACAGCGTTAAGTCATGCAGATTTTGTCACGGTTTTAGTCGCAGGTGATGAATTGACAGCGCATTCATTTGAGACAACGTCAAACTTAGCCAAGAAATATACTGACGATGAATTTTTCTGGTTGAGCCCAAACGAAGCAATTGAATTTACTCAATTTTCACCGAATAACAGTCCAAATCAAGCTGTGCTAGTGATCCCCATTAAAGATGAAAAACTTATCGCCACAATATGGGTAAGTTGGAATAATTGCCCCAAAGGAAGTGAACCGGTTGTTGACCCACTTTTAATACTTGCTCAATGTTTTCTGATTGTCTTAAAAAATGTTGTCGTGCACTCACAATTAGCAAAACAGATGGCAGAACGTACGTCCAACCTGTCTGAAGCTAGGCAAGAAGCTGACGCCGCAAATCAACTCAAAAGTCGTTTTCTTTCAGCGGCTAGCCACGATCTTCGCCAACCGCTACAACAAATAAGTAGCCTTATTGATGTGCTCGTCAGACAATCTAAAGAACAATTGCCACAAACTCAATTAAAACGTATCCAACGCATTATTAGTGATATGAACACTTTACTCAATAGCTTGTTGAATTTAGACCGATTGGAAACAGGAAGCATTGAGCCAATTTTCAAAAAAATTCAAATTACAGATATTATTGATACCCTTAAAAGTGATTTTGCACTACAAGCGGCTGAAAAAAATCTCAATTTAGTTTTTGAACCATCGCCAGTAACCATAATTAGCGATCGTGCTTTGTTGTTGCAAATATTAAGAAATCTACTTGGTAATGCCATAAAATACACGCATCTAGGTGAAGTTAGGGTATCAGCCAACCAAGAGAATGACTTTTTAATATTAGCTATCAGCGATACGGGTCCGGGTATTGAGCAAGAAAAACAAGCGTCTATTTTTGATGCCTTTTATCAGCTTCCCTCTCAACACAATAACAGCTCAGGATTTGGTATTGGTCTAGCATTAGTTAAAGCATTAGCCCAAACCATGAACCACCCAATAACCTTAGTTTCAGAAATAGGTAAAGGCTCTGTTTTCTCAATTCAGCTACCGGTTAATAATAGCGCGGTAGATGAATTAAATAACCAGGATGATGATATCGTGCAATTTCCAGAACAAGACAATTGCATGGTACTCTACTTAGAAGATGATGATGAACTCGCTGATAGTATTTCAACGCTTTTAACCATGGAGGGCTATCAAGTTATCACCGCAGGTTCATCGGTTGAAGCAAAACAGGTCATTGATGAGCAGCAAAAAATACCCGATATCATAGTTACAGATAATAGTTTAGATGCGGGAGAAAGTGGCATTGAAGTTGTGCAACAAATCCGTATTGACGCTGAAAAGTATATCCCCGCTATTATGTTAACCGGCTATACAGAAAGAACCGTGCATCAAAAAGCACTTAAAGTTGTACAAACAGTGCTCAGTAAACCGGTAGATGCTGACGATTTACTCAAAGAAATTGATGCTATTCAACAAGATAACAATCAAACAAAGCCCAGGTAAAAGGGCTTAATCTTTAGCTATCATGCTGAACTCCTTGCTGTTAACCACGCTAAGTTCAGCTGTTTAGCTACTATTTAACTCAATATTTTTCTCTTATTTAACAATATAATATCTACAAGCTTAAGCTGAGCTTAATATTACCTACCTAAATTGTGCCACTAATGACTTATTTAGTTTAGGGACATACTTATCAATACACTTGTCGAAAATACCCCAGCGACGAAAGCTACATTGTCAAAATCAGCATTAAGCCATGCACTAGAAGGTTTAAGAACGCAGGTATTAAATTTTTGCCAAAGCTACCTTCACAATTTACCTGATGCAGAAGAAGCTTGTCAGGACACTTTGTTTAAAGCTTACCAAGCTTATAGCCGCTTTGAAGGAAAAAGTAGCCTAAAAACATGGGTGATGAAAATAGCAGCCAATGTTTGTGCCAGTTTTTATCGCAGTAATAGCAAGTATAGAGCGACCTTTTCAGACGATAGTTTTCAATATGCTGAACAACTCGTTGAAGCTGTTGAGTCGCCCTTGGAATTTAATACGTTAATCAAAACACTCAATCATCAAGAGAAAAACATTTTGCAATTTCACTTTGTTAAAGGCCTACCACTGAGTGAAATTGCAAAATTTTTAGATATCAATAAAAGTACCGTAAAAATGTGCTACTACCGAGCATTGAACAAATTTGAATCAAATTTATTAGCGGCTTAACCGCTATTCAATAACCTTTTAAAAGCGATGAGACAATATGTAAACGGCTCACATAAAGAAATTAAACGGCTGAATAAAAAGTAATTGAGCCTTAAGTACTTTGTTTTTTAAATTCTTTATACCAAAGCCCCATAAAGTCTTCAGTTAACTTGTGTTCAATTGTTAATGCTTTTTCAGTAGGACAAAACAAAGTGAAATTTGCTATAAACTCACCTAAGTCTGTAGTGCTGAAATGTATTTCAGGATCAGGGCCAGAAATTTTGGCTTCTAGCTTTCTTTCAATTACGGTGTTGTAACGACTAGCCACTTCATGAAATTCTTGGCAATATTGTTTAGCGTTATTAGCGATCGCGTCATAAATCGGATAAGGGTTAAAACTTTCTTTACGGATAATGGTAAAATGGTGGGTCGCATAACGCTTGTTAAAATTTAAGTTTTTTATCGCACTGGTAATGAGCTTGTTATTAGGGAGGTAAATTGTTTTCCTTGAAAACTGATAAGTCCGCATATCAATTTCATGCAGTGTGGTTTTTATCCAGTCCATTTCCACTACTTCCCCACAATAATCTCCAACTTGTACCCAATCACCGATCCTAAAAGGTCGGGTTGTCACTAAGTAGACAAAACCGATCACACATTGAATGAACTCTCTTGTGGCAAGCACAATCGCCACCGCAAAAGCCGCCACCGATAAAGCAAAGTTTTGAATTTCAGTCGACCAGACCAATAACAACATTAACACCATAATAAAGTTAATCAGATGCTTAATATTGTGTGAGGTATTCCTAACATCTAAAGATTTTTTTACCGCGCGCTTGTGCGCTAAAATGTCAACGAGCACCTTTAAACTAAATGCCGAACCAAGCACTAACAATGAAATAAAAACCGGGTGTATCAATAATTCTTTGAGCATACATTCCTAATAAAGTAATAAAGTAATAAAGTAATAAAGATTGAAAATTATAAGCTCAGTGAATTAAGCCTAGATGAATCAATTATATAGGGCTAAGTAATAATGTCCTAACCCCTTGGTAACATATCTGAGAGTAATAAGGCGATGCCCAAAAATGACATAAAACCAGCAATATCGGTTATTGTAGTCAATACAATGGATGAAGACTGAGCGGGATCCATACCTAACTTTTTCAGTAAAATAGGCACCACTGCACCCGCACTGCCGGCAATAACCAAAGAAGATACCATTGCCAAAGCGATAACGATTGCTAGCCCAAATGATTGGCTCCACAAATAGACAGCGATAGAACAAGTCACCGCCGTTGCCAAACCGTTAAGCAACCCTGTCGCCATTTCTTTCATTAAAACCTGACGCCACTGTTTAGTCGTTATCTCACGGAGTGTTAAACCGCGCATAGTTACCGCTAATGCCTGAGCTCCTGCATTACCCGACTGACCGGCAGCAACAGGTAATAAAATAGCTAATGCGGTAACCTCAGAAATCAAACCTTCGAATGCTCCCACCACGGCCGCTGCAGCAAAGGCGGTGAGTAAATTTATTTGTAACCAAGGCATGCGTTTTTTCACCGCGAACCAACTCGTTGATAACGCCCGTTCATCTTTGCTAACACCCACCATAGTCTGCATATCACTGGCCAAGTCTTCTTTAGTCGTTTGGTAGACATCAAAGAACCTGATAAAGCCTAATATTTGCTGATGAGCATCTAAAACAGGTATTGCTCGACAGCGATAGCCCTCAAATTTTTCAATAACTAGCTCCTTGCTGTCCAGTGCATTGAGGGTCGTTTTAACCGGTTTAGCTAAAGAAAGCAATGTCGTATTTGCATTCGCTTTGAGCAAATCAGCAATATCGACCTCCCCCACTAATATTTGATCGTTATCTTGAATGTACATAACATCTTGGCCACTAAACGCTCTTTGTTTTAATGCATTCAATGCTTGGCTGGCCTTTAGATCCTGATAAAACACATTAACCTGACGATTCATTAATCGAGCAGCACTATTAACAGGATAAATAAGTAGCTCTTTAAGGTCGTCTACCAATGCGGTACTTAATTGCTTAAAAATTCTTTCTTGCTGCTCATCAGATTGCCTACTAATAAGTGCTGCTGCCAAGTGGCTATCCATATGACTTAACAAGTTATTTGAGTATTGCTCACTCAGTTGACAAAAAATGCTGTCAGCAGCACCTGGAGGAATATATTTCCACAGCCCTAAGGTTGTTATCACTGTCTGTTGTTCCAACAACTCGGCGGCATCTTCTATCGCAAATGTTTCTAGATATCGAGCGCTTTTAAGTGGATAGTTAAGCAAAAACGCCTGACTTAATAGCTGAGTCGTTTCTTTAACACTTTGTTGTGCTGATAACATAGGTATTCTCCAGATAAATAAGCCAAAGGTGAGTCATTTGGCTATTTAGTGTTAATAAATAATTCAGATAATGAGCGAAGCGTATAACCATAAGCATCGGCGACTTCCCACGATAAGGACGGTGGCATAGTCGTCACTTTTTCATTTCGTGCGATGAAAGCCCGCAAATCGTAATGACGCAGAATACCAATAAACTCTTTCTTACGATTAATCACCGCAATGGCGTCAGTTTTTTGCCAAATATCGAGAGCTAAAACGGTACTGACGTCTGATAACCCATTAACCGTGTCAACATGCTTATTAACTAGCGCTGAAATACGCGTTGCAGACGCGGCATGTAGCAGGTCAAAAACTGACACTTTACCTACTATTTTTCGCTTGCTGTTAACGATCAATACTTCGTGACTATCAAAGTAGTTTTGTTTTTTAACACGCAGTATTGCTTCTGCTACCATCATTTGACTGTCGATGACTAAGATATTGGTTTCGATTAATGCACCGACAGTGTTTTCAGGATAACTGATCAGTAATTTACACAGAGCTCGCCGGCTTTTAGGGATCAATTCAATTAAGCGCTTTCTCTCTTCAACGCTTATATAACGCAAAATAGCGGCAGTATCTGCTAATTCAATCGTTTCAAAAAGGGCATAATTAAAATCATCCGCGGTTAAAACAAGCACTTTCGCCGCAGCACTGGGTAGCATCGCGCAAATGACTTTTGAGACCACTGAAATAGGAACTTCTTGTAATATTTCTGCCGCACTCTCTGCGCCAATAAGGTCGAGTTTTCGCGCTGCAGCAAGTGGTTCTTCATTAAAGAAATGAATAGTGATTTTTAGATTGTGATTAGCCATTAAAATTCGCCTTTCTATAACCACTTAACTTATGACTGAGTTGTTGCTGACGCTGACTTACATTCAACAATAACAGCCACACCCGCTTTGTTTTCCATACAGACACGGGCAGGGATAAACACGCGTCCGTCTTCAGTTTCTAGCAGTAGCATAGTAGGTGTTATATCAATCAAAATTCCTTCAACATCAGCTATTTTAAGATATTCGTTGAGCCTAAAATAACGTTTGGCTTGTCTTGCAGCAATAATATTGGCAACAAATACCTTACTGCCAAGGCCAAACGCAAGTGCCAGTCCAAATAATAAAACCCCAACCACGACGATAATAAACGTAGTGATAAATTGGATATTAATGCCGAGTTGTTCAATACCAACCACTAATGCAACAAAGAATATTGAAAACTTGGCAAGACTCCCTAGAGACGTAGCTTGACTAAATGAAGAGGCTTCTGCCGCACTTTCAGTCATCACACCAACAATATTCCCCAAAAGGTAACCGACCATAACAATAAATACTGCGGCTAAAAACTGCGGGAAGTATCCAAGCACAGTACTTAACCATGAAGAGAAAAAGTCGAGCCCTAAACTCGATGTTGCTGCCGCAATAAAAAATAGCATAACCACCCAAAAGATGGTTTTACTAATAACCGCCGCATGAGAAGATTTAATCTCGGTCACTGCTGTTATAGAGGTCTCTCTAGCGACTTTTTGCCATACCCGGCTAATAAACTTTAGGATTGTTAATGTTAATTTGCTCGATAGCCAAGCAATGACCCAGCCTAATAGAATAAGAAATAATGCCCCAATCAGTTGCGGAACATGCAACACTAAAGTGTTATTTAATTGCTCATAGCTTGATGATAAAGCGGTTTGCCAATCATGGTAGTTTTGAGTGGTCATTCTCGGTTTCCCTTTAGAGTTAGCGCGATTGATATATTTGGGTAAACATAACGATAATAATATAGACGTATGATGAGAAAAATTGGTCACACCCAAATAACTATTTTTCATAAAGTTTTTAATTTAGGTAATAATCAAATAGCAGCACAGTAAAAATTAATCTTCTTACTCAATAAAAATGTGACTTATATCGCTTGTTTTTCGTCTATATAGATAGCTGCGCGTGATAACTATCGCCAAGTAAACTTTTATTGTCCGTGCAAGTCCATTTCACCTGCATTAACGTGCTATTGCACTTAACTAACTTTAGAGAGTTCAACATGACATACGACATAATAATCTGGTTAGGCATTGGGTTTTGTATTACTCAATCTGCCATTTTTTCTGGATTAAACTTAGCATTTTTCAGCCTAAGCCGACTGCAATTAGAGGTAGAAGCAAAACAAGGCAACAAAAATGCAATTATTATCTTATCTATGCGCGAAGATTCAAACTTTTTACTCTCAACCGTGCTTTGGGGTAATGTTTCTATTAATGTTTTACTGACTCTGCTTTCTGGCTCGGTACTCGCCGGTATATACTCATTCTTATTTTCAACCATAGTGATTACTTTTTTAGGTGAGATTATTCCTCAAGCTTACTTTTCGCGTAACGCTCTCCAAGTTGCCTCAAAATTAACACCCGTTATTAAGGTTTATCAAATACTACTCTTTCCGGTTGCCAAGTTAACCGCTTTAATTCTAGATGGATGGTTAGGAAAAGAAGGTATTACCTACTATCGAGAAAAACAACTTGCCGCAATTATAAAAGCGCATATCGACTCAGATGATTCCGACATGGAGCATGTACAAGGCCGTGGCGCACTCAATTTTCTACAAGTTGAGAACATCACCGTTTTTGAGGAAGGCGAACTACTCGACCCTGCCAGTATTATTAGTATGCCAAGCAAATTAGACTTCCCAATATTACCAGCATACGGTAGTGCCGAATTCAAAGACTTTATTAGCGTAGTTAATAACTCTGGACACAAATGGGTATTGATACAAAGTGAAGCCGGTGTACCTTTATTATTGTTAGATGCAGATGGATTTGTTCGCGCAACAACACAAGAAAACAACCCTATTGACCCTTACGAATTTTGTCATCGCCCCGTTATTATTCGCGATCCAAAATGTACCTTGGGCGAAGCGATGAACAAACTAAAATCAGTGCATGATGCTGAACCAACCTCAGACGACGTTTTACATACTGATGCTATTATCGTTTGGACAGACTTACCTCATCGTATTATTACCGGCGCTGACATCCTAGGTCGCTTGTTAAAAGGTATAGGGCAAGCACAAAACATCTCGGTAAAAGTAACACCGCCAACTTCGCCTTAAAAAGACGTTACAAACGATTTATTCTTTATTTAAAAAAAATTAAAAAAGTAGCAGGGATTAAAACCGAATAGACCATAATATATGAGCTAACGTTTTTAATCCCTTATATAAAAGGTAGGACTATTTAGCCTGCCACTAGATTACAGACTCAAAAACAATTGATGACTCCCTATTCAAAAAATGTCATTACTTGCGCTGAAGATGAAGAACTAACCGACCTTTGTGCCAGTACTCTACGAAGTTAGCTTGGGTCTGAAGTCTATCAGACCAGATATCGTTACCACGAAAACCTTTCGATTGAAGATCAACACTGCCATTAAACCATGGACGATATAAATCTTTATCTTTACTTGAAATTCGTATAATTATTTCATCAGCAAGATTAGCGGCTGCCAGTTTAATCCAAATATTTTCTTCCTCAGCGCGAATATCTTTCACTAAGTTTGTATCTTGCACTAGCACGTTGAATATATTTTGCGTTGCGTGAACAGGAGCAACCATGACAATAGCCATCAGTAAAATTAGAGCTTTCATATCTTTCCTTTAAATGTTTTGTATTCTTAATGATGTGGTCATAATTTTCCACCTCTATCTAGACTCGTGAAAGTAAAATAAAGTCACATTAACCCTAAACACAAAAAAATCATTGATAATACAGACAGAGTAAAACCTAAAACCAGTCAGCACATCACTTATTTTCAGTCTAAATAAAACACCCGAATAAATTTTTAACACTTCGCCTATTATCAATAAATATACTTTGATTACTTGCCCACTATTTGATTAAATTACTTTGTGACTATTTGACTAACAGCCTTGTCTATAAAGGCATTATTATTGCAAAATGAAGAGATAAAAAATGAGAATCTTACTATTTTTGGCCACTAACATTGCCATTATGATGATTTTGAGTATTACCTTTAGCTTATTTGGTATTGAAGGCTTGTTGGCAGAAAATGGCGTCGACCTTAATTTTCAATCATTACTCATTTATGCCACGGTTATTGGCTTTAGTGGTTCGTTTATTTCCTTGTTTATTTCCTTGTTTATTTCTAAGTTTATGGCGAAAAGAAGTATGGGCGTCGAGGTTATCGTGACGCCGAGTAATCAAACCGAGCGCTGGCTACTCAAAACAGTACAAGAACAAGCCCTTAAAGCCAATATTGGCATGCCTGAAGTCGGTATTTTTAATCATCCTTCACCGAACGCTTTTGCAACGGGTTGGAGTAGAAATAATGCTTTAGTCGCGGTAAGTACCGGCTTATTAAGTCACATGAGTCAAAATGAGGTAAAAGCGGTTCTTGCTCATGAAATAAGCCACGTCGCCAATGGCGATATGGTAACAATGACACTTCTGCAAGGGGTTTTAAATACCTTCGTGGTGTTCTTATCACGCATTATCGGTCATGTGGTTGACCGCAATGTATTTAACGTAAAAAGTGGTCACGGACCTGCCTTTTGGATTGTCTCATTAGTTTCTCAACTCGTATTGGGCTTATTAGCGACTATGATAATGATGTGGTTTTCTCGCTATCGAGAATTTAGAGCAGATGAAGGTGGTGCAAGCCTTGCGGGCCGACAAAATATGATTGCCGCACTCAGTAAACTAGAGCAACTACAAAACTTGCCCCAGCTACCGACCGAAATGTCAGCTTTTGCCATTAGCTCAAGTAAAATGAGCGCACTCTTTTCGAGTCATCCGCCATTAGCAAAACGCATAGCATCGCTGAGCACTAAATAAATAAGGGAGCTATTGTGTTGTCACGTTTGTATGATTTTATGCCAGGTTTAAACACCTTATTTAACTATGAAAGAAGTTGGTTTGCTGATGATGTTAAAGCGGCATTATCGGTTGCAGCCGTTGCATTACCGGTTGCTATAGCTTATGCACAACTCACCGGAGTTAATGCCGTAGTAGGCTTGTACTCCTGTGTATTACCTATGATGGTATATGCATTATTTGGGACCTCTAAGCAATTAATCGTTGGGCCTGATGCGGCAACTTGTGCAGTTATTGCGGCACTGATCACCCCTTTAGCCGCCGGCGACAGTACAAAGCATTGGCAGTTAGTTATTACCATGACAGCGATGACCGGTTTTTGGTGCATTCTGGCCAGTCGTTTTAAGCTTGGTGTATTGGCTGACTTCTTGTCTAAACCTATTTTAATGGGGCTGTTAAATGGTGTTGCGATAACAGTTATTGTTGGTCAATTTTCTAAAATATTTGGTTTTACCTTTGATGAAAGGTATCTGCTCGAACGTTTGGGCGGTGTCCCTGATTACTTAGCACAAACACATTTCCCAACATTAACTATCGCCTTATTTACCCTGGCTATTTATTTTGGTATGAAACGCCTAAAGCCCACTTGGCCTGCTTCAATGTTTGCCATTGCGTTGGGTGCAGCCTTAGTATGGCTTTTTAAATTAGAGCAGTTTGGTATAAAAACCATTGGCGTTGTCGAGGGGGGCTTACCCTTATTTCAAACACCTGAATTTAATGTCGGTGTTATTCGTGAGCTTGTTATGCCAGCACTTAACTTAGCGATAATAAGTTTTGTTAGCATGATGCTCACCGCTCGCAGCTTTGCCGCAAAGAATGGCTATGACGTTGATGCGGATAAAGAATTTATGGCTTTAGGTATTGCTAATTTAGCGTCGGCTGTATCACAGGGTTTTGCCGTCAGTGGCGCCTCTTCTCGCACCGCAGTCAATGATGCCAATGGCGGTAAAACCCAATTAGTCTCTATTATAGCCGCAGCCATTATTGCTATTATTGCTATTTTCTTTACCGCACCCCTTGAATTTATTCCCAGTGCCGCCTTGGGGGTTGTCTTGATTATTGCTTCTGTGCACCTACTAGATCTTAAAATGGTCTGGAAACTCAGACTAAAAGACCGACAAGCATTTTACTTAACCTTAACCACTTTATTAGCGGTGTTATTTATTGGTGTTATTCCCGGTATTACCCTTGCTGTATTACTAGGTTTATTCCAATTTATTAGGACGGTAATGCGCCCCACCGACCATATACTCGGTGTTGATATCAACGGTGTAGTAAGAAGTTTAGATGCCAGTGATAAAGCAAAAGCGGTGGACGGTATTTTTATTTATCGTTTTAATTCGCCTTTAACTTACTTTAATTCTAGTTTCTTTAAACGCCGATTGTTAGAACAATATGCCAGACAAAAAGATGACATTGAGTGTGTAATTATTGATGCGGTGCCATGTTTTACTCATTTAGACTTAAGTGTGATGGCGATGCTATCAGATTTAGAGGTTATTTTTAGAAAGCGCGGGGTTCGCCTTGAGCTTGCTGGCAGAAAAAGACAGTTGTTGGCGTGGTTTGTAAAAGCAGAGATTAAATCAGGTCACGATGGAATTTATGTGCATTCTGATTTGTATTTAGCCTTGAGAATGAACCAACGTAAACAAATCACCGAAACCGTCAGCAGCGCAGAAGAAGTGACGCTTTAGCGTAAAATAATGCCATGCTTTTTATGGTAGTCCTGCAATAAGCAGCATCACTCAATATGATAAGTACAAAGCCTGTTTAACAAAGATTAAACAGGCTTTTTATTAAGGGTTACGCCATTACTTAGACTTGACCACGTCATCTGACTTCATTACAAAATCAACAGCTAATAATTCATTAATATCAACGAAAGGGCTAGCGTGCATGGTAATAATGTCAGCAACTTTTCCGACTTCGAGTGTTCATAAACGCTTTGACATCACCATTAAATCAGCCGCATTAACCGTCGCTGATTTTAAAATTTCTTGTGATGTCATATCGGCTTTATATCTATTATTAAAGGCTCGCGACCAATTCAACACAAACCATTGAATTTGTTGTTTTATAAGGCTAATCCAAAAGAAGACGGTGCTTTATCATCGGTCTAGAATATATGCTGTACTCATCAGATAAAATTTCAAATGGTCATATTGACATGCACAATAAAGTTGAGCTTGTTTACCGCCTTTGTCAAAAAAACTTTTATTTTTTGTGACTATTTAGTAAACAGTCTAGTCTATAGACTATTGTTCTTTATAAAAACAGGAAATCAAACATGAAAATAGCAATCTTATCTAGAAACAAGAAGTTGTACTCGACTCGTCGCTTAAAAGAAGCGGGTGAAGCGCTGGGTCACCAAGTTGACGTTATCGATACACTGCATTGTTATATGGATATCACTAGTGATAGATCTGTTGTGCGCTACAAAGGTAAAGAGCTGCCACAGTACGACGCTATTATACCGCGTATTGGCGCATCAATTTCTTTCTATGGCACCGCGGTAGTCCGTCAATTTGAAATGACCGGTGCTTTTAGTGTCAATGAATCTGTAGCGATTAGTCGCTCTAGAGACAAGTTACGCTCTATGCAACTCCTGTCAAGAAAAGGCATCGGCTTACCAAGAACCGGCTTTGCTAATCGTCCTGATAATGTAAAAGATTTAATTAAGAACGTCGGTGGCGCACCTTGCGTGATTAAGTTACTTGAGGGTACACAAGGTATTGGAGTCGTACTTGCTGAAACAACTAAATCAGCAGAAGCGATTGTTGAAGCATTTATGGGTTTAAATGCTGATATTTTAATTCAAGAGTTTATCAAAGAAGCCGGTGGTGCTGATATTCGATGTTTTGTCGTTGGAGACCGTGTTGTTGCCGCAATGAAGCGTCAAGGCGCCGAGGGTGAATTTAGATCAAATTTACACCGCGGCGGTTCAGCGGTACTCGTTAAACTGACCCCAGAAGAAAGAGCAACGGCCGTATCAGCAGCAAACATTATGGGGCTGAACGTTTGTGGCGTTGATTTACTGCGCGCCGAACGTGGCCCAGTGGTCATGGAAGTAAATTCTTCACCGGGTTTAGCCGGTATTGAAGCCGCGACTGAAAAGGATGTTGCCACCATGATCTTCAAGTTTATTGAGAAAAAGTTTATTGAAAAGAATGCTAGCGCTAAATCCAATCGAAATCGCACCCAAGGTAAAGGGTGATCTCCACGTTTAATCTCGATAACTTAGGGTCGTGACAGCCGATATTTCAGTCTTCACGACCACAACATTCTCTGAGTTCACTTAATAACGGTCAATGCATTGACATACCACATGACCTTAACTTGAAGAGAATATTTACGGTTTTCTGCTTTCAAGCCAACGATAAAATGAGCTGTCGTTGGTTTGTATACATCATTGCAAGAATGCTTACTAGCCTATGGATTAGACGTTTTCTATCATTCAAAAACAAGATAAAAAACTATCAATGATATTCATAATAAAATCACTAAAATATATTTTTAAAATAATCACTTTTGCTGTAATAACAACACAGAGCAGTCTAATAAACATTAATATTATGACCAAGCCGCCCTATTAAGACGGCTGTTTTTTACGCGATTTTTACTATTTTATTACGCTCAATATTGGTTTGACTTTTTATGCCTAGCAGCTATTTTAATTGAAATATTTTGATTGCCTCTTTCACTTGTTCTTTGTTGATCGGCTTAACCAAATAATCATCCATCCCTGCAGACAAGCATTTTTCTTCATCTCCAACCATCGCATTGGCCGTCATAGCAACGATAGGAATACTTAAATAGCGAGCTCCTGCATTACCTTGCCTAATCGAGGCTGTTGCTTGGTAACCATCCATTTCAGGCATTTGACAGTCCATAAAAATAAAAGTAAATGGCTGGCTCTCATCACTTGCTTTAAGCTTTTCAATGGCATCTTTACCGTTAATGGCAATAACACATTGGGTTATTCCTATTTTTTTCAATACCGCCATAGCAACCATTTGATTAACTCGATTATCTTCTACCAGTAGTAATTTAACCTTTTTTGTCCAGCTACTATCCTCATTAGATAAACGTGTTAATTTAGCCGTGGTCACTTCACTGATGAGCTGTTTTTCAGGTTCAGCTAATAAAGTGTTTAATGCTCGTTGTAAATCGGTGGTAATTACCGGTTTAGGAAAAAAACCATCAATACCACTTGCCGTGCTATCGGCTAAATTATGCTGAATGCTCATTAGCGTCATAAACATTATTTTTAGATTTTTGTGCACCGGATTCAAGCGCACTGTTTTAACAAATGCTAAAGCATCTAAATCAGCAAGTTGTTGATTAATGATCAACAAATCATAGTGGTCATTTTCTGTTTGCTTATTAAGAGCTGTGAGCGCAGGTTGTAAGGTCGTTATGATATCAGCTTCTACATGCCAGCAGTTTAATTGGCGTTTAATAACGTTAGCGCAGGATTGATTTTGCTCTATAACCAGCACACGTTTGCCTTGCAAAGCTTTTACAGGTTGAGACAATAAAGAATCCGCTGATTTTTCTAACAATAAATCACAGCTAAAAGTACTACCTTCACCTGGGTTACTATCAACATCGACACTGCCTTGCATACATAAGCAAAGCTTTTTAACGATAGCAAGACCAAGCCCTGTGCCGCCATATTCTCGTGTTGTTGAGGCATCAACTTGACTAAACACTTCAAACAATCCTTGCTGCTTATCTTTTGGTATACCGATACCAGTATCAGATATTTCAGCAATAATTCGCCAATGCGTTGTCGAGTGATTTTGCTGGCAAAGACGAATAACCACCTCGCCTTGTTTGGTAAACTTAATAGCATTAGCTAATAAATTGGTCAATATTTGACGAAGTCGATTAGGATCGCCAACCACTAGCGACTCTTCAATATCAACAAGGTCAACGATTAACTCTAAGCCTTTGTGCTGAGCTTGTTGCGCAAAAGATTCGGCTAAGTCACCAACCATATCACGTATGTTAAAACTCACATTTTCAAGTTCTAACTTATTAGCGTCTATTTTGGAGAAATCTAAAACGTCGTTAATTAACGCTAAAAGCGAGTGAGCACTTTGCTGGGCGATACCGATTCGGTGATTTTGTTCTTGGCTTAACACAGAGTCTTTAACTAAATCCAGCATACCAATAACACCATTCATTGGTGTTCGTATTTCGTGGCTCATACTGGCAAAAAATTCATTTTTAGCGGTTACCGCTACTTCTGCTTGCTCTTTCGCTTTAATAAGCGCGATTTCATTCTCAACGATTGCGCTAACGTCATAGTTCACACCTATCATTGATACTGGTTTTTTATTATTGTCGTAACTGATAATCGCCGCTGCTTTAATATACTTTATTTCGCCATTTGGCCATATAATTCGAAACTGTGTATCGTACTGACCGTATACTTTAATTGCATTAATGAATTCACGACCGGCCTTCTCGATATCTTCAGGATGTACACCTTTGTCCCAAACATCTTGCGCACTTAAAGCTGATTGACGGTCGACACCATAAAGCTTAAACATCCAGTCGTCCCACTTTAATTCGTTACTAAGCAAATTAAGTTCCCACACACCGATACCGGCAGAGTCTGTTGCTAATCTCATTCGTTGGTTGTGCAGACTAATACGCTGTTGGCTTATCTTTTTATCAGTAATATCTTGAAATGAGCCATACAAACGCACACATTTTCCATCGGTAAACTCGGAACGACCACGAGCAGACACCCAAATTTCTTTACCTTTGGCAGTGACCAACTGCATATCTTCCTCGTAAGCACTACCGTCATTCATACACTTGGCAATTAACGCTTGTACTTTCTCTCTACTTTCTCCTTCTTTATAAAAATTAATTGCCTGAGATAGTTCTGGTTGATACTCATTGGGCACTTCATGAATGACTTTAGTCATTTTTGACCAGTAAACATTGTTGTTGACTAGGTCAACTTCCCAGACACCAATGCGAGCTTGCTGTGCCATTTCTTCCATTAAAGATTGTTGCCCTAGCAATCTATTTTTATGTTTAACACGTGTTAGCTCTGCACTTATCCAATGAGAAAACAATTGAATTAAATCTAATTCCCTGGTGGTGAAGGGCCTTGCCGAAGGTTCAGGGCCAGAAAAATTTAATGTGCCAAACAGTTTGCCATCAACAGTCAATGGCACACCAATATAGCTTTCTAAACCAAAAGCTTGATAACACGGGTGATCTTTTATTTCACTTTGACCAGCATGGTAAAAAGAAATAGGCTGGTTTGCATGTAAAGTATGAAAACAATAGGTATTGCCTAAATCAAAAATATCTCCAGGATTAATTTCATTGTTCGGAGTATGACAATAGACAACTCGATATTCTTGATGATGAATTTCACTGATCAACGCAAGCGGCAAATTAAATATTTTTTTTCCAAGCTCTAAAATGTTTTGAATTTTATCAATTAAGCTTTTGTCTATATCCGAGGTTATTTTATGGAGTTTATTAAGAGTCAGTTCAGTTTGCTTAATACCACTAATATCGTTCTGAATAACAATAAAAGATTCTGCCTTATTCTCATTGTTAATCAGTGGCACTATGGTGGTACTTAACCATAGCTCTCGGCCACCTTTAATTTTATTAATGGATTCGCCATGCCAATATTCTTTAGCGACCGCTTTTTGTAATATATCTTTATAATCATCTTGGGTATAACTTGAAGCGCAGATTTCAACAACACTGTGACCAAGGATCTCTTCTTCACGGTAACGATAGAAATCAAGAAAACGTTGATTAACTTCCGTTAACGTACCCTTTTCATCGACATTGACTCGATAAACAATCGCGTGCTTATTTATCGCCAGCATTAACTCGACACTTTTTTGTTTAGAAAGTGAAAGTTCATGGTGATAATTGCTAATGAGTCGTTGCAGCGGCCTAAAAATGAAGAAGCTTATCGCAAATAATAGAGCCATTGAGACCAGCCATAAAAATGCTTCGAGTCTTTCTATGTTAACTATACGCTGATTAGTATGTTGCTCTATTTTGGAAACGACTAAATCTAAAGAAATCAGTAAATTATTAATAGCCCCTGGATTGAATTTTTCTTTAACTATTGCCTCAGCATTCTTTTTGTTTTGAGTCAGACTAAGCGCAATAGCACTTTCAGCGAAGTGATTGACCCGTTTGTTAAGCTCAGTCGGCGCGTTAAAATACCATGAGTATAATTCACTAGGCATGCTATTAGATTCGTTTACCACCATCATTGTTAAAAGTTGCTGGTTAGTCGTAAACAATTTGACCGTATCAAAGAGATTTTTTGTCACCTTCTCATCAATTTCAGCCGTAGTTATATTGTGATAATGCTGAATGGCTAGGTAAGCTATTTTTTGTGACAACATTCTTTGGCCGCCAGCAAGATTAATCGTTTCAGCATCTTTGGCTTGTTGATTAAATAATAGCATCAAACTTAAAAATGACAGGCTAATTAACGCAGCAATTAAAGCTATCGCTAATGAGTTACGACGTTTAATTTTCTGTTGTAGGGTTTTAATATTAGTCATATTATTTTGTTTACAATCCTTTAGCAGGCCCAGCGGCGATTTCAGCAATGACCTGACTATCTCTAAGACAACGAGGCTAGCTTAACCCATTAATTAATTGTCGGATATTATCTCTGCCCAAGTATAGACCCTATATTCACATTAACTAAATATTAGATCAAATAATCAATAACTTATTCAAGGTCTATTGGCTAAATTTTATTGATGAATTTCTATATGAAAGTGAAATTATTATAGATATAAAGCGGACTAAAATAATATTATTATGTCTTCTACCGGTTTTTAATAGGTTTTAGTGACGAAAAACTTTTGCCTATAGGATTATTACTGCCCTAATCAAGCTAAAAAATTATTATTACTCAGGTTATAAACTTCAATTCAAACCATACTTTTTTTAACTAATAGCACCGCTGTTTCATGTTGTGCATGAACAAAAAAGTTAATATTAATGCCCGCCAGTGCCTTTTTCTCCTCAAGTGAATTCACTTTAACGACTAAGTTTGCATTAGGATAGTAATCGAGTACGGCTTGGCAAATTATTTGTTTATTCTTTAATGTGTTTACCGTAATAATGATACTAGTTGTTTGCTCTACTTTTAATGATTCAAGTACGGGCGTTTTATCTAGGTGACCAAAATAAGCGTTATAGCCACGCTTTCTTGCCAATAATACATGTTGTAAATTATCAGAAATAATTAAAAAGTTGATGCCATTATTTGTCAGTTCTTTCGCTACAATGCGACCTAAAATAGCAAAACCACAAACAATGGTGTGATTAGTCACCTTTACGGTGGTTATTTTATCAGCTTCAAAAAATTCAACGACAAAAAGTGCGGCTAATTTATAAATATTACTGACCATAAAAGGGGTTAATATCATAGATAAAACAGTAACCAATATCAGAAAACTCGCTAAATCTTTTGCTATCAGGTTTTGACTTATTGCCATAGCAAAAATCACAAAAGAAAACTCCCCTACTTGGCATAAGGCAACAGCAGATTTAACTGATTCACTTTTATTCGATTTTTTTCTCATCAAAATATAAATAATCGTCGCTTTTATTATCATAACAAGGACGAGTACACTCATCACCCAATGAAGATGAGTTATAAAATAATCAACGTCTATTTTTGTGCCAATAGAAAAGAAAAAAACACCTAAAAAAAGATCTTTATATGAAGATATATCCGATTCAACTTTCATGTGAAATTTAGTTTCGGCAATAATCATCCCCGCAATGAACGCACCTAAAGAATAAGTAAAACCGAGGTTATGAGCAATAATTGATGCCCCCAATACGATAGTAAATACCGATATTAAAAACAGTTCTTCCATTAGCGCATTCGATGAAAAATGCAGTAACCAAGCAATTATTTTTTTTCCTATAGTGAACATAAAAATAAGAATACCACTGGCATACAAAAAAGTTTTTAGCAGCACATCGGTTAGAGACAATTCATTATTTGAGAGAAAACCCATTAAGAGTAAAATAGGGATAACGGCTAAGTCTTGAAAGACCAGTATAGCAACTGATTTTTTACCATAGGGCGTCACTATATCTTTTGATTTTTTCAGGTAAGGTAATACGATAGCCGTTGAAGATAAACTAAATGAAAGCGCAATAATTAATGAGGGTATCGGTTCAATATTAAAAAGATAAAATGCAAGTATAAAAATAACAATAGCGCTAAAGGTAACTTGGATAAAACCATTAAAAAATATCAATTCCTTCATTTTACCTAGCTTCGCAAAAGACATTTCCAAGCCAATCGTAAACATAAGAAAAACAATACCAAATTCACCAATAAGCTCAAGGGAATGAATATTGTCACTGCCATTGAAATCAAAAATATTGCTTACTATGGTGCCGGTAATAATGTAGCCAATAATGTGCGAAATTGAGAACTTGGTTAATACTATATTGATAACGCTAGCAAGTGCTAACGAGACTGCAATAATAACAAGTATAGCGTCCATATTATCCTTTTAATTCATCTGTTGATGTATAGTAAAATTTAACTCATTAACGTCTATGCACATTACAGACCATATAAAATTAAAATTTAACATTTAAATACAATAACTTAAACAATCACTAACACACTGTTTATTTTTAATACTCAATTAATCGCTCCATTTTAAAGCGCAAGCACCATAGCGGTGCAATACCCTCAATGATTCTATTGGTGAACGAGCCGCCATGATAAGCGTTTAATTTAATTCACAGCTAAACCTTTGTCTTCTAAACGCAATTAAACCCTTAAGTCAAACTGACATTGTCTTTGACACCAGCGTAATAAAAAAAGTAAAAACAATAACTTAACAAATAAACAGTCTTTCTTAGATGACATTATTTTTTTAGCCAATCAATCTCGTTATAACACTGAAATAATTAACTTTTATTATTTGGCGTAGTTTGTGCAAAACAGCTTTAGCCATGCACCCTCTTCTACTTTCAGCGAAAGTTAGAATAAAAAGTAGCCCATATAACCATGACAGCTAAGCCAGCCATCAATAATTTCCCCATTAACCCTGCGCCTAAAAATGCATGGTTTGCCAGCTTATCTTTAGAGTTTAGTTTTACATCGACTGGCACTCAACTTACCCGTACTCAACGCAATGGACCATTAAGCGTGCAAAAAGCTTTCTACCCAGAAGGAGGCGACTGTGCACATATTTATCTGTTACACCCACCAGCGGGCATAGTGTCGGGTGATGAATTAAACATTAACATTAAACTCAACAGACAAGCCCACAGTTTAATAACTACGCCTGGTGCTAACCGCTTTTATCGCGCTAGAACAAACCTAACAATTGGTGATCCCAAACAAGTTCAACACCTTGACATTATTATTAACCATCAGGCGAAGTGTGAAAATTTCCCCTTAGAAACGATCGTTTATGAGGGGGCTGATGGATTTAATACTGTTGATGTTCACTTTAAAAGTGATAGCGCTTATTTAGGTTGGGATATTACCTGTTTGGGCTTACCCCTTTCAAATCAACCCTTTAAATATGGCAGTTATAGCCAATTAAACCGTGTTTATTGTGAAAACACTTTAATTTATCACGATAGAATTTCGATAAAACCTAGCAGTGGAGTACATCAACACATCGCAGGTTTAAATAGCCACAGTGTTTTTGCCACTTTTTTAGCTTATGCCCCAGCAGGTCTACTTAGCGATGCTGACAATAAAGCACTCGTAGCGCAATTACGCGACTGTATGGTTGAAGAAAACGCCGAAGAAAAAGTGAGTATCAGCCAAATACGCCAGTTATTAGTGATACGTTATTTAGGTGAGCATAGTGAAGAATGCAAAGCACTTTTTATTAAATTATGGCAAAAAATCAGACCGGTATACCTAGAAAAACCAGCGAACATTCCGCGTATTTGGCATACCTGATCAGACACTTAATGACTCCCTTACTATTAAATAAACAAACAAATAAATAAAGGTGCAACAGCATGGACTTATTACCAAGAGAGAAAGATAAATTATTGCTCTTTACTGCCGCATTGTTAGCAGAACGACGCTTAAAGCGTGGTGTGAAATTAAATTATCCTGAAGCTATGGCTTATATTTCAATGGAGATTATTGAAGGGGCCAGAGATGGTAACACTGTCGCTCAAATGATGGATTATGGCCGCACGTTATTAACCCGAGATCAAGTCATGGAAGGAGTTGCAGAATTAATTCCTGATGTACAAGTAGAAGCTACATTTCCTGATGGTACCAAACTTGTCACCGTTCATAATCCTATTATTTAACTAAACCTCTATAGAAGGTTACATAAGATCTAGTTAGACATTAAACACAAGAGAAGCAAAGATGATCCCAGGTGAAATAAAAACAGACCAAGGCGAACGCGAACTCAACGTCGGCCGTGAACGATTGAAAATTACGGTGGCTAATTCTGGCGATAGACCCATTCAAGTTGGCTCTCATTATCATTTTTTTGAAGTAAACCCTGCCTTGCATTTTAATCGAGAACACGCCAAAGGTTATCGTTTAGATATCACCTCAGGTACCGCCGTTCGTTTTGAACCTGGGCAAGAACGCCAAGTAACCCTGGTTGCCTTTCAAGGCAAACGCAGGATCTTTGGTTTTCGCGGTGAAATACAAGGAAACTTATAATTATGGCCAGTATTGATAAAAACGCCTACGCACATATGTTTGGACCAACAGTCGGTGACCGAGTTCGTTTAGCCGACACAGATTTATGGTTAGAGGTTGAAAAAGACTTCACACAATATGGTGAAGAAGTAAAATTTGGCGGGGGAAAGGTTATTAGAGATGGCATGGGACAAAGCCAAGCGTCATGCTTTGACACCGTTGACTTAGTGATTACCAACGCCGTTATTCTTGATCACTGGGGGATTATTAAAGCTGATGTTGGTATTAAAGAGGGTCGTATCGCTATTATAGGCAAAGCAGGCAACCCTGATATTCAAGACAATATCGATATTGAAGTGGGTCCCGGTACGGAGGTTATAGCCGGTGAAGGACAAATACTGACCGCAGGCGGTATCGACGCCCATATACATTTTATTTGTCCGCAACAAATAGATGAAGCACTCATGTCCGGTGTTACGACTATGATTGGTGGAGGTACAGGCCCAGCAACGGGTACTAAGGCGACAACTTGCACACCAGGTCCTTGGTATATTCATAAAATGCTGCAAGCAACAAACGATTTCCCAATGAATTTTGGTTTCTTAGGCAAAGGTAATGCAAGTTTACCACTTGCCCTAGAAGAGCAAATTGAAGCAGGTGTTTGTGGTTTAAAGCTTCATGAAGATTGGGGAACAACACCCGCGGCAATTGATAATTGTTTATCGGTTGCCGAGCGTTACGATGTTCAAATAGCGATTCATACCGATACTTTAAATGAGTCTGGTTTTGTTGAGGACACCTTAGGGGCATTTAAAGGTCGTACTATTCATACCTATCACACTGAAGGGGCTGGTGGTGGGCATTCACCTGATATTATTAAAGCATGTGGTGAGGCTAATGTTTTACCATCTTCCACTAACCCAACACGCCCTTATACCATTAATACTATTGATGAACATTTGGATATGTTAATGGTTTGCCATCACTTAGACCCGTCTATCCCTGAAGATATTGCTTTTGCTGATTCACGTATTCGCAAGGAAAGTATTGCCGCCGAAGATATTATGCATGATTTAGGCGCTATTAGTATGATCGCTTCTGATTCACAAGCCATGGGGCGAGTCGGTGAAATGATCACTCGTACTTGGCAAACCGCACATAAAATGAAACAACAACGAGGACCATTAGCTCCCGATACTGAACGAAATGATAACTTTCGTATAAAACGCTATATCGCTAAATATACTATAAACCCTGCAATTAGCCACGGCATTAGCCATGAGGTTGGCTCTATTGAGGTCGGGAAACTAGCTGATTTAGTGCTATGGAAACCGGCATTTTTTGGTATAAAACCTGCGCTAATTTTAAAATCCGGCATGATAGCAGCAGCGCCAATGGGCGATGCAAACGCGTCTATTCCAACACCACAACCAGTCTACTTCCGCCCAATGTTTGCAGCCTATGGCAGTGCCTCAGCCAAAACCTCAATGACCTTTATGTCACAAGCATCTATTGACGCTAATGTACCTGAAAAAATAGGTATGACACGGATGATTGGTGTCTGTAAAAACACTCGAAACATTGGTAAAAACGACATGATTCATAATAGTTGGCAGCCCAAAATAGACGTTGATGCTCAAACGTATGAAGTACGTGCCAATGGCGAATTATTAACCTGTGAGCCTGCGGTAACCTTGCCACTTGCACAACTTTACTGCCTATTTTAAATAAGAAATAAGTGATTCAATAAAACTAAAAGATTAGGAAATTACATGCTACAAGCACATCAGCGTTTTGACCATACTCACCATAATATAGCTGACTCAATAACTTTAGATCAAGACACCCGTAAAAAAGCACGTATTAAAGGTAAAACGGATGGTGGTTTAGACATAGGTATTTTTATGGCGCGTGGACAACCATTATTAGTCGGTGAAGTACTAAAAACTGACTGTGGATTATTCATTGAAATAAAAGGTCAAGCGGAGCCTGTATCAACCGCCATTGCAACTGACTGGTTAACCTTTTGTAAAGTTTGTTATCACTTAGGTAATCGCCACACCTCACTGCAAATAGGCGAGTTATGGGTACGTTTTAAACCCGACCACGTATTAGAAGAACTTGCACAAAAATATGGTTTAACGATTGATAATACCCCAACAATATTTGAACCTGAAAATGGCGCTTATGGCGTTAGTAGCCACGGCCACGCCCATGCACACTAAACCTGCGGTGAAACCTGTGTCACTAGTACCAGCAGAAATAACACTCGCCGAGCCGATTAAGCTTAATCGGTTATTACAGTTATGCAGCGCAAACCTACCCGTGGGCGGTTTTGCGTTTTCACAAGCATTAGAATATGGCGTTGAAATGGGTTGGTTAACATCATCAGAAACGACCGCAAGTTGGATAAAGATTAATTTAGAGGAGTCTATAGCACAAACCGATTTGGCCATTTTAAAACGATTATTTAACGCCTTATCAATAAATGATTTTGACGATTTTAACGACTGGAATAACCATTTAATTGCTTGTCGAGAAAGTCATGAATTATTATTGGCTGATTTAGCAATGGGCAAAGCCTTAATAAGATTAATAAAACAGCTAAACAACCTTAATTTAGCCGCTTATCAAGCAATAATAACGCTTAAAGAAATCAGCTTTGTTAGTGCTTTTGCGCTTTGCGCTTATGTCTTTAAGTTAGATTTAATTTCAGCACAAAGTGGTTACTGCTGGACATACATCGACAACCAAGTCGCAGCAGCGACAAAACTAGTGCCTCTTGGGCAAACTCAGGCACAAAACCTCCTATTTGAATTATCTGAACAGACGCCATTAATTATTGAAAAATCAAACGGTATTTCAGATAACGATATTGGTGCCAGTCTGCCGCACTTAGCCATGGCAAGTGCTTGGCATGAAACACAATATTCACGACTTTTTCGTTCTTAATATATTAAGTTGATTAATAACATGCTTTATAAAAATAAAAAGAGAAATAAAAAATGATAAAACAAGTTTTACGCATTGGTGTTGGCGGCCCGGTAGGCTCAGGAAAAACCGCATTATTACGACAGCTATGTTTAGCACTACGTAATAAATATGATATGGCAGTGGTCACCAACGACATTTATACTCGTGAAGATGCTGAATTTTTAACTAAAAATGACGCTCTCGCAGCAGACAGAATTATCGGCGTTGAAACAGGTGGCTGTCCTCATACGGCGATTCGTGAAGATGCCTCAATGAACCTAGCAGCCATTGACGAACTACAAGAACTTCACCCTACTCTAGACTTTGTATTAATTGAAAGTGGCGGTGACAACTTAAGCGCAACGTTTAGCCCTGAACTTTCCGATTTAACCCTTTATGTTATTGATGTTTCAGCCGGAGATAAAATCCCACGTAAAGGAGGTCCGGGTATCACTAAGTCTGATTTATTAATTATTAATAAAATAGATGTTGCTGATTTAGTCGGAGCATCACTTGAGGTGATGGATAGAGATACTAAAAAAATGCGCGGTGATAAACCCTTTGTTTTCTCAAATATGAAAACACAACAAGGTTTGGCCGAGATCATAGCCTTTATCGAAAAAGAAGGCATGTTGCAGATGTAATTTTTGCGATAACGACTTCATTATCTATAGCTAGTAAACATTAAACATTAAACATTAAAAAAAGGATTAACCATGAAATTTATAACGCTACTTGTCAGTTTTATTTACCTCTTTTCGGCGCAAGCATTCGCCCATGATGATCACGGTTTGGGTGAAGGCTCTTTTCATGCATTTTATCATGCTATTTTTTGGACTATATTTGTCCTAGTTGTCTATAAAGCTGCGGTATGGTTTAACCATAAGCGCTCACAAAAAAACTAATCTCCTTTAAGTATGAATAGGACACCACAGATAAATATAGTTATTTGTGGTGATAATATGATGCACTCAAGCAGACATAAACATATATTAATGAACATTGAAGACAGTAGATTTAAAAATACGCTGTTAAACGCACAAATAATTAGGCATATTTGCATTATCAATAAAAAATAATGATGGTTAAATGACTGGTAAAGCTGTGCAACATCCAAGCATAATAATTAAACCCATCGCTAAACATAACGGGATCTCTCTTGTTATTTTTGGCGTGTTACTTTTACTTACTACGCTTTTATTCGCTCAACATTATTGGCAATCATATAGATTCGCCTACATTTTTATGATCCTTCTCTGTCTGGTTATTACTTTGGTAGGTGCAGTTAAACTTTTTGAACCTGCCATTAGCCTCTATTTGACGCCTGATAAAATAACCTTTAATCACCGTTATGGTCACTGGCAATTAGCATGGCAAGATATACAAAATATTAATATTGTTGCTGAAGTTGTTGGTATAGAACGTGAAACATTACCTTATATCGGTATACGATTGGTTCATATCGATAATATTGCTAAAAACATTTCCGTTAGATTAGCGAATAGGTTAATCCATCAACAACAAGGATTAATTATTTATGGGGTATTGCATCAGCTAATGACAATGGAACAAGCTCAAATTAATTTTGAGCCCTTTATTCTATCAAACGGAGAGCCTGTAAAAGGACCCATTGCGGCATTTCTCCATCAAAGTGAACGATTATCTTCTGCTTTTGGTTACCATTTATTCTTACCTGCTGACAGTTTTGACCGCGGCATTAATGAGTTCAGCCAACTACTAAAACAATGTAAAATGGCAAGTTCAACTTATCAAGTAAATTAATGGCTGCCCGTTGACGTTTTTTTAAGCTGCTTTAATTGTTTTTTTAATTGTCTTTGGTAGCGATTCATTTCGATTAAGCACTGCTCTTTTTCCTGGGGGGATAATGCTTGATACATGAGTGCCTCAAAGCATTGGGTATAGCCAATGAAGTTTTTCGATAACATAGGAAATCGTTCAATAACTAACCTTGAAAATTGACTCGCGGGCATAGTGTCAGGCTTTATTAAGCCTTTAGCTTTTAATCGCGTTATTATTTGCTGATACTGAGCTAACCATTTTACCGGCGGTTTATCTTTACCCCTCTTTAAATTAACTAACCACAACACAGCCATCATTAACATTAATGATCCACCAATAACTGCCGCTATTTTCCAAGCCCGAAGATCACCAAACCACTGTTTAAGTAAATCATATTGTTTTTTTGATGAATAACCTAAAACCAATCTTGTCCATTGATAATCTAGCGCATCTAGCTGTAAGCGCAGACTATTGATCCAAGCGAGGTGTTTGTATCGATGTAAATTTAGCAAGTCGTTATTGAACAGGGCATCTTGCTGTAACATTTGTGAAAGCCCACTTTCTACTCGTTCTGGGTTAACCGCCGCCGTGGGATCTACCCTTACCCAACCTTGGCCATTAACCCAAATTTCAGCCCATGCATGGGCATCATATTGGTAGATGCTAAGATGACCACTTTGTTTATTATACTCGCCACCTAAATAGCCAGTGACCAAGCGAGCAGGAATACCAGACGCTCTCATCATAAAAGTAAAGACACTGGCATAATGAACACAAAAGCCTTTTTTAGTTTGATAGAAAAACTGGTCTAATTCATGCCCTAATTTAGCGCCATTTAATAAAGGCGGCGTTAACGTGTAATAAAAGTCTTGTTCTCTAATCATATCCAAAATAGCTTGTGCACGTTCAATTTCATCTGGGTAGTTTAACTTAAGTTGTTGGCCTTGCGCTTTCAGCTTGGGGTTACTGTCGGTGGGTAGTTGTAAACTTGTTAGCCATTGGTAGTCACTTAACGGCGCATCAAGCAACGATTGAGTATAACTACTGATTTGATAACTGGTTGTTTGACTAACAGGCTTACTATTTATAATGGTGTAATTGGGTAATGGCCTGATGGTCACTTGATTATTAGTCAAACTTTTAGGGTCAACCACGGCTAAAGAAAAAAGCCAACGTTGATAACTCGGCTCAACCATGACTTGATAACGGGTTTGTGCTCCGCTTAATGTCGCACGGCTAAGGCTAAGTGAACTTGCCTGCTCCTCAATATTTGCCCAACTATTTTTGCTCTGTTGCCATGTCCGCCCATCAAAAACATCCATAACCATTGCTCGCCAATACAATTGGTTGTATTGCGGGATATCGGTAAAAAACTTCACTCGAAAGGCCAATGCTGAAGATCTGGCTAAATTGGCTATATCTCCCGGTGTAACACTTTCTGCTAAACCTGTTTGGGCAGACTTTGCTGATGGTACTTGCCAAAAAGGCGCAACTCGAGGAAAAACGATAAATAAAACCACAGCAAGCGGAATACTCTTCAACACTGTTATTGCACTTTGATAAAGATTATTTTTAATGTTCAGTGACGCTGAAAAATAGGCTAACAGCAGGCTTAAATTTAACACTAGTAAGCAAAAGACGAAAAGCGACAAAAATAAGGATTGAGAAAAAATAAGCACCGATGCCAGTATAAAAATACCCAGTAGAACAATTTGATAAAAATCTTTGCGGCTAGTTAACTCTAAACTTTTTAAAGCATAAGCAAAGCAAAGCAAATGTAACATGCTTAATAAGACCCCTAATTCTCGACCACTTAGTGCTATAGCAATAGAACCAGAGCAAGCCAGCAATAAGATAATGAGTCGCTGTGGTTTTATTGCTGGCTTAATAAGCGTTAAGCCACGCCAGCATAGACAAACAGCAATAATGAACAACATCCAGAGGGTTAATTCACTAACAAGTAAAGCTAAATTAAGGCACTGACAAACAAGCAACACCCAGGCATGTTGAGGTAATAAGCTAAATTTTTCACCTGTTACTGTATTATTTATCATCGTAGCGACTTAGGATAAATGGCTAGCGCCATTAAACATTCTTTAAAATGAAATTCACCTTGGCTAGGCTGTATTTTTTCTGCTACTAAATCCAAACCAAATACTTGCTCGCTACGGTGGTATTCACTGACTAGAAAACACAGGTATGCGAGTTGCTTCTCCAGTCCGTGATTGGGCATATCGTTAAGCTTTAGCCAACACCTTGTTCCTTGTTGTTGGTGATAATGCTTAGTTAACCGACCTTGACCGCGCGCGAATTGTTTCCATGCAAGACGAGAAAGTGGCTCTCCCGGAAGATAGGCTTTAAGTTCAAAAAAATCATCGACACCCGGTTTACTGCTTTGTGAAAATACATTTTCTTGCTCTGCATCGCCAAAATCACTTTGTCGATAACTTAAAGACATGGCCTGAGGATAAACAATACATTGCTGGTCAAAATCGATTCTTGTCCAGGTGATAAATAAACCTAACGAATATTCACTCGACACTTTCAACCGACCCGGAGTATATACTCCTCGGTTTGGGTAGGAGCAGCAAACATAAACAGTTTGTTCGCCTGGTTCACTTTGAGGGAGATGAAGAACAGCTTGGTCATCAAAGCAAAAGTTAATCGTAAGACGTTTATTAGCTGAAGATATCTTAATAGGAAAGTGTATATTTTGATTTGCATACCCTAGGGCAGTTTTATCTGCAGATATTGCCAAACCCGATAAGTTAAAAAAACTGTGCATCATAGTGGTAATGAACACACTCGCCATTAAGTAACTTAATAACATGATGACATTATTTTGATAGTTGGTTGCTAAAAGGAATAACAACACCACAAAAAAGAGATAAACAACACCAAACCGGCTTGGCATAATAAAAATATTATGATTTGATAATTTATGCTTTCTTGCAGGCGGTATCCGACGCTTTAGCCAACGATTAAATTGCTTATTAGCAAAGCGACTAAGATAATTTTTTATCGGTATTGCCTGTTTTTTCACTGTTGTCTCTATTATTGAGCTAACGCTATTTATAGTTAACGTCATTGATATACATTATGGATTCAGTGGGTTTAAAACATTAACTTGTGCTATAACCTGCGCTGAAATTTTATCTTGTTGCTCACCAAAGCCAAGCGTGGTCAACTCAAGTCTATGTTGACATACCGAACTAAAGACGGTTTGAATATCTTCGGGGATGACATAGGTCCTCTCATCGATAAAGGCCCATGCTTTCGCTGCAGCCACCAGTGCTTGTCCAGCTCTTGGTGATAAAGGTCTACCAGCAAACCCTTGTTGACGACTGACATGATTTAAGGCGATTACATAGTCAATAATATTATCTGATACCGTCACTTGTGATACAGCAGCTTGCATGGCGATAAGTTTGTCGGTATCAACACAAGGTAATAGCTTTTTATAGCTCGCGTGGCTACTTTCACTCTGTAAAATTTGTTTTTCTGCCGCTATATCAGGAAATCCCAGAGATATACGCATCATAAATCGATCGAGTTGTGACTCAGGTAAAGGGTATGTGCCCGCATGTATTAAAGGATTTTGTGTGGCGATAACAAAAAAGGGTTGTGGCAGTGGGTAGGTTGTCCCATCAATACTAACCTGATGCTCTTCCATTGCTTCAAGTAAAGCGCTTTGTGTTTTAGGACTTGCTCTGTTGATTTCGTCACTTAACACCACCTGATTAAAAATTGGTCCTCGATGGAGCTCAAACTTTTTAGTGTCAGGATTAAATATTGAGATACCAATAACATCCGCCGGTAACAAGTCACTGGTAAACTGCGTTCGTTGATAACTAAGTCCAAGCGTTTGTGCTAACACCTGCGCTAACGTGGTTTTACCCATGCCTGGTAAATCTTCTATCAAAAGATGACCTTTTGCTAATAGACACGCCAGAGCTAGACGTATTTCGTTAGGCTTACCTAAAACAACCGAGCCGACCTGAGCTAAAATTGCCGTAACTAAAACTTGCATAAAGTGATCACCACGCCATTTAAAAGAGTTGTTGTCATTAAATATACCTGCAGATAAAGTAACAGAACTGCCAAAATAATATCAACAATTACTTAAGATAAACACCCGCAATTAATACCAAAGGGCGATCATTTTACCTAGCCTTGATACGAAGATGAGCTCAAGTAATTAAAATGTACACTGGCACTTAATGGTTAGACTTTATTTTATTTAATTAAATAACCCGTGCAGATAGCTAAAATTGACTCTTTAATGCGTTAAACTTTATTCATCTGAGTTTATATTTTCCTTTTGCCCATCGCCCCGCCCTGCTAGAATAACCGACAATTATATACTTGATATTTTACGGAACCTTTAGTCAATGCGTACTACTCAATACCTACTTTCTACCTTGAAAGAAACGCCAGCCAGCGCCGAAGTGATCAGTCACCAATTAATGTTACGTGCCGGACTTGTTCGAAATGTTGCTTCTGGTTTATATACTTGGTTACCCACAGGTCTCAAAGTATTAAGAAAAGTTGAAAATATTGTTCGTGAAGAAATGGAACGAGCAGGCGCTATTGAAGTATTAATGCCTATGGTTCAACCTGCTGATTTATGGGAAGAGTCTGGACGTTTAAATGATTATGGCCCTGAGCTACTGCGCATAAATGACCGTCATGACCGCGCCTTCGTTTTAGGTCCAACGCACGAAGAAGTCATTACAAAATTAGTCGCTAATGAAATAAATAGTTATAAACAATTACCGCTGAATATATTTCAAATTCAAACAAAATTTCGCGATGAAATACGCCCTCGATTTGGTGTGATGCGTGGTCGTGAATTTTTAATGAAAGACGCCTACTCTTTCCATTTAGGCGAAGAATGTTTAAAGAAAACTTACCAAATTATGTTTGACGCCTATTGCCGTATTTTCGACCGTTTAGGTTTGGATTACCGCCCAGTCATTGCTGACACAGGTTCTATTGGTGGTGAAGCTTCACATGAATTTCATGTTTTAGCTGATTCTGGCGAAGACGATATTGCCTTTAGTGACGGTAGCGATTTTGCAGCAAACGTTGAGAAAGCTGAAGCTATTGCGCCGCTAGGCGAACGAGCAGAGCCAACTCAGGAATTGACTAAGGTAGAATTAAAGCTTGAACGTTTAATCAAAACCTCAAACATAGATTTAAAAACTACGGTTAAAACACTATTAGTGCTTGGCTCTAGTGCTAAAGGTGAGCCAGAAAAATTCATTGCTCTAGTGCTTCGTGGCGATCATCAACTAAATGAAGTTAAAGTTGAAAATTTATCTGTTATCGCTTCACCTTTAACATTTGCAACTGATGAACAAATATCTGCAATTGCTAACTGCCATATCACCTCATTAGGCCCTAGAGGCTTACCTGTTGACGTTATTGTAGACCGCAGTGCTGCTCATCTAAGCGACTTTGTCTGTGGTGCCAACGTAAACGGTCAATCTTATACTGGGGTTAACTGGAAACGTGATTGTGATGAAATCAACATTCAAGATATCCGTAACATCGTCGAAGGCGATCCTAGCCCTTGTGGTCTTGGTAATATTGTCATTAAGCGCGGTATTGAAGTGGGCCATATTTTCCAGTTAGGCGAAAAATACGCACAAGCAATGAATTGTGGCGTATTAACAGAAAATGGTAAAAATCAAACGTTAACTATGGGCTGTTATGGCATAGGCGTTTCACGTATTGTTGCTGCGGCTATTGAACAAAATCATGATGAAAATGGCATAAAATGGCCAGCAGCTATTGCACCATTTCAAGTAGCGATTGTTCCAATGAATATGGCAAAGTCTGCTCGTGTTAAAGAAACCGCAGAAGCTTTATACACACAATTACAGCAAGCTGGCATTGAAGTTATCTTCGATGACCGTAAAGAACGTCCGGGTGTGATGTTTGCCGACCATGAATTAATTGGTACGCCAATATTATTAATTGTTGGTGAACGTAATCTTGATGAACAGAACGTTGAAGTGAAAAACCGTATTAGTGGTGAAAAATCGTTAATGGCAATCAGTGATGTCATGTCTTTATTTAGCTAAACATCACATTGATTAACGGTGAGATGCAAGGATTCAGTAATAATGACTTGATAGTTGATGGTATTTGAGAAAAACCATCTTCGGCTCTGGCATCCAGGCAGTTGTGAATATAACCCCTCATATTGAACATAAAAACGCGACCTTAAGGTCGCGTTTTTTATTGCTGGCTAGCGCTTTAGTTAGTCTTGATAAACAGGAATTTTACGTAAACGCTCATCAATGCTTTGCAGCATGCTACGATAAACTAACGAATCAATATCACGATAATATTGTTCGAATTTTTGTTGGGATATACCTTCGGGTAAACCCGTCAATTCAGGTAAAATCAAGCTTTCATTAATGATATCAGCCAAGTGTTCTTGCACTTTTAAGGCGCTTTCATCCGAGGTTGTCGCCAGCATTGCCAGGCGAGTTCCAGCCCGATCGGCCATCAAGTCGGCAAAACTAAAACCACTACCACCACTGTTTGAGTCTAAAAATTCTTTTAGCTCGCCAATGGCATTACTTGCGGTACTGGTGCCAAATAGCTGCAAAGCAACGGAGTAAATAAAATGCTTTTGAATATCCACTCTTTCGCGTAACGTAACCCTTGCTCGGCGTATTGTTCGCTGTTGTATTTGCTCCGCTGACAGCTTAGAAATATCCCCGACTAAGAGCTCAAACTTATCGGTACCAAAATAAAGCACTAAGGCCATTAAAGCCGCTCGATTCTCTTTTGCCGGTGAATCAGTTATTGCGGCTAAATTACGTTGTTTTACTAAACCAAAAGTAAAACCAACATATTGAGCAAACGAAAGCTTAAGCGTTTTTGACTGCTCAATCGTGTCAACAAGGCTTTGATAATAAAACCGTATCACCTCAACATCACCATATAACGCAAGTTGGTCACGTAAAGCAAAAAGACTATTTTTATTGCTTAATGGCTCATTTTTTAAATCATCTGAAAGCACAATATCTACAGAAATTTTCTCTGCACTAATATCAACGCTTTTGATCATGCTTAATAGCGTGCTACCAAATTCTTCTTTTACATATAGGTTAGTAAACCATTCAGCCAATTTAAGCAATCCATTACCCGGGAGCGCAACATTACCAATATAAACAGTGCCCAAATCAAGACCTTCCTTTGAAGAAACAAGCATCATCTCCACATTAAGGTATTTTATAAACTTGGGTAAAGGCAAGGCTATAGAAAAGTTAATTAAAGCACTGTCTTTAAATAAAACCACATCAGAGCTTAGTTGTGGAATGGCACGGTGACCAAAAGCACTGAGTCCATGAAGTTCAGCCTGAGTAGCTTGCAATTTAATCGGTTGCTGATCACTCTTTAAAGACTGAATTAAACGCTGAGCAATACGTTTATTTTCTGTCGCCGAATTAGCATCAATTTGATGTATTCTTTGCAACTGCGGCGTTGACTGTAAAGCCATAAAAATGACAATGATAGCAAAGCAAAACAGTGAAACGAACAAGAGTAAAATTCTTTTTAACCAAAGTTTCAAAAGTAAACCTTCATTGTACACAATATTATTGAGCTATATTCTGATTGCCTTACCGATAAAAGTATAGTGATAAATACTACTAATTTATCTAGTTAACTGATCAGCAATCACAAATATCCCAATAAATTTTCCGATCGTATAATTTCGCTAAGCGAATATTAAGCGCCTTAAACGTTGTTAAATTCTTATCATGGGGTTTAAAACATTGCCAAATAAATTGGTGACAGTTATTTTCTATCATATGATAATCTCGGTATTGAAAAATTTGTTGCTGAGCACGTTGCGCGGCAAGTTCACTAGCAAAAGGTTTTGCTGTTGAATCACAAGCAATAAAAATATGTTTTCCTGAGCGCTCTTTAGTAAAGCGTTGCACCGAAATAGCTTTAATTAAACCATTACCATCGAGTTCAACAATTGTATTGTCACCAACCCAAATACCGGTGTGATCAAGTATACCGCCAACGCCACAACAAACAATTGCGCCAATTTCTGGTTTCACTTTTTCCGTGGTAGTAAACAAATCGGTTGGATACTGGACAACCGGAGATTCATGTTCATTAAACCGACCGAGACATTGTACATCACGATAATAAAAGCGTTTTCTTTGCTGTTTCTTGCGGTCATCGGCTAACTCTTTTACCGCGAATGCAGATATTGCAGCAGCCCCTAACCATAATAAAGGTAATGGCATTATTGACCTCCGTGCTTAAATTTCACTCAATTAATAACAAGATGACGCTTTTATTTCATTAATGCTATAAGAAACTTGCAAGTAACTGTTTCAAAGCGGTTGATTATTAGTAACAATGAGGGATACATAATCAACCACAATATGAAAAATATTCTATGAGACGCCGCTAATGAAAAACATCAAAAAATCATCAAAATTGAATAATGTTTGTTATGAAATTAGAGGACAGATCGCCGCCGAAGCCCGAAAGTTAGAAGATGAAGGTCATAAAATATTAAAGCTTAATATCGGTAACCCTGCCCCGTTTGGTTTTGCTGCCCCCGATGATATTTTAAAAGATGTTATTCGCAACCTACCGACAGCTCAAGGGTATTGCGAATCTAAAGGTATTTATTCAGCACGTGTTGCCGTGATGCAGTATTTTCAGCAACAAGGTATATTAGATGTTAGCGTTGAAGATATTTTTATCGGTAATGGTGTCAGTGAATTAATTGTGATGGCGATGCAAGCGTTATTAAATAATGACGATGAAGTCTTGATACCCGCACCCGATTACCCCTTGTGGACAGCATCTGTAGCGCTATCGGGTGGCAAAGCTATTCATTATCGCTGTGACGAAGAAAACCAATGGTTTCCTGACCTAGTAGATATGGCGAACAAGATCACCGATAAAACCAAAGCTATTGTGCTAATTAACCCCAATAACCCAACGGGCGCTGTTTACAGTGAAGCGCTGTTAAAGGGCATTATTGAACTAGCACGTAAGCACGACTTAATTATTTTCAGTGACGAAATTTATGACAAAATTTTGTATGACGAAGCTACACATATACCTACCGCGAGTTTGGCACAAGATGTTTTAATTATTACTATGGGCGGTTTATCAAAAAATTACCGTATCGCTGGCTTTCGCGCTGGGTGGATGGTAATTAGTGGTCCTAAATTTCATGCGGAAGATTACTTAGAAGGCTTGAATATTCTTGCTTCAATGCGCTTATGTGCCAACGTGCCTTGTCAACATGCTATTCAAACAGCATTAGGTGGCTATCAAAGTATTAATGAATTGATAAAGGATGATGGCCGTTTAATCAAGCAGCGAAATCTAGCGCATAAAATGATCAACGAAATTGATGGTTTATCTTGTAACCCTGCGATGGGGGCCTTGTATTTGTTTGTTAAAGTTGACCAAGAAAAATTTAACATTCTTGATGATGAGAAAATGATTTTAGATTTACTCAGACAAGAAAAAATTCTTTTGGTTCATGGCGGTGCGTTTAACATTCAGGAGAAAAATTATTTTCGTTTAGTTTTTCTACCCCATGTTGACGAATTAGTGCCGGCAATGGCCAAACTTAAGAATTTTTTCAGTACCTATAGCCAATAACTACTTATATTAAGGAAATAACCATGCAGAGTACTTTTTTAGCTTGGATGTTCAGAATGCCGTTAATCAAACGTTGGGCGCTAATGTTTTGTGTGAAGCCAGAAAACGTTGCCGAGCACTCACATCAAGTTGCGATTGTCGCTCACTTGCTAGCGGTCATTAAAAATAAGAAATTTGGCGGTAACATCAATGCTGACCGTGTCGCCACTATCGCTTTATATCATGAGGCAAGTGAAACTCGCTATGGCGATATTGTTAGCCCAACTAAATATGCTAATAAAGAAATTGCAAGAGAATTCAAGAAGATAGAGTACCTAGCAGAAAAAGAATGTTTAGCGTCTTTACCTGAAGAGTTTCAGGAACTTTTTTCGGATATTATTGTTCAAGATAACGTTGAAGTCCATTATAAAGCGATAGTAAAAGCGGCGGACATTTTAGTCGCTTATATCAAGGCACTCGATGAGCTCAATCACCACAACCCTGAGTTTTTACACGTTAAAGAGCGATTAGAAATAAAACTAGACGGGTTAAAAAAAGAAATGCCTGAAGTTGAATATTTTATGGATATATTCCTTGAAGCTTGTTCAGCCACGGTCGATAAGATAAGCCAAAATTAAGTTCATGTTAACCTGAAAGTAGAACATTAATAAAAATGTTCTACTCTTTACCTAATTGACAAGAATAACCTCGGTTGCTTATACAGTTTTATAATGGAAATTCACCTGGATTTAACACTCTAATTTGGCAAAACTCATCATAGTTTTCTATAAACACATCAATCATTTTTTCTTCAAACTTTTTGCCGCTTTGTTCAATTAAGAAAGCTTTTATCTCGGTATCAGACCATTTCTCTTTATAACAACTCTCAGAGCCCAAGGTATCAAAAACGTCTGCAATAGCCATAATACGTGCTTCAAGCGGAATTTCTTCACCACTTAAGCCATCGGGGTAACCACTGCCATCCCAATTTTCATGATGGTAATGTGCTAACCTTGCACCTAGCTTTGAAACACTCGTTTTAGATTTTGACAACAATTGAAACCCTGCGTCGGCATGAGTTTTCATAATTTCCCATTCGTTGTTATCAAGCTTGCCCGGTTTATGGAGTAAATTAACGGGAATAACCACCTTGCCAATATCGTGTAGTGGTGCAGCTAAGCGAATAGCATTAACAAAGGCATCACTTAGTTGTAATTTTTTCGCTAACAGTTCACAAATAAGTGCAACTCGATGAACGTGAGCCCCAGTATCTTTACTACGCGTTTCAATGGCTTCTCCAACGATATAGAGCAGTTCTTTCTGAGTTTTCTCTAGCTCATGTTGTTTGGATAAACTATCAAGGATAAGGGCAACATTAGTGGCAAACAACTCGGCTAAACTGGCTTTAAAATGCTCTGCGTCATCTTCGAATTCAATATAAAGTACTGAGACTGAATTGCCTGATGTTTCATAATATCCAACAAATATTTCATCGGTGAAATAATGCTTTTTATTTTCGAACGCTTTCTGGATTAAATGTTTAACATCACTAGAAATATCTGACGCTTCAAGACTATCTGACTCACTCACATACTTACCGGTACAGGCAATAATCAGATTTGAGCTAGTTTCATCATATTCTAATTGGCTTCGGGCAATATAAAGCGCAGAGCTGTCAACATCCATTAAAGTCAATAAGTGTTCTAAAGCAGCAGAGCCAAAAGGCTTGAATTGATTAATTTTCAAAAGATCATGAGTGGCTTTTATTAACTGTTTAAAAGCATCTAAACTACGCTGTATCGTCATTATGTCACGATAAGCGCGAATACTTGCGTAGACAGTTGTAGTCATTTTACCGGCAGTAAAATCAGTTTTTTCTTTATAGTCATTAATATCAAATTCTTTAATCACTTTAGCTTCAGGAGCTGATCCTGCCTGACCCGTTCTTAGAATAAGACGTATTGCTTGGTTTTTTAAGGTATTACGGATCCATTCAACAAGCTCCAAACCTGCATGATCAGTTTCCATAACAACATCAACAAAGGCCATGCAAAAGGTATCATCTTTTAATAATATCTCACGAGCTTCAATAGAAGAATAAGCCGAAACAATTTCCAAGCTTCTGTGTTCAATAGTAGCATCCGCTAAAACCAGTCGAGTGACTTGATGCACAGATTCATCATCATCAATGACAAGTATCCGCCAGACCTTGTGCTTCTTTGGTTTTGACGTTAAGGACTCGCCTGCAGATTCTTCTTTAAAGAGAAAGTTTGACATTATTAATTCGTATTATTGTTATAGTTAACCCTAAGTGTAATAAATATATAGAATATTTCCTGCTATTTATGTAAATAATTGGTAAATATAATAAATAAATCCTTAAAATAATGGGCAATATAATCTAAAACACCTATAGACAAAGCAAAGTGGCTATTCTTCACTGATAAACTTTTACTAATAAAACACAACGAATAGTCATAGATGGCGAGAGAATTTTCCGTGAAGTTTGTTGAGGCTTTTTTAAAAATTTTTGGATTTTTAAAATACTGAAATGGGCAAGTAAGATCGGTCACAGTTTTGTCGTTTAGCCAGTACTTTCGCTCTGACTCATTTGGGCTTGGTCTCAGTATGATTCTCAGTTATATTATGGCTACATTTACGATTATTTAATGAATTTTTATGAATATTCGCTCTAAACTAACGTTGAGCTTTGCTGCTACGGTTATTTTACCAATTATTGCCATTGCAATTGTCAGTATATCAATGACGATTTCTATATCTTCAACAAGCTTTGTGGAACGCACTCAGGATGAATTAAGGCAAGTAGACAACGGCTTTCAGCTGTTCTTCCAACAAATCAAAGCTAACGTAAAATTTTTAGCTCAAAATAAATTGACAACCCAACTTCCTGATAATACTCATACTTATATTGACTCTGATCATATGATGGAGCCAAAAAATGATTCTGTCGAAGAATTAAATTTATATAAGCTATATGAAGATTTTGGTTCATCACACCCTGATTTACTATACGTATACACAGGCACCAAAGAAGGTGGCTTTGTTCAATATCCATTAGAAGTGCTTGGAGGTTATGATCCAAGACAACGTCCTTGGTACAAACAGGCGCTAGCCTCTCCAAACGCTCCAATTATTACTGAAGCATATCAAGATGTCATAGGAAAACCTGTAGTAACTTCTGCATTAGTGGTCAAAAATAAGCAAGGCGACATCATAGGTGTACAAGGTCTAGATGTTACCCTTTCAACATTAACGGATATATTAAGTAATACAAAACTAGGTGAAAGCGGCTATCTCATTCTTATTGATGAGTCAGGAACCGTATTAGCTGATGCCAAAACACCCGAGAATAACTTCAAAAATATTAAAGATCTTTCATCATCATCATTATTTTCCATATTACAAAAAAGTCCAAATCAAGATCATTTTTCTACCGAGCATTTAGGTGAAGATGTTGACGTTGCCAGTTATTATTCAAAAGAACTAAAGTGGCGTTTTGTTGGCGTCATCCATAGCGATGAAATTTTAGCGCCTGCATATAATATGAGTCAGACCATTACCGTGATTGCCTTTATCATGGTTACATTATTTATTGCCATAGGATTTTGGTTAGCCAATCGAATTGTTCAACCTATTAACCGTGTGGCTGAAGGTTTGCGTGATATTGCACAAGGTGATGGAAATTTAACTAAGCGACTAGAGGTTATTGGTCAAGATGAAGTCAGTGAATTGGCTCAATGGTTTAATCAATTCTTAGACTCGATTCATCAGCTTGTCGTTGATATTAAAACCTGTGCATCAACATTAAATGTGGTAGCTAATCAATCGGGTATACAAATCGCTGATGTAAAATCAGTCAGCCATAAACAAGAACAATCAATAAATAATGTGAATAACCTTATCGCAACGATGACAGATATCGCACATCAAACATCAAACGACTGCCAAGAAAGTTCAACGACTATTATGAAAACTGAAGAGTACTCCAAAAAGGGTATTTCGTTAATTTCTGTCACGGTAAGTGAAGTGAGTTCGTTAAATCAATCGTTAAGTGAATCATCTCAATCGATGAAGTCACTTGAACTGGAAAGTGAGAATATTACTAAAATATTAGATGTTATCAGAAGCATTGCCGAACAAACCAATCTTTTAGCACTTAATGCGGCTATTGAAGCGGCAAGAGCTGGTGAGCAAGGGCGAGGCTTTGCTGTGGTCGCAGATGAAGTGAGAACATTAGCGCAACGCTCGCGAGGCGCTACCGAAGAAATTGATGCTGTATTAATGAACTTGCTGGATAAAACACGTGTTGTTTCTCAACAAATGGGCGTGAATGTCGAACAATCGAAACAGGCTATCAATAAAATTGAACAAGCGAACCAATCATTTAACGAAATCAGTACTTTGGTTGGACAAATGAAGGTAAATATCTCGCGTATTACTCAAGCCGCAGATCAACAGTGCAGTTCATCGGACTTGATCAATGACGATATTAGTGGCATTAATCAATCGGCAAAAGGTATTGTTAATACTGCTGATACATTGGCCGATGGATCGAATGACTTACTTGTTTTATCTAAAGATTTAACAAATTTAGTCGGTCGCTTTAAAGTCAATAATTAACACCAATATTAGTATTAAGTAACGAAGCACTATATTTTAACTATTTATACGAACCTGTAACAGATTTTGTTACAGGCTCTAGCCAACTTTTTTGCCCTACTTAAACGCCTTATTCTTGCTTAGTAAAGATTATAAGTAATGAGCCCCATAGACCAAAAATACTGGTGAGGGCATTTAATAAATATTCCTTAGTAACCTAACACCTTATTAGTATGCATTTCGATTTAAACTGTCGACATATCGAGCTGATTAATTCACACACAACATTTTATATAATAGATTTAGTAAGTGGCCAGCAAGCTTATCTGTTTTGAGTGTCTTTTATGAATAAAAGTAACAGGCTATGTGTTATTCGATCCCAAAAATGGCACGTTATGCACATACTCCAAACAGTGTAAACCGATAAAAAACAAATGGTTGAAAATTCAATTGAGATAAACTCGTCTAAATTCCTATGTTACATAAACGTACCAAATTTATCATTCAGTTATTCATTTATTCATTTATTCATTTAGCAGCAAAATAGATTCATTAGAAAATATAGGAAAAATTTTTTATGTTCATTTACGTAAATCACACTAAAAAGACCTTGGCAGTAGTACATAAAAATGGTCGGTAAATTAATTATCTAAGGCTCACTAATGCCACAGAGCAGACCTAATTTAGACACGTATTTATCACAATAAATAGTCCGCTTTGTTTGGCGGTCATTCGACAGAATGTTTTTGGGCTAAAACTATAAACTAGATACAAAAAAAACACCAATCATTACAATTGATGTTTTCTAGGATAAACAATTTTAAATGGTTAAGATTGTTTTTTAAATCGACGCGATGCTAAACCAATAATTCCTAACGCAAAAATAGCAAGTGTTGATGGCTCTGGAACCTGTACACCTACGTCAACCGCATCGAAACTAAATAAGTGTGCATTGAGGTGAGAAAATGCGAATCCCGAACCGTAACCAGCTCTTCTAATTACGGTTTGAGTCGTATTGAAATTTGAGGCTGCATCGGCCCATGTCACATTTGAGAACGCATTTTGCACATCCGTTAGACTAGCGTTGTATGCTCCTGCCGCTACTGCTGAGGCGTTGTAACCACTAAGGTATGATGTGAGGTTAGAGCTCATTGAAACTGATACGGATGTCATATTCACACCGTTAACCAAACCACTAATGTCCTCTTGACCACCACCTCCCATCCCTAAAACATAGAATTTGTTATCACCGGCAGCAAGAGTAAAGCTGAGAGTGGATAAATTTCCTATTTGGGCACCCCAACCAACGTTGTTTTGATACAAAATGTTGTTGATATTTGTGCCGTCTCCACTAAACACTGCAAAGTCATTGTCAGCCACAATTGACATTTCAAAGGTGATAAGGGAGGCATTTGCAGAACCAATCGACATAAGTCCGGCAAGCAAAGTGGCCATTGTCATTTTTAATAATTTAAATTTCATTCGTTGTTCCTTTTTAATCCCTTTCCATTAGTTTTGGTAGGTAATCGTTAAAATAAATATTTATCAACTTTTGTAACTAAATACAAAAAATGTGCCAAGCTTTAAATGTCATTTTATTTCAATGTGATGGGGATTCGATGGAGTTTATATGTAATCATACTGTAAAATATCCTGACACAAAAAAAACTCATCAACCACTTGATTTTATAATATTATTTTTGGCTTCTTGAATTTATGTGAGCTTTAAGCAATAAGTGAACTAAGACCGTTTAATTTATAAGGTTGTGTAGGTAAATACCTAAGAAACTGGATAGTAATAGTCAGTAAAACTAGCCTTCATGATGATAAATTAGTTAGAACTAATCTTATTATCCTTAGTAACCAACCACTAGAGTGAGGGGCAGTAATGAGCTTGCCGCAGTCATATATATTGTTCTCGTTCTATAACTGTATTTTGATTTTTTGATTTTTTGATCATAATATTAGTCTAAAACCAATTTGGGGAACGTCGGCTATGCCAATGATTATCAAGTTAGCTACCTACATGCTTAGGTCAACTAACGGTGTGCTGTTGACCTCGATAAATACTCAAAACTTCAAATGCTAACTTCTTCAATGCACACACAGAAGACGTTAACACCGTCATTTCAGGATGTGCTTTGAATGATGATTAAGGTTCACTTATGCCAGTTGAAGTCAGGTTCCAACTTTATTTGGAGTGTTTCTGGTACTTTATTAATAAATAAAAACTTACTACCCCCATTTGTTTCGATCTTTATTTAGCTTATTCAGATACTCATAAAATTAAATCGTTGCAGGCCAAACACCGCTAATTAATGATAAAAAAGTAACGTCGGTAGCATGGACTTATACCTAAATCATTAAGATAGAATTAAAATGTTATGAGTATATTCATTTAAATCGTAATTATTTATTGACAGATAGAGCAAAACATCTTAAAAATAGGGGCATAAATAACTTTTCTTCGGATTCAATTTACAATGAATGTTACATTTTTACTCATTACACTCCTCTCTGTCGTCGTGGTCATTAAACCATTGCGGAGTTGGTGTTATGTGTAAAAAAAGTTATTAAATAACAAATACAATAAACCCTCGCTCTGCACAAGACCGAGGGTTTTTTTATTGTTGAAACTTAGTTTAACCATACTTTATAGAAGGCAAGCTCATGACAAAGAAGCAATTCACTGGTGCACAGATGGTAGTAAAAGCATTAGCGGCACTCGACGTGAAGTACATTTTCGGCTACCCAGGTGGTACTGTTTTAGATATTTACGATGCCTTATTTCAGCAAACAGACGTTGAGCATATCTTAGTACGTCATGAACAAGCGGCAACCCATATGGCTGATGGGTTTGCTCGGGCCACCGGCGAGGTAGGTGTCGTGCTTGCCACATCAGGTCCTGGGGCAACAAACTGTATAACGGGTATTGCTACCGCTTACATGGATTCAATTCCTATGGTGGTACTTTCAGGACAAGTACCGACCACACTTATTGGCGATGATGCCTTCCAAGAAACTGATATTGTCGGCTGCTCTCGTCCCATCGTTAAGCACAGTTTTAACTGCCGGGTGGTTGAAGATATCCCTAATATTATTGCTAAAGCTTTTTATATTGCTAGTACTGGAAGACCGGGACCTGTGGTTATTGAGCTGCCCAAAGACTTATTAATGCCAACCAGCATGGGCGAATTTCATATTGAAACTGATGTTAAGATGCGTTCATACAATCCAAGCATTAAGGGTCACCCTAAACAAATAAGAAAAGCCGTTAAAGCAATGACTACGGCTAAAAAGCTGGTTGTTTATTCGGGGGGTGGTGTCATTATCGCCAATGCATCAGGCTTGTTAACAAAACTTGTTGAAAAGTTAGATGCCCCAATTACTAATACCTTAATGGGTTTAGGTGGCATTTCAGGCACTCATAAAAACTATATTGGTATGTTAGGCATGCATGGTTCAGTTGAAGCCAACAAAACGATGGCAAATGCTGATGTCATTCTTGCACTTGGTGCTCGCTTTGATGATCGTGTCACAAATAATGTTAAGAAATTTTGTCCCGATGCCAAGATAATTCATGTTGATATTGATCCGACTTCTATTTCGAAAACCATAAATGCTCATATCCCGGTTGTTGGCCAACTTGAGGTCGTGTTACAACAGTTATTAGATGAATTAGCGGCAACAGACTTCGAGCCTAATAAAGAAGAAAGAATTCAGTGGTGGCAAGAAGTTAATAACTGGCGCGACATTAACCGCGTAGCTTATGTCCAAGAAGGAGACCAAATAAAACCCCAGCGTGTTATCGAAGCTATGTATAAAATTACCCAAGGTGAAGCATATGTTTGCTCTGATGTCGGTCAACATCAGATGTTTGCCGCACAATACTACCCGTTTGCTAAACCTCGTCAATGGATAAACTCTGGTGGTCTAGGCACAATGGGCTTTGGCTTACCTGCTGCTATGGGGGTTAAATTAGCCTTCCCTGAAAGTCATGTTATTTGCATAACGGGTGATGGCTCTATTCAAATGAATATTCAAGAGCTTTCAACGTGCCTACAGTACAACTTACCTGTGGTTATTATTTCATTAAACAACCGCTCATTAGGTATGGTTCGCCAATGGCAGGATATGGTTTATGGCGGTCGTCATTCATCTTCCTATATGGAGTCGCTTCCTGACTTTGTAAAACTTGCTGAATCATATGGTCATGTAGGTATGCAGATAAACCATTTAGATGAATTAGAAGATAAGCTAACCGAAGCCTTTGCGATTAAAAATCGTTTAGTTTTTGTAGATGTATTAGTTGACGAAAACGAACATGTTTACCCAATGCAGATAAGATTGGGCGCAATTGATGATATGTGGATAAAAAAAGGAGTAAAAGCATAATGCGCAGAATTTTAGCTGTTTTATTAGAAAACGAACCGGGCTCTTTATCACGTATTGTTGGCTTATTTTCTCAACGAGCCTTTAATATTGAAAGTTTGACAGTGGCTCCCACTGAAGATCCAAGTTTGTCGCGTATTACTATAGCAACACGAGGCGACGATAGAGTACTAGAGCAGATCGTCAAACAAGTTAATAAACTCATTGATGTCATCAAAATTACCGACTTAACCGAGCGTAGCCATGTTGAACGTGAACTACTGCTGATCAAAGTTTTGGCGATGAATGATAAATCACGCACTGAAGTTAAGCGTATTACCGATATTTTCAGGGGTTCAATTATCGATATTGGTAAGCAAGTTTATACCATTCAATTAACCGGCGATGCTGAAAAGCTTAATGCTTTTATCACGACACTCGCCAATGAAACAGAGATAATTGAATCGGTGCGTTCTGGCTGTGTCGGTATTGCCCGTGGTGAAAAAGCGCTTAGGATATAACGAACACTGAAGTTTAAAAACCAAGCAACCTGCTTGGTTTTTTGTTTTATAATAAGCAGCCAATCATCAAAAGACAGATAATGAAAACGACTTTTTCTCTCGCAACTAAAAGTGATAAAAAATCACTGATGCGTTTTTATAAACAGCAAAATTACAGCGCAGGCCTAATGGGTTTAGACAACGCTTACTTGCTTAAGTGCTCATCAGAGATTATTGGCGCGGTTATAATTTCAACGCTGTCAGAAAATAGCCAACAATCGTTTTTACATGCATTGGTTATTGAACGGGCCTTTCGACAACAAACGTTAGCCTCACAGCTATTAACCTCTGCTTTCACTCAACACCAACACCAAGAAATCTTCTGTTTTGCTGATGAAACGCTAAATCACTTTTATCTGCAAAATGGCTTTGAAAAAATATCTGAACAACAATTACCTGAGCCACTGCTAGGAAGATTTCTAAGAGTAAAGAAAGCTAAAAAAAATTTATTAGCTTTCACTTGTAAGCCGCTTATTTTATAGAAAATTAACCATTAGTGCTTGCGGCTATAAGGGTGTTTTTTAATAAGCAGGCAATGGTCATTGGGCCAACGCCACCCGGTACCGGTGTTATCGCACCACAAACCGGTGCAACATTAGCAAAGTCGACATCACCAACAAGTTTAGCTTTGCCGTTCTCATCTTCTATATGGTTAATACCGACATCAATAACAGTTGCGCCTGGTTTTACCCAACTGGCTTGAACAAAATTAGCTCGGCCAACCGCCGCAATTAAAATATCGGCTTGCTGACAAATACCTGCTAGGTTTTTAGTGCGGGAATGAGCAATGGTTACTGTGCAATTTTCTTGTAGAAGTAACAAAGCAACAGGCTTACCAACGATATTAGAGCGACCAATGACAACCGCATGCAATCCTGATAAGTCTTCGCCTAAATGTTGTTTAACCAATATAATGCAGCCTTGCGGCGTACAAGGCACTAATGCGCCTGGCTCGCCATTTAACAAGCGACCCGAGTTCATCGCATGAAAACCATCAACATCTTTATGTGGAGCAATAGCCGCAATAATAACGCTTTCATCAATGTGCTTTGGCAAGGGTAATTGTACTAAAATACCGTGCACCGCATCATCACTATTTAACTGTTGCAGCTCGGCTAATAATTGTATTTGGCTAGTGTCATGAGGCAATTTAATTTCGTTAGAAATCATGCCGACATCACGTGTCTGCTTTATTTTATTACGCACGTAAACTTCACTTGCTGAGTCTTCCCCAACGAGTACCACAGTTAAGCCTGGTACAATTCCCTTATCTTTTTTAAGGTGGGCGACTTGAAGCGTTAGTGTTTTTCGTAAATCAGCAGCTGCCTGCTTACCATCAATGATCATCTATATTTCACTTTATTAGAATTATAATTAGCGTTGGAACCATGGGCAACGAGTCACGACTCAATTAAGCGTTAGCCGTCAATCCTTGTTGCTATCACTCTTTGCACTTACCTTTTAGATAGAGGAAAGCAAAGCATAAAATTAATCGATATCATTTAGCGGCCATGAAACAATAAAATCTTCAAAATATTCTATCGCAACATCGTCATCTTTAACTATTTTTCCTCGAACCGACATCCCCGCTTTATGCATGGCTGTCTTTTTGCCGTTGTTAAGCAGTGGATGCCACGAAGGCATGCCACGTCCCTCTTTTAGACGACGATAGGTACAACTAGGCGGCATGAAAAAAACACCGTCTAAATTTTCTTGTGTTAAGCGCACACAATCAGGCACTAAAGTGGTACGTTGTTCGTATTTTGAACATTGACAACTTTTTTCATTCAGTAAATGGCAAGCAATATTGGTGTAATGAATCTGCTCACCTTCGTTGATATAAGTGGTTGGCAGTAACTCAGTTTCCTGGGTTGTTTCATCATCATCAATAAATTTGTTTAGACAGCATTTAGCACAACCATCGCAAAGAGACTCCCACTCAGGTCGACTCATTTCTTCTAATTTTTTGGTTTGCCAAAAAGGAGCTTGTTCGCTCATAAATATCTTCTCTTTTATTTTCTCTGGTGAATCGAATGAATTTTACTGAATAGGTGGAAATTTTATTCTGTCTGATAAATGACCGACCGAGCTAACAAAATAATAAGATAGATTCCAATGCATTAGACTCTTATAATTATTATAAGCTAAATAAACACGGCCATTTTCGTCATCAGGAAACACTAGTGCAGCCTTAATATCGACTTTAGGTAAGTGAGTACCATCGGCACGCCTAACACCTAAAGCTTGCCACTGTGCTAAGGTTTTTTCTGTTTTTTCCCAAGCTTTTAACCAGTTTGCTCGACTACCCGTATTTTTAGGAATAGCCAACGACTTATCGAAATCTGCTGGTAATTTAACCTGTCTACCCCAAGTTAATTCGTCGCTCCAACCTTCTTTTTTAAGATAGTTAGCCATAGACGAAAACACATCGTCTAAATTACCCCAGATATCTTTCTTGCCATCGCCATCTCCGTCGACCGCAAAAGCAACAAACGAGGTTGGCATAAACTGATTTTGCCCCATAGCACCCGCCCAAGAGCCTTTCATCTTTTCAACACTGATATGTCCTTGCTGAACAATAGTTAACGCAGCCCAAAGTTGTTTCTTAAAAAACACTTCACGGCGGCCTTCATACGCAAGCGTGGTTAATGCCGAAATAACATTATAATTACCCATGATTTTACCGAAGTTTGTTTCTAACCCCCATAACGCCACGATAAAACGGGGTTGAACGTTATATTCTTTACCAATTTTTGTTAACAAGGGTAAATGTTCTTTATACAGTGCACGCGCTTTATTAACTTTCCAGTCAGGAACACGTTTTGGTAAATAAGTATCTAAAGTTTCAACAGTTTCTGGCTGAGAACGATCGGCTTTTACCGCACGCTGGTGAAATTTGACCTGTGAAAAGGCGTTATTAACAAGTGCCGTGTCATAGCCCTTGTCCAGCGCTTCTACTTTGAGTGTGGCAACATATATCTCAAAACCCGCTGCGCTTAGATTTTTTTTTGCCGCTTGAGCAGAGCTAGTTAAACAAAGCAAAATACAACAACTCATTAGCACACTATATTTTTTAATATCAAAGCAAAACGACATGTAACACTCCTTAATCATCATTGTTATTTTTTATTTTCATTTCCGTTTTATGTTGGTCAAGTAAGTTTTCTACGGGTGGTGGAAGCTGTAAGTAAAACCCTTGCTCATTTAAATTTGCTTTTACTTTTTCAATGTCTGCTAGTGCCAGCTTTTCTTTTTTTGCTAAATTCATCACAGTAACAAGTGTTGGCGTACCAAAAATCGACATCAAGGGTGCCGGTACTGATGAGAAATCATTACGTTGTTTAACAAAAAGATATGTTTGCGCTTTTTTAGTACTTTTATAAATGGTACACAGCATAAAGTAGACCTATGTTTTTAGTTGTAGTGTTTTAAAATGCCTAATAGACAGTTTATTTAAAATCATTTTTAGCGAATAAATTTAATTGCTCACCGAACAAGGTTTTACGCCAGCCCGACAATATATCAATTGATTCACTATACTCGGGCGCATTATGTAATTTAAAATGCCATGACAAAAATTGATTAATTTGTTTTTTCGAGGCTAAATTTTCAGGGATAAGTTCAGCGTTTAGCGCTTGTTCAGCGACAAAGTTTTTCACTTTCTTAAAGATTTGTTTATAACCCGGATATTCATCAAGACGAAAAATTTTCTCTGGGTATTGACCACAATCTTCTTGCTCAGCCTTTTTTAAAACCATCAACATTGTTTTGCCCTTGTGGCGAACATCAAGCATTTCGACGCCTTCAAGGTTGGCCATAACCGCAACGTTATCAGGGTTATGAACCGCTAAAGCAAATAAGGTGTGATCTTTGGCAATGAAGCCTATCGGCATATCACGACTCTTCGCTTGCTGAAAACGCCAACTGGCTAAGTGTTGCAAGATGTACAGTTGCTTAGCGCTGAGTTTCCAGCTTAACTTGATATTACGATATAATTTACTTTCATCGATAGGCGTAAATTTTTTCTCTATCAGTAAATCACTTTCTTCCTGCGCAGCATCGAGCCAGCCTTTTTGCTCAAGTTCATCACGAATACGCGGGTAAAGTTGAAATAGATACTCGACGTCTGCTTGCGCATAATCAAGCTGTTTAGCACTTAAAGGACGCTTCATCCAATCGGTTCTAGACTCTGACTTATCAACTTCTATATCAAGATAATGGTTGACCATTGCGGCATAGCCCATTGATAAACCATGACCAAGAAACGACATCATTATTTGACTGTCAATTAAGTTAACCGGACGACAATTTGCCGCAGTCAGAAAAACTTCTAAGTCTTCTGAGCAAGCATGCAGTACCTTACAAATTTTTTCATCGGTTAGTAGCTGCCAAAAGGGTGATAAATCATCTATCGCAACGGGGTCAATTAACGCTAAATTTTCCCCGTCGTTCACTTGAATAAGACCTAATTTTGGATACAAGGTACGAGTACGAACAAATTCGGTATCTATTGCCAAAAAGTCTGCTTGCGCAAGTTTCTGACAAAGCACAACCAATGAGGCATGATCTTCTACGTAAGTTTTATTCAAGTTTATCCCTTAAAAAATTAATGACAGCTTATGCAACAATATCAACAAAAGACTAACGGCGACGACGCGTTGCTTGTTGACTTCTTTGTTGATGTTTTTTCACTGAGCGGCGAATACGACGGCTTTTGGCATTATCCATCACTTTTTCGTCCACTTTTACTTTGCTTTGTGTTTCAACAGGCAAACCCACTAATTTACGGTAGTAATTGACTTCAGGTAAAGCTAACTCAGTCCAACCACCATTAGGTAATTGTCGTTTCATTTCCATATCGCCATAGCGCACACGAATTAGACGGCTGACTTGAACTTCTTGGCTTTCCCATAAACGGCGAACTTCACGGTTACGCCCTTCAGAAAGTACCACATGAAACCAATGATTACGGCCTTCACCACCTTTGTAAGTGATCTTTTGAAACTTCGCCGGTCCATCTTCCAATTTAACACCCGCACGCAATGTTTGCAGCATGGCTTCATTGACTTCGCCAAAGACACGCACTGCATATTCACGTTCAACTTTTTGTGAAGGATGCATTAAGCGATTAGCAAGCTCACCATCTGTGGTAAATAACAGCATACCCGAGGTGTTAATATCTAATCGACCAACAGCAACCCAGCGACTATTCTCTAGTGGCGGTAAACGATCAAAAACCGTTGGACGGCCTTCAGGATCTTTACGGGTACACATTTCGCCTTCGGGCTTGTTGTACATAATGACACGACATAAATCGTCTTCTTTAGGTTTTAACTTAACGATGTGACCATCAAGACGAATTTGCTCACTTCCTTCGATGCGATCCCCTAAAAAAGCGGTTTTTCCATCAACACTGATACGACCAGCACTAATGAAGGTTTCCATTTCACGGCGTGAACCTTTACCGGCACGGGCAAGGACTTTTTGTAATTTTTCAGACATGGCTTTAACTCTCTTTACGTCAGTAACTTCACGGTATTTTCCGCTACGTTGCTGTCTCTAAAATAAATAGTGTTTGTATATTTTTATTAATACGGGTGCTGTTGCTATAACTAAACCAATGCTTGCAAAGGTTTATCTATAGCGCCTAAATCAGCCATAGGCAATAATTCGGGTAACTGGCTTAATGAAGTTAATGAAAAATAATCTAAAAATGCTTTTGTGGTCGCATATAACGATGGCCGCCCAGGCACTTCTTTATTACCAACCACTTTCACCCAGTTTCTTTCTAATAATGTTTTCATTATATAACTACTTACCGCTACTCCGCGAATCTCTTCAATTTCGCCGCGGGTTATTGGCTGTTTATAAGCAATAAGGGCAAGCGTTTCTAAAAGTGCTCGCGAATACTTAGGCGCTTTTTCTTTGGTGAGCTTAGCAACAAAAATAGCTAAGTCTTCATTAAGCTCACTAATCGTTTCAAATCGGTAACCTGAAGCAACCTGCACCAAGTTAACCCCTGAATTTTTATATTTTATCACCAATTCACCGATGACATCACGAATTTGCTGGTGATTTAGCTGATAATTAACTAATAACTCTGTTTTTATTTGCTTAACACTCAAAGGTCCATCACTAACAAAAAAAGCCGCTTCAATAAGTTTAGCTATTTTTATTTTTTCAACCGTTGTCATACTGGTAAACGCACTCTTAATTGACCAAAAATGGTAGTTTGTACACATTCTATCAAACTTTCTTTGATCAACTCTAAAATAGCTAAAAAAGTTACCACAACACCTTGTCTGCCCTCAATGACTGTAAACAAAGCGCTAAATTCAACAAAAGCTGAGCTATTTTCGGCAGCACACTTTAACTGCGCTAATATTGATGACATCCGCTCTCTGGTTGATAAAGATTCTTTTTCTATATGGTGATGTTCGAGTGCTTTGGTACGTTTAAGTACTCCTTGTAAAGCACTAACAAGTTCACTTAAGTCGACATCAGCCTGAAAAACGGCGGCTTGAAAATCTTCAGATAATTCAACATTCCCTTGAAAAAAATCACGTTCAAGACGAGGAATTTGATCAAGTTGTTGTGCAGCACTTTTGATCACCTCATATTCTTGTAAACGACGTACTAATTCGGCACGTGGGTCTTCATCCTCATCAGCTACCGCTTGTTTTGGTAATAACAAACGTGACTTTATTTCCATTAAAATGGCAGCCATGACTAGGTATTCGGCCGCTAATTCCATTTTAATTTCTTTCATCAATTCAATGTATTGCATATATTGTGTGGTAATGGGCGCAATAGGCATATCTAGAATATCAAATTTTTGCTTACGAATAAGGTAAAGCAATAAATCAAGTGGTCCTTCAAATGACTCTAAAATAACCTCTAAGGCATCAGGCGGAATAAATAAATCTTTTGGCTTATTAACCACCACTTCACCACGGATCAATGCCAGCGGTAATACTTGCTGAACCATCTCTCGTGGCATAGTTTTTTCTTTTGAATTAGCGGGCTGACTCACTCGTTATTAATCCATAATAAGTTGTAGTTATTCAAAAGGGCTTGGGTCGCCTTCACCGACTCGAATAACTTTCACTTCATCATCAGAAAAATCAATGACGGTGGTTGGGTGCTCACCCAAGTGCCCACCATTAATGATTAAATCAACTTGGTGCTCTAAAATATCGCGAATGTGCTCAGGGTCATACTCTGCTCGTTCTTCACCCGGCATAATTAGCGTTGTCGACATAATAGGCTCTTGCAGCTCAGCCAGTAAGGCTTGCACTATGGCATTATCAGGCACCCGAATACCTATGGTTTTTCTTTTCGGATTTAATAACCGTTTAGGTACTTCTTTTGACCCTTTAAAGATAAAGGTATAAGGACCTGGGGTATTACTTTTTAATAACCGATAGGCGCTGTTATCAACACGGGTATACTCAGATAATTCAGATAAATCTCGGCACACTAAGGTGAAATTATGATCTTTATCGATATTTCGGATATTACAAATACGTTCAAGCGCTTTTTTGTCGCCGATATGACAACCTAAAGCATAGCCTGAATCGGTAGGGTAAACGATGACACCACCTTGTTGAATAATAGCCGCCGCTTGCTTCATCAAACGACCTTGCGGATTATCTGGGTGTACATAAAAAAACTGACTCATAAATTTTCTCCACTAAGATGTTGATGTTAATTTCGGTGTTAATTTAAGTGTTACTTTAGGTGTTAATACGGTTGTTAAGCTTACTACTCACTTACGACTAGCTCGGGTATACCTATCTTGCTCAATTAGTAACTCACTTAACGGCGTTAGGCCAAAGATCCCAAATGGGTTTCACCTGATCGGGCATACGTAAATTACGTCCTAAATCACTCCATCGTGTTGGATAATGAAAGTCTGAGCCCATAGATGCATGTAAATCATATTCTAAACAAAAGCTTAGCATTAATTTTCGTTGTTCGTTAGCCATTTGCGGTAATACTATTTCTAAACCATCACCTTTTGCCGCTTTAAACTGCACCACTAAGCGGCGTAACCATTTGGTTGATAAGTCATATCTAACCGGATGGGCAATCACCGCATTACCACCGGCGTGATGAATCGCGGCAATCGCTTCTTCAATAGAACACCAGTTTGGCTTTACAAACGCGCGTTGGCCTTTGCCAATGTATTTATCAAAGGCTTTTTGCATATGATCAACATGGCCTTCTTGCAATAATATTTTAGCAAAGTGTGCCCGCGTTATAGAGCCTTGCCCTGCAAGCTCTTTCGCTTGCTCGTAGATGCCAGGGAAGCCACATTTGGTGAGTTTTTCACCCATGGTGGTGGCACGTAATTCTCTTGCTGCTTGCTGGCTGGCAATTAACGTTTGTAATTGTTCATTATTTTCATCGATGTTTAAGCCAACAATATGAATTTCAAAACCATGCCAGCTGGTTGATATTTCGATGCCATTGATGATGGTTAATGGATGATTTTTTTCTAGAATATAATCTTTAGCTATAGATAAACCTTTAAGCGTATCGTGATCGGTAATAGCTAAAACATTCAATTGGAAGTTAACCGCCCGTTCAACAAGCTCTTGCGGCGTCAGTGTTCCATCAGAACATTTGGTATGACTGTGCAAATCGACCCGTAGGCTATAATAATCAGCTAAATCAGAGGTTGACAATACAGTCATAATCGGTTCTTCTATAGGGGAATTAATTGCTAAGGCAATTTTACTGAGATGAAGACAATAATGATACAAGTAAAACAAACTATTTCGATGAATTGTTGGTGGCATAAATCTGCATAAGTGGGTTGTGATGTTTACTTGTACGTAAAAATTCAAAAAGCCTGCTTATTTCATAATGAGTGGGCTTTTTACTTTTTAGCTCAAAGCTAAAGTACTATGGCGAGAAAAACATGATTATTACGCGCGTTAAAAGTTGGTTTATATGGTGGCTATTGCCTATTTATGCAGGTTGACCATTAATTTAAATTAGACGTTAAAAGCTAGGAAAGAATATGAATCATCAGAATACGCTTACCATAGATAAGCAAACTGGCAGTGTTACCACACTATCAGAAACCGTTAAATATCAGACCGATCCCCTGGCGATATTTCACCAGTTAAGCCAAAACAGTGATAACAACTTATTATTAGAATCGGCTGAAATTGATAAAAAACATCAATTAAAAAGCTTATTACTTACCGATGCGGCATTAAAAATAACCTGTCATGGTAATCTTGTTACGTTTGAAGCGTTAACAAACAATGGTCAATCGGCCCTTGAGTTTGCTCAACAGCATTTAGCTGAACACGCTACGTTAAGCGTTAAAGATAAAACACTTAGCGCCATTTTCCCTGAACTGACTCAACAACTGGATGAAAAATCGCGCTTACTCGCTATTAATCCTTTTCAAAGTTTACGCTTATTTAATAAGCTTAAAAATAGCAATAATCACCCTTTTGCGATATTTTTAGGTGGTGTCTTCGCCTTTGATATGATGTCGATGACCGAGCAATTACCGACAGTAAGCCAAGGTGATAATACCTGCCCAGACTTCGTCTATTATTTGGCTGAAACTGTTGTGGTTATCGATCATGAAGCGCAATCAACTGAAGTTATTGGTAATATTTTTTCAGGAGAAGCGGCCAATCATAATCTAGTGACAATTCGTCAACGGTTAGCCGATATAAAAAATATTTTGGCCCAACAATATATTGCTCAAGAAAGACCTTATGACAAGCCGATTGAAAAAAGTGAAGTTAGTAGCGACATCTCAGATCAACAGTTCTGTGACACGGTTAATCAGTTAAAAGAAAATATTCGCGCCGGTGATATTTTTCAAGTGGTACCTTCTCGTACCTTTACGCTAAAGTGCTCAAATACCTTAAATGCTTACAAAGCGTTAAAGCAAAGCAACCCTAGCCCTTATATGTTTTACCTAAAAGACAGCGAATTTTGTATTTTTGGTGCTTCTCCAGAATCTGCATTAAAATATCAACATAAAAATCGTCAAGTAGAAATTTATCCCATTGCCGGAACTCGTCCGCGCGGACTTAATAAAGACGGTTCAATTTCACTTGATTTAGACAGTCGTATTGAACTTGAATTACGATTAGATAAAAAAGAATTAGCCGAGCACACTATGCTGGTTGATTTAGCCCGCAACGATATTGCCCGCGTTAGTCAAGCAGGTACTCGCTATGTTGCTGACTTATTAAAAGTTGACCGTTACTCTCATGTTATGCATTTGGTCTCTAGAGTTTGTGGCACCTTAGCGCTTGATCTTGATGCTCTGCACGCTTATCAGGCTTGTATGAATATGGGCACTTTATCGGGAGCCCCCAAAGTAAAAGCGACACAATTAATTCGAGAAGTAGAAGGCAAACGTCGAGGGAGTTATGGCGGCGCGGTTGGCTATTTAACCGGTGACGGTGAAATGGATACCTGTATTGTTATCCGCTCTGCTTTTGTTAAACACGGTATAGCGCATGTTCAAGCGGGTGCCGGTGTTGTTTACGACTCAGATCCTCAGTCAGAAGCCAATGAAACCAAGCAAAAAGCACAAGCGGTCATTAATGCCATTCAACATGCAGAACGGTTTACTGTTGAGATCACCGCCGCACCGAGTAGCGACAGCGCTAACCTAAACACCCCGTGCAAGGAGAGTAATCATGCATAGTCATCAAGAACCCGCTATTAATGGCAATGTTAGAATCTTCATGCTCGACAACCTCGATTCTTTTACTTACAACTTGGTCGATGAATTTCAATGTTTAGGATTTGAACCGACCATTTATCGAAACACTCTATCGGCAGATTTTATCTTTGAACAAATGCAAAAATCCACCGATCGAGTATTACTCGTATTATCGCCCGGCCCAGGAGAACCCAATAAAGCCGGCTGTTTAATGGCATTAATAGCCAAATGTGCCGGTAAATATCCAATCTTAGGCATTTGTTTAGGCCATCAAGCCTTAGTTGAGCACTATGGCGGTAAAGTTATCCGTGCACCTGAAATTGTCCATGGTAAAGCGTCGAGTATTACTCATCGTCAAACCGGTGTTTTTGACCAGATAAATCACCCCTTACCTGTGGCGCGCTATCATTCACTGATAGCAAGTGAAGTCCCTAATACCATTGATATTATTGCTGAATATATAACATCTGAACAAATCAGTTTACCAATGGCCATTGAGCATAAGACGGACGTAGCCTTAGGATTTCAATTTCATCCAGAGTCAATCCTAACGACTTATGGCGGCACGTTATTAGCGCAAACTATTGATTATTTACTGGCTTCACCACACAAAGCAGCGGAAGGTTCTTATGAGTAAAATTTTACAACAACTTGTTGATGGAAATGATATTAGTCAGACTGAAGCTGAAGATTTTTTTAAAAATATGATCAAAGGTGAAGTTGAGCCCGTACTGTTAGCAAGTGTATTAACTGCCTTAAAAATAAAAGGCGAAACGGCTAACGAAATTTCAGGTGCTGCCCTAGCTGTAAGAGGCTCAGCAACACCATTTCCACAGCAAGAGCATAACGTTGCTGACTGTGTAGGTACCGGTGGCGATGGCGCGAATACCATTAATATATCAACTACCGCGGCAATTTTAGCCGCGGCATGTGGCTTAAAAATGGCGAAACACGGTAACCGAAGTGTTTCTAGCATGTCTGGATCCGCAGATTTATTGGAAGCCTTTGGCGTCAATTTAATGATGTCGCCAACGACAGCAAGTGCGTGTTTAGCGCAAACAAATTTATGTTTCTTATATGCTCCGGCTTATCACCCGGGTTTTAAACATGCAGCTCCGGTTAGAAAATCTATGGGTGTGCGCACTTTATTTAATATATTAGGGCCATTAGTAAATCCTGCTTCACCGAGCACTATGTTACTCGGTGTTTATACACCAGCGCTTATCGATGTAATGGCAAAAAGTTTACTGTTAACTGGGGTTAAACGTGGTTGGGTCGTTCACGGTAGCGGTTTAGATGAAATTGCCTTACACGGCGAAACGCAAATTAGCGAGATAGCCAATGGTCAGTGTACAAGCCGAACCATTTCTCCCGCTGATTTTGGTTTACCCAGTTACACATTAGAAGATATTAAGGGCGGTACGCCACAAGAAAATGCTGAGTATATTCGCGCAATTCTTAGTGGTAATGGCAAGGCTGCTCATAATGCCGCCGTCATTATTAATTGTGCCGCATTATTGTACCTACATGATAAAGCAACTGATTTAAAAATAGCCGCTAACATGGCAAGAGAAGTATTAGCTTCAGGTAAAGCATTAACGACTTTAAAAAATATGGTCGTGATTTCAAACTCAAATTTAGACTCAAAGGCAATGGCATAACATGGCAAATGTATTAGAAAAAATTGTTGCTGATAAACGTATCGAAATAGCGCAACGTAAAATTGATTTTCCATTAAGTGAATTTATTGACACTTTAGTACCCACTCAAAAAGATATGTACGGTGCACTTGATAGAAAAAAAGGTCACGCGCATGCTGGCTTTATTTTAGAGTGTAAAAAGGCTTCGCCATCGAAAGGTTTAATACGCGAAAATTTTGACCCTAAGGCTATTTGCCAGATTTACGATAAATATGCTGCCGCTATTTCTGTTTTAACCGATGAAAAATACTTTCAAGGCACTTTTGAATATTTAAAAATAGTGACTGACTCGGTAAATTGTCCAGTACTTAATAAAGATTTCTTTGTTGATGCCTATCAAGTTTATTTGGCGCGATATTACGGTGCCGATGCGATTTTATTGATGCTAAGCGTTTTATCAGACCAAGAATATAAAGACTTATCTGCTATCGCTGAGCAATATAACTTAGCGGTCTTGACTGAAATATCTAATGATGAAGAGCGCGATCGAGCCATTGATTTAGGCGCTAAACTTATTGGCATTAACAACCGAGATTTACGCGACTTATCCACCGATATCGCTCGAACCTTTGACTATGCGCCGACACTGCCTGCTGATCGCATCGTTATATCTGAATCGGGTATTTATACCAACGAACAAGTTCGCGAGTTAGCGCCAGCAGTTGATGGCTTCTTAGTGGGTAGTTCAATCATGGCAGAAGATGATATTGATTTAGCTTGTCGTAAACTCATTTATGGCAATAATAAAGTCTGCGGCTTAACACAAGTTGACTATGCCCAAAGTGCTGTTGATGCCGGCGCACAATTTGGTGGCTTAATTTTCGCTGAAAAGTCGCCAAGGTATGTTAACGAACAACAAGCAAAAATGATTGTCGAGCAGGTTCCCTCTTTACGTTACGTTGGCGTGTTTGTTAATCATGCCATTGAAGAAGTGGCGAAACTTGCACACAAGCTAAACTTATTTGCGGTGCAACTTCATGGTAATGAAACTTCACAATATATCGCTTCATTGCAGCCATTACTTCCAAAAGGCTGCCAAAGTTGGAAAGCTTTGCCGGTCGAAAACGAAGTACCTGAGTTAATAAGTAATGCGCAGTTTTATGTCTTAGACGGCAAAAATGCCGGCAGTGGTGAAACCTTTAATTGGCGAGCGTTAGCCGATTCTGGGCAAGACTTAAGTCATTGTTTTCTAGCGGGCGGGTTGTCTATCGATAATATAGCGCAGGCGGTTAGCCAGAAAACAACACTAGATTTATTTGGCTTGGATCTCAACTCAGGCGTTGAAACAAGCCCCGGCGTTAAAAGCCGCGAAAAACTTCAACAAGTTTTCGCCGCCATTAGACACTATTAATAAGACCGAACACACAAATTAAGTGAATATTTATACGCTATAAATAACTCACTTAATTCATGTAACTCGTATAAAGCATTAGGAATAAAGAAAATGACAGATCAAACAATTAAACAAGAGACAACCCAAGTAAAAGCAACTTTACCAGCCTATTTTGGCGAATTTGGTGGTATGTTTGTTGGTGAATTATTAGTCCCTGCCCTTGAGCAGTTAGAGCAAGCATTTATTGACTCACAACAAGACGAGAGCTTTTTAACTGAGTTTAATGACCTACTAACAAATTACGCGGGACGTCCGACCCCCCTGACCTTAACCCGGAATTTATGTAAAAATCCATTAGCTAAAATATATTTAAAGCGCGAAGACTTATTACACGGTGGCGCGCATAAAACCAATCAAGTCCTTGGCCAAGCATTACTCGCTAAACGTATGGGTAAAACAGAAATTATTGCCGAAACAGGTGCTGGGCAACACGGCGTAGCTACAGCTATCGCTTGTTCACTATTAGGTTTGAAATGTCGAGTTTATATGGGCGCATTAGACTGTGAACGTCAACAACCCAATGTATTTCGCATGAAATTAATGGGAGCAGAAGTTATCCCTGTTACTGCAGGCTCCGGCACCTTAAAAGATGCCGTAAATGAAGCTTTGCGTGACTGGTCTGCAAACTATGAAAACGCTCATTACTTGTTAGGCACAGCCGCAGGTCCTCACCCGTTTCCAACTATCGTTCGTGAATTTCAAAAAATGATTGGCGAAGAAGCTAAACAGCAAATCCTTAAACAAGAAGGTCGCTTACCAGATTATGTCATTGCTTGTGTGGGTGGTGGTTCAAACGCCATTGGTATATTCCATGATTTTATTAAAGAGAGCAGTGTAAAATTAATTGGTGTGGAAGCAGGTGGCAAAGGTGTTAATACCAACCAACATGGTGCAACTTTAGTTGCCGGTACAAAAGGTATGTTACACGGTAACTACACTTATATTATGCAAGATAAATCAGGACAAATAGAGGAGTCGTACTCGGTTTCAGCCGGTCTAGACTACCCAGCTGTTGGTCCGCAACATGCCTTTTTAAAAGATACGGGTCGAGCTCAATATGTGCCTATTAATGACGACGAAGCGTTATCAGCTTTTAAACTGTTAGCAATGAATGAAGGTATTATTCCAGCACTTGAACCATCACATGCCCTTGCTCACACGATTAAAATGGCGGAAGCAGTTACTGAGGAAACCGTATTTCTTGTTAATTTATCAGGGCGCGGTGACAAAGATTTAGCGCATGTGCAAACAGTGTTACAAGCTGAAAATGAAGCAAAAATTCAAGGAGAAGCAAAATGAGCTTAGACACAACGTCAAACAAGCAGATGACCACACGTTATCAGCAAACTTTTGCTGAATTAGCAAAAAAGAATCAAGGCGCTTTTATTCCGTTTGTGACCGTAGGCGATCCAAGTATTGAGCAGTCATTTGAAATAATCAAAGCTTTAATCGATGCTGGCGCAGATGCATTAGAATTAGGTATTCCATTTTCAGACCCAAGTGCTGATGGTATTACTATTCAAATGGCGGCATTGCGTGCACTCAACGCTGGGGTAGACACTGATGTTTGCTTAACTATTTTAGCAAAAGTTCGTGCTTACGCGCCTGAAATCCCAATCGGTTTACTACTTTATGGAAATTTAGTTTTTGCTCGTGGTATTGATGATTTTTATAAAGATATGGCTGCTGCTGGTGTTGATTCAGTGTTAATTGCTGACTTACCTTTGCGTGAAAGTGCCCCGTTCCGTGCTGCTGCACTAAAGTATGGTGTTGCGCCAATATTTATTGCTCCGCCTAACGGCAGCGAAGAAACATTAAAGCAGGTTGCAAAATATAGCTACGGCTATACCTACGTATTAAGTCGTGCGGGTGTAACGGGTGTGGATACGCCTAAAAGTGCATCGGTAGAAGCCACTAATCCTGCTATTCACTTAATTGAAAAGCTAAAGGCAAATAATGCCTCACCTGGCGTGATAGGGTTTGGTATTTCTAACCCAGAACAAGTTAAAGCAGCACTTGCAACGGGTGCCGCTGGCGCAATAAGTGGTTCTGCCGTGGTTAAAATCATTGAAAATAATCTTGATGATAACCAAGCAATGTTGGCGGCATTAACACGTTTTGTTCAAGAAATGAAAGCAGCAACGCGTTAATAAAAAACGCCTGTTTATTACCTATAAAATTAAATAAAGCCAGCTGAATTAACATAAGCTGGCTTTATTTTTATCACTATGTTTTGTTAACTTGCTAATAAAATCTTATTAACTATCACGTTTAAATAATAAATATAACGCTATTGCATTATTTATCACTAGCGGACGTTTAACTTCGTTAGTTTTTCAAAAATAGCTCGTCTGTTATCTAAACTTTAAAATCACACACCTAAATATATTAAGAATTACGATACCATTCAAAACAAGCTATATGATGAAAAAATTAAAGTATAAATTTAGATAAAAAAAAACCTTTATATACCGGTGAGATTCCAGTAAATAAAGGTTTTAAACGTAATAGTAGGGTAATTAGTTACCCATTTTAGCCCAAGTATCGCGCAAACCTACCGTACGGTTAAATACTAACTTATCACCTTGTGAGTCTTTATTATCACGACAAAAATAACCTTGGCGTTCAAATTGAAAGGCTTGTTCAGGTTTAGCATTGACCAATGATGGTTCTACTTTAGCGTGACTAATGGTAATTAACGAATCTTCATTCATCACACTCTGAAAATTTTCTGCAGCAGCAGGATTTGGTACATTAAATAAACGGTCGTATAAACGAATTTCTGCATCAATAGATTGCTGAGCAGCAACCCAATGAATTACACCTTTTGGTTTAGTACCATCTTCAGGGTTTTTACCTAAGGTATCGGCATTATAATTACAATAAACGGTCGTAACATTGCCTTCGCTGTCTTTGTCACAACGTGTGGCGGTAACAACATAAGCTCCACGTAAACGCACGGCTTTATCAAGTACTAAACGTTTATATTTTTTATTAGCTTCTTCACGAAAGTCTTCCGCTTCAATATAAAGTTCTGCGGCGAAAGGAACAATGCGAGTACCTTGTTCATCATCACTTGGATGATTTTTTACTGTTAATTCTTCTACTTGATCTGCTGGATAGTTTTCTATTACCAATTTAATCGGGTCAAGTACCGCCATAGCACGAGGTGCATTGTCATTGAGGTCTTCACGAATACAAGCTTCTAAAACTCCAATTTCAACGGTATTGTCCATTTTAGTAACGCCAATACGTTTAGCAAACTCACGTAATGAGCTCGGAGTGTAACCGCGACGACGAAAAGCAGCAATCGTTGGCATACGCGGATCGTCCCAACCATTTACAAGCTTTTCATCAACTAACGTATGAAGTTTACGTTTACTCATCACCGTATATTCAAGGTTTAAACGTGAAAATTCATATTGATGTGGTACAACATCAATCGATACATTTTCAAGTACCCAGTCATATAAACGACGGTTATCTTGAAATTCTAATGTACAAAGTGAATGGGTAATACCTTCAATAGCATCAGATAAACAATGGGTAAAATCGTACATCGGGTAAATGCACCATTTGTCGGCTGTTTGATGATGATGAGCAAAACGAACGCGATAAAGAATCGGGTCACGCAAACACATAAAGCTTGATGTCATATCAATTTTAGCGCGAAGAACACATTCGCCTTCTTTACATTTACCGTCTTTCATTTTGGCAAAAAGTGCTAAGTTATCTTCAACACTCGTATCACGATACGGGCTATTTTTCCCTGGCGCTTTGAGCGAACCACGATGTTCGCGTGCTTCATCCGCATTTAAGAAACAAACGTATGCCAAGCCTTTTTCAATTAATTCAACAGCAAAACCATGCAATTGATCAAAGTAATCAGAGGAGTAATGAACCTTACCCGCCCAATCAAACCCTAACCATTTTACGTCTTCTTGAATTGAGTTAACGTAATCAATGTCTTCTTTTTCAGGGTTGGTATCATCGAAACGTAAATTACATAAGCCTAGGTAATCTTGAGCAATGCCAAAATTTAAACAAATTGCTTTCGCATGGCCAATATGTAAAAAACCATTGGGCTCAGGTGGGAAACGAGTTTGTACACTCGAATGTTTACCACTTTCAAGATCCGCATCGATAATTTGACGAATAAAATTTGTTGGGCGTTTTTCAGCTTCCGACATCCACAAAACCTCTAAAAAGAATTTAAACTACGTTATTTTTCGGCATTATAACAACTGTTAATCAAAGGGAATAGCGCTTATCTCGGCAAATTATAAATTTTACGCATTAAGGGCAAAAGTTGCTTAAGAATTAAATAAATATCGGCTTATTCCTAGAAAAATCAATTAACGTCTGATTATCATCAATAGGTATTTACCTAATCCCCATAAAAAAGAGAAGTACCGAACGGCACTTCTCTTTTATAAAGATTTTTTACTGCAATAAGACTTTAGCTTAAGCTTTTTTATTCGCTATTTTTTATTCGCTATATAGGTATCAACTAATTGCGCTAAAACATTTAAGGGTACTGGACCATTACGAAGTACCACATCATGAAACTCACGAATATCAAATTTCTCAGCAAGTTCGACTTTAGCGTGTTCACGTAGCTCAATAATTTTTAACATGCCAATTTTATATGCGGTTGCTTGTGACGGCATAACAACATGGCGCTCTACCATTTTTACAGCGTCAGACTTAGCATTTGGCGTATTTGCTACATAATATTCAATACCTTGAGCTCGCGTCCATTTTTGTGTATGGATACCGGTGTCAACCACTAAACGACAAGCTCTCCATAACTCCATAGCTAAACGACCAAAATCAGAATAAGGGTCTTGGTATAAACCAATTTCCTTCGGGATCATTTCTGAGTACAAACCCCAACCTTCGGTGTGTGCGGTATAACCACCAAATTTACGAAATTTTGGAATATTTGTTAGCTCTTGTTTTATCGCTATTTGCATATGATGACCAGGGATCCCTTCGTGATACGCAAGCGCTGCCATTTGATAAGTTGGCATCGCTTGCATATCGTAAAGGTTAGCGTAATAAACTCCTGGACGAGAGCCATCAGGTGCAGGCTGTTGATAAAAAGCTTTACCTGAAGATTGTTCTCTAAAAGCTTCAACCGCTTTAACCTTTAGCTTAGCTTTAGGTTTGGTTAAAAATAAACTGTCTAAACGTCCTTCCATATCATCAATTAAAGCAACAGCTTCATCTAAGTAACGTTGTTTACCCGCGTCATCAGCAGCGTAATAAAATTGTTTGTCATTTCGCATGAATTCAAAAAACTCACCAAGTTCGCCTTCAAAGCCAACCTTTTCCATAATTACGCGCATTTCACCGTGAATTCGAGCCACCTCACTTAAGCCAGTTTGGTGAATTTGGTTAGCGGTTAAATCTGTTGTGGTGGTGCGTTGTAATGCATTATTAAAGAATGCTTCACCTTCTGGAAATTTCCATGCGCCATCTCTATTGTCTGCTTTTTTTTCTAGCGTTTCTAAATAATTGACTAATTGTTGATAGCCAGGCTTTATGCTGGTTATTAATGCGGTATTAACCTCTGCTAAGAGCGTGCTTTTTTCAGCGGTACTGATCTCAAGTTTATTCACCTTTTTAGTGAAGTCAGCTAAAATCGTACTGTCTTTTCCGTCTTCAAATGGAGCACCTGCAAGAATATTTTGTGAGTCACGAATAACGTGAGGAAAAACAAACTTAGGGGCGATAATACCTAAGTCTTCACGCAATTTTAGTTGTGTCGTTAATTGTTCTAAAAGTACTTTAGCACCCTGCACTCGAGCAATATAATCTTGTGCTTCTTTGACATTGCTAATGGAATGCTGATTAATTAAAAATGCAGGTAAACTCGAGTGTAAGCCACGCATTTGATTTACAGGATAGTTATGAAAACGCCACTTATGGTCAGCAATTGTATTTTCTAATTTTTGTACCAATAAGTGATAGCTGATCATTGTCTGCTCATCGAGTTTTTGACTATCGATGGCTTTAACACGTTGGAGGTTTTCATGAGTAATCGCTAATTCTTTTAGCGTGTTTTCTTCTGAAATATCATCCCATTTATCATAATCTGTTTTTATGCCTAAATAAGTTTGCATCATCGGACTTCGTGCAACACCTTCATCAAAAATAGCATCAAATATTTGGTTAGCTTTTTCTGATTCAGACAGTGCTTTAATCGCACTTTTTTTCTCAGCTTCCTTTGAGCTTGTTTGTGGTGTATCAATACCTTTTTGTTCTGTGCAAGCGGCAAGTAATGAGCTAGAAATAGCCACTACCAGTAATGTACTTTTGAAAGTCATAAGTATCTCTTTTTATAGGAATATATAGTTACATTACAATAACTGTAAATGTTCTGAATTTAAAATGCTTTTATCTAGTCTTGATCAAAAATGATAGTGTTGGCAATAGCTGTTCGACAAATCGCATTGTAATTACGATAAAAGGAACTTTACCTTTTTTATTTTTTATAAGACATAAAAAAGAGCTTATACCGAGGTAAAAGCTCTTTTCAATTAGAGTAGAATTTATATTTTTATGATTAACAAAGGAAAATTTATTCTCAAGAATTACTGAATATAAATAACCACGCCTAAAACCTAATTTTTATAAATATCTGAAGGCTTAAGTTTTAACACTGTTCTTTTAGGTTTATCATCGTTATCTGTTGCTTTAGTGGCATTGGGGTTTATGTATATTTTGCTCACTTTAGGCTTAGCTGTTTGATAGTCTTTTTTTGGTAACTCAGGTTTTTTTACCGTTTCAACTTCACGCTTTGGGGTGAATTTTTCAGGTCGATTAACATGATATTTGGTATCAATGGCTTGAATAAAGTTTCTCAAAAACTGATCTTTACACTCGCGGTAATGTTTGTGATCGGGCTTACGAAAAAATGCACTTAATTCAGGTTTAGTCATACGTATACCTGAGGTAGACATCATATCGAGAACATCTTCTGCGCGCAGCGCTAATGCTATTTTTAATTTGTTGAGCACAAGATTGTTATTCATTCGTTTTTCAGCTGGCGGTGTTTCACCATCACGGGCGCCACGTTTGTCAATAATTAAACCGTTCAAAAAAGTTGCTAGCTGAACATCGGTGCAGTTAACAACTTGTGGATCATCTTCTTTTTTCAACCAATAACTGATTTGTTCACGACTTACCGTTAACTTTGCTAAATTAAATAGGTCGATCATCTTTTGATCATTAAAATTAAAGGTATATCTTAAACGACGTAAAACATCATTATTGGTCACGAAACTCTCCAAAAAACACAGCAGGCTCTACCCAATGTAAAGCTGGGCCTTATTATATCACTATAGTTTTTTAAACAAAAAAGTATTTACTCGTTCTTAAAATTTAACCATAACTCATGTTAAGATAATGCGCTGTTTTAGACGCCTTATTAACAATCATTATTTGATAGAGAAATCATGAGTAAAACTGCTAGCTTATTTGAACCTGTATTAACTAAACGTCGTGGCAAACATGCTGATAAAAAGCATTGGACTAATTTACTAGGTAGTAGTGACACGCTAGCTATATACCATGGCGCCCTCAATGCCGACGCTCCGATGTTGTTATTAACCAATGACACCCAGTCAGCATTGCGTTTCGAGCAAGAATTAAAAAGTTTAAATAAAAAGCGGCAACTGCCTATTTGCTTATTTCCTGATTGGGAAACATTGCCCTATGATACCTTTTCACCGCATCAAGATATTATTTCCCAGCGACTAGCAACGCTTTACCAATTATCAAATATGAAAAGTGGCATTATTATTGTGCCGGTTTCAACATTATTACAACGCCTTGCGCCAACGCAGTATTTGCGTACGAATAGTTTGATCGTAAAAGTAGGTGATAAAAAAGACTTACATCAAATGCGACAAAATCTTGAAGCCAGTGGTTATCGCTGCGTAGAACAAGTGATGGAGCATGGTGAATTCTCGGCACGTGGTGCAATTCTCGACATATTCCCTATGGGCTGTAAAACTCCGTTTCGCTTAGATTTTTTTGATGATGAAATTGATGATATTCGCTTGTTCGATCCTGAAAACCAGCGTTCAAGTGATAAAATAGATGAAATAAATTTATTACCCGCACACGAATTTCCGACCGACGAAGCAGCAATAAATTTATTTCGTCGTCAATACCGAGAAGAATTCCCTAACACCATTCATAAAGAGTCAATATATCATCAGGTCAGTGATGGTATTTTGCCGGCAGGTATTGAATATTACCTCCCCTTGTTCTTTGAAGAAACGAGCACTTTGTGTGACTATTTAGGCGAAAACACACGGATAATGCTCAGTGGCGATATTGATAAAGCTATTGAACAGTACTGGCTTGATATTGATTACCGATTTGAAGAACGTCGTTATGATCTGACTCGGCCATTATTACCCCCCAAGAAACTCTTTTTAAATAGTGAAGAGTTTTATCGTGCCTTAAAACCTTTTGACCGAATTTCAATAGAAAAAGTGCCGGTAATAAACGCGTTACAAGAAACTGACAGTGACGACATTGAAAAGTCAAAAGCCGGTCATATCCGTTTTGATGTCACTCCCTTACCTGATGTTACGGTTAATCATCAACTGAAACAGCCTTTTGAATTAATCAATAATTTTATTCGCGACAAAGAAACCCCAGATAAAATTTTATTTGTTGCCGAAAGCCAAGGCCGTCGAGAAAGCGTTTTAGAGTTATTAGAGCGTAACCATATCAAGCCACAATATTTTGACGATATTGAAAGCTTTGTCGCAAGCCCGGACAAACTTGGCATCACAGTGAATACCCTCAACAGTGGTTTTATCTTTCAAAGTAGAGGCACCGCTAAGAAAAATGCGATAGCCCTAATCACCGAAGATGAACTTTTAGGAGAGCGGATAAAACAAAGTCGCCGCCGTACCAAACAACAAACTATTCAAGCGGATGCTATTTTTAAAAACTTAGCCGAGCTTTCAATGGGACAACCTGTTGTCCATTTTGAGCATGGTATTGGTCGCTACATGGGCTTACAAACCATTGAAAATAGTGGCATAACCACTGAGTTTCTAGTTTTAATTTACGCAGGTGAATCAAAGCTTTATGTACCGGTTGGCTCATTGCATTTAATCAGCCGTTATTCGGGCGCCGACGCAGAAAGTGCACCGTTACATAAATTAGGTAACGATACTTGGAGTAAAGCAAAACAAAAGGCCGCTGAAAAAGTGCGTGACGTGGCGGCTGAACTACTCGATATATACGCCAGCAGAGCCAGTAATAAAGGTTATCAATTCAAACGTGACAAAGCTGAGTATCAAGCTTTTTCAGACAGTTTCCCGTTTGAAGAAACCTTTGATCAAGAGCAAGCCATTAAAGCAGTAGTGTCTGATATGCTCAGCGATAAGGCCATGGACAGACTCGTTTGTGGAGATGTCGGTTTTGGTAAAACTGAAGTTGCGATGCGTGCCGCTTTTGTTGCCGTTAACGACGGCAAGCAAGTGGCTATCTTAGTGCCAACAACCTTGCTTGCCCAACAACATTATGAAAACTTTCGCGACCGTTTTGCTAATTTACCGGTTGCTATAGAAGTATTATCACGTTTTAAAACAGCCAAAGAGCAAAACGTTGTTATTGCCGATGTTGAATCAGGCCAAATAGACATTCTGATCGGCACCCATAAGTTATTGCAAAATAGTATTAAATATAAAGACCTAGGTTTATTAGTGGTCGATGAAGAACATAGATTTGGTGTAAAGCAAAAAGAAAAAATCAAACAATTACGCAGCAATGTTGATATTTTAACATTGACCGCAACCCCTATTCCACGGACCTTGAATATGGCGATGGGCGGCATGCGCGATTTATCGATTATTGCCACACCGCCGGCAAAACGCTTAGCGGTAAAAACCTTTGTTCGCGAACGTGACGACGCCCTTATTCGTGAATCTATTTTACGTGAAATCCTTCGTGGTGGTCAGGTTTACTTTTTACATAACAACGTTGATACTATCGATAAAACCGCTGCAGATATTCAAAAACTGCTGCCAGAAGCAAAAGTAACCACCGCCCATGGGCAAATGCGCGAACGTGAACTTGAACGCATTATGGGCGACTTTTATCACCAACGTTACAATGTATTAGTTTGTACAACGATTATAGAAACAGGTATCGATGTGCCAACAGCTAATACCATTATTATGGACAGAGCCGACCATTTAGGTCTAGCGCAACTCCATCAATTACGAGGCCGAGTGGGTCGTTCACATCATCAAGCTTATGCTTATTTATTAACACCACATGTTAAACGTATTACTAAAGATGCGAAGAAACGTCTTGAAGCTATTGCGTCTCTTGAAGATTTAGGCGCTGGTTTTACCTTGGCCACACACGATCTCGAAATTCGTGGCGCAGGTGAATTATTAGGTGAGGGACAAAGTGGTTCGATGAGCCAAATCGGCTTTACCCTTTATATGGAAATGCTCGATCAAGCTGTTTCAGCGTTGAAGCAAGGCAAACAGCTTTCGCTTGAAAATATGACCGCTAAGCAAACTGAAATTGAATTGCGGGTACCGGCGTTACTACCAGACGATTATATTTTTGATGTCAGCTTACGGTTAAGTATTTATAAACGTATCGCCAGTTGCGGCAATAAAAATGAACTTGACGAAATTCAAGTAGAATTAATTGACCGTTTTGGCTTATTACCGCAGGCTGCTAAAAATCTAGTCCATATTGCGAAGTTACGTTTAAAGGCCCAAAAAATAGGGGTTTCTCGTATCGAAGCAGGTCCAGCAGGTGGCTCTATTGAGTTTAGCGATGAGACAAAAGTTGATCCTATGCTTATTATTGGTCTTATTCAGCAACAGCCAAAAGTTTATAAATTAGTTGGCGCTAATAAACTCCAATTTAAAATTGCCACTGAAGACAGTAAATCACGCTTTATTTTAGTGACATCTATGTTAAATGATTTAGTAAAAACAAAAAAATAACCGTAAGATAACAGAGTAGACTCAATGCCTTAGTTTACAATAACAAGGCAGGTTATAACTCTTTGGATGATTAATGAATTTAAAACATTTAGCGCTGCTCTGTGCAGCCTTAATATTTTCACAACAAACCAGTGCCGCTGATAAAGATAATGACGACCGCTGGTTTGAAGTGGAAGTGATCCTGTTTAGTCAACTGGGCGATAAAGCGCAATTAAAAGAGAAGTTTCCAAATAATACGCTTTTACCCCAATACCGAAATATTATTGACTTGTTAGGCCCCTACCTTAACCCTGATATCGCCAGCTTAAAACAGCAATTACCCCGTTGTGATAATCCTACTTATGCTCAATCACTCCTTGAGCAAGCTATAACGGCCATAAAAGAACAGCCTTACTATGTTGCTAAAAGCTTAGCTGAATTACAAACGCTTTCAGCCCAAACGATAGACGAGTCGTTAACCGATCCATCAATATCAAAATTTAGCGATGGCACACATAGACAAGTGGCTTTAGACAATATCGATGATAGCCCAGCGTCGATAAATAATTCATTAAAAGCGTATGACAACAGCAGCTTAGCTATGCCATTACCAAAACAAGTGATGAGTGAAAAAGAATTAACGCAACGCTTAATGTTACTTGAGCAAGCAGCGGCTGAATTTTCAACTTTGCCCTTAACTTATACCAACGAAACTGCCTCATTTACCGACGGTATTTGTACTATTTCTGTAGAGGAATTTCAGCACTTTAATCAATCAACCGATGCTTATGCTTATCAAAGTTATAACGCTTTTAATATTGAGCAAGTACCGCCTACTATTAATAATATTGAAAATATCTATAGTGATGAAGACTACTTACTTAATAAAGAATCATTACAACTTGACGATATTGTTAAAGAAATAGCCCGCAGTCGAAATTTCAAACCATTACTGCATTTTGGCTGGCGTCAAAAGACAAAAACTAAACAATTAGCTGTGCCACTGAAAGTTATTGCCGGTGAAAATTTTGCTGAACAATACCAAAAAGAATTGCAACAATTTCAACAGCAACGCAAACAAGCACAAAGGCAAGAAGAGGCCCTGCATAGCGTATTATACAAAGATACTTCGGCCCAAATAGAAGGGTCAGATGAAACAGTAAAAGAAAAAATAATGGCAGAACGTTTACAAGAGCTGCTGATAAAACTACCCAATTTACCTACTGAGACAAAAAGTTTACTCGCTGAAATAGAGCAAGATATAAACGACACAGCGGTAATATTGAATACTAACACAATGCAGGCAGCCCCAATAAAGCCTCCTCAAAATTGGACAGTAGAGGGTTTTATCAAGGTAGAAGTTGACTTTTATTTACATATTACCGCTGATCTTAATGTAATGAATATGTCGTTAGCCGAACAAGCAACGCAAAAGTTATTACCTGGTGATAAACAAAAGTCATCGGCAATTTTAAAAACGATAAACTTTAAACAAGACAGACGAGTCAGAAGCACAGAAATACACTATTTTGATCATCCTTATATCGGTATGATTATTCGTATTCTGCCTTATGACAAACCCACTAAGGAAGTTGAACAGTCAACTCCACTTAACTAAATAAAGAGATGAATATGGACAAAGAAATAGAAATACAAGCTGCTGTTTTTCGTCGATTACTGGCTCACTTAGACAGTAGAAAAGATGTACAAAATATTGAGTTAATGAATTTAGCGAGTTTTTGTCGTAATTGTTTTTCTAAATGGACCGTTGCTGAGGCTGAGAAGTTAGGTGTTGAAGTAGATATCGAGACCGCTCGTCAGCAAATTTATGGTATGCCCTATAGCGAATGGAAAGAAAAACATCAATTGCCAGCAACAGCAGAGCAAATGGAAAAATTTAATCAGTTACAAAAGAAGTAAACAATTTAGCGCAATTAAATTTTCACTGATATTGCATATTGAGTCGTTCGGCGATCATTTCTGTCGCGTGACTCTAACCAACGTCCGCGTTTATTTTTTAAATGACGTCGATCAGCAGATGAGCGGCGTTCAGGTCCTGTCCAAAGCACTTTTTTTATTCCCACTCCATTTTTCACATCATCTGCTACATCGGGCAGACTTGCTGCTGAGTTCATTTGACGATTATATTTATTAGCTTGGCGCTTATCTTTTTTTGATTGAGCGATTTTTACTTGATTGGCCGCAGGCAATAAATCTATCAGTACATCCACTTTACTTGTCCGTTCATCAGTAATTGTCTTGTTGTACATTTAATCGGCAACTAAGAATAAAAGTTTAATCTTTTATATAAATAGTACTGCTAGGCTAACTGACGATTATTTTCAGCCATGGTTTTGATACAAATCAAATAGATGTTCTTCAGCAAGCCATTTAAAAATATGCTCAGGTAAAATGCTGTTATCGTTATAAATAAGTAAAGACTCAGTATTATGGATAAAGCCACGCCATCAATAAAAAAATGGTTAGCATTTGGTTGGTCAAGTTTCATCAAAACTAAAACCATCAGTATAGTATTTAGCAGCTTTTTTTGCATTATCGCCGGTCTACTCTATTGGTTATTATTACGCATTGGTGCCGATTTAGTTATCTTTCCTTTTATCGCCGGTTTTTTCATTGTTGCTCCTATTCTTATTATTGGTTTTCAGCAAGTTGCAGGTCTATTAGAAAAAAATAAAATACCTACATTTAAAGACTTAATTACGATTAAGGGACAAAAAAATAAAGGCATTTGGTTTTTAATCTTTATTCTATCCTTGTGTTATTTTATTTGGATAACCGATGCTTTAGTGATTTACGGACTGTATTTTGGCATAGAGCCCTTACCTTTAGACCACACTTTCATTACTGATCCAGCGTTAAGAGAATCATTACTTTGGTTTTTACTTTACAGCGGTTTAATCGGCTGGGTAACTGCAGTGATTGGCTTTTTACTCGGTGTGTTTTCTATACCCTTGATTATTCACCAACAGTTAAATTTTGTTGATGCGGTAAGTATCAGTGTTAAAACCGTATTTAAACATAAAAAATTAATGTTTAAATGGGCGCTAACCTTAGTCATGATAACGTCTTTAACTTTAGTGGTAGCACTACCGCTATTAATTATTGTCTTTCCTGTGTTGGGTTATGCAAGTTATGCGGTTTATGCTGACTTGTTAATCAACAAGGATAATAGCCCGTAATATTGTCAACACTCGAAAACAATACCTTGATAATTCAAGTAAAGCTATTTACCTCAGCATTCGCTAAATAGCGCCACTTGCCCACTTCAATACTCAATTAATTTTACCTGTTAATTGACGAACTAAACCAACCCCTTTATTAGCAACACCGGCAAATATTTGTTTAAGCTAATGGTGTTTACCTTCGGTGATAGTCGTTAATACTTATTTTTCATTTCCCCTTTATAGCTCGACATCTAAGTTAGTTGCTCATGTTTTTCAAGAGGCTTCAAGGTAAAGTGGTTAATTGGCTAAGCTGACTTGTCTGACCATATGGCCTTACGTAAATTGTTTGTCTTATAGTGAATAAGTAAAATAACGATGCTGCAGTTAATTGTTGATGCTAGGATATATGACACCCCATCAGAATTGTTTAATATAAAATAAAAATTCATAAAAATTAAATATTTTAAGTGTTTATTATGAAAGACTTAAAATTGTGTCTATACTTCTCAGGACATTAACTAACGGCGCGGTAATATCACTTGAGTCTCCTATCAAAGAATAAGAATCAAACTCATATTTTAATTATTCTCATTCTTATCTTCGTTGCCATTGGCTTTACCCAATTTTTAATTATGCAGTTCTTGCCTTGGATACAAACCTTATTTCCATTTTTACCTGAAGCGTTATTGAACGCTATATTACTGAGCCTATCGATTACACCGATTATTTATTTATTAATTAGAAAGCATATTATCGATGTATCATCTGACGAATCAAACATTCGTAAAAAGCTTATAATTTCTGCCGGCTTACCTCTTATTATTGCTATTACATTAATGCTAAATATTGTTCACAATAAACAACAAGATATTTCAATTTTACACAATACTGAAAGCATAATAGCGTTGGATAGTAATATTGCTAAGCTCATTGATGCCCTCAACAAAGAATTAGAACTCAGTGCGCTTTTTTTAATTAGTCTTGATGAAAAATCAGCAAAAATTTCGTCAAATACTCGATCACTAGATGACTTGAAAGTACTCCGTATCGCTGTTGATACATTGCTGTTGTCAATAAAGAAAAGCATGACATCTGAAGACATTGTTGTTGGCGAATTTAATCAACAATATGTTGCTGAGCTAAAGTCAGCGTTAATAACTCTTAGAGAAGGGATTGATGCTAACAATATATCTTGGCAGCAAATCATTGATTTTCATATTGATTGGAAAAATGATTTTTTATCAAAATTACAATCATTTTCAGATCAAATAAGAAATAAAAATATTGCAAAGATGCACAGTAATTTCCTTATTTTATTGAAGTTGAAATCTTTAAACCTGCTCAATAGTACTATTTTAACAGTGACCCTTGAAAATGAAGAAACAAATGATAATACCATTGACATACGTCCACTTAAGCTAAGTATCCGCCAACAAAATAGTCAAGAAAGACTGTATAATAATATATTTATCTCTTCACTATTTAAAGACAACGAAAGCCATGTAATTCAATTACTTGATAATAAAACAATAAGTGAAGCTAATCGACTTCAAAATGTTTTGCTCGAACGGAATACTGAGGAGCTTGTCGCTCAACTAAAAACTTCTATAGGCTATAATGGACTGATACATCAATTTAAAAATTATCTACTGCGTGATGATGAAAAATATCGAATCGCTTTTTTAACGCTTCATAGTGATGTAGAACAACTTATCAGTAAGTTACGAACGCTTAAACAATATAATCGTAAAGCCTTGTATCAGCTTGACAGTTTTTCAGCTGTATTGAATCAATATAAACAAACGTTGTCAGATATTTCTCAATATAGACAGCAAGGAAAATCGGCATCAGAGATTGACCAATTGGTTATTATTAATGATGACCCCGCCAATGAAGCATTAGAGTATTTGCAAAACCATTTATGGGAGAATGATCCTTTATACACCTTAGGGGTGCTTAAAAATAAAAACCTAATATTACAAAGTATTGAAAATCATTTCTCTGCACAAATACAAAAAACGCTCACCCATTTGTTGGTAGAAAAGCGAAATGATTCTTACATATCCGCAGTAACTGCACTTTTACTCAGCCTTTTCGTTATTGCACTTTTATTGCTTATTAGCCGAAATATTAATGACTCATATCAAGAAAGAATTGCTGCACTTAATAAAGCGGAAGAAGGCGCGAAATTAAAGTCAGAGTTTTTAGCAAATATGAGCCATGAAATACGCACCCCCATGAACGGTGTATTAGGCATGCTAGGTTTATTACTTAATAGTAAACTTGATGATGAACAAAAACACCGAGTTAATATCGCAAAATCTAGTGCTGACTCCTTATTAACTTTAATTAATGACATTCTAGATTTTTCAAAAGTTGATGCGGGTAAACTCGAACTTGAATACTTAGATTTTAATTTAAGAAACTTATTAGGTGACTTTGCTGAAGCTATGGCCTTACCTGCTCAAGATAAAGGTTTAGAAATAATCCTAGATCTTACGGGTATAAAAGAATCGATGATCAAATCAGATCCGGGCAGAATTAGACAAATACTGACGAATCTTGTCGGCAATGCAATAAAGTTCACAAATCATGGAGAGATAGTTATTACCGTAAAACTCATCACTAAAAAGAGTAATTATGGTGATGAATTAATATTACATTGTCAGATATCTGATACAGGAATCGGCATTCCGGCAGATAAAAAAGAAGGGCTTTTTTCAGCATTTAGTCAAGTAGACTCATCGACGACACGTAAATATGGGGGCACAGGGCTTGGGTTAACAATAACGAAAAAACTCTGTAATTTAATGCACGGCGATATTAATGTAGTTGATAAAATGGGTGAAGGTAGTTGTTTTGAATTTAGCTTATTAGTTGAGAAAAGTAAAAATTCGACCCTAGTTATACCCGAAATAGATATTTCGGCATTGCACATTTTAATTGTTGATGACAATAAAACCAATCGCGATGTCCTTCGCTCACAGTTACAGCTGTGGGGGGCAAATATTGAAGAAGCTGATAGCGGTGATGCAGCATTGGCTCTATGTAAAAAGCGATATGAAGATACCGGCACACCCTTTTTTGATATTGCCATACTTGATATGCAAATGCCTAATATGTCAGGAGAAACCTTAGCGAAAAAATTAAAAAACCAACAAGAATTTAAAGCAATGAAACTCGTTATGATGACCTCTATGGGTGAAAGAGGTGACGCAAAACATTTTGCAGATATTGGTTTTAGTGCTTATTTCCCTAAGCCAACAACAACATCAAATCTATTTAAAGCCTTATCTGTAGTTGCTCATGGCGGAGAAATACTAAAGCAAGCGTCACCATTAGTTACTCATGATTATGTTAATGCAATGAAAATAGTAACAACAGAGGATAAAAAACCATTATTCGTTTCATCTGCCAAAAATATAAGAATATTAATTGTTGAAGACAATCGCATAAACCAAATGGTCGCTTTGGGTGTTTTAGAAGAATTAGGATTCACAGCTGACGCAGTAGCAAACGGCTTAGAAGCACTGATAAGCTTAAAAGAGTCATTAAAAAGCCACCCTTACTCTTTGGTCATAATGGATTGCCAAATGCCAGAAATGGATGGCTATGAAGCAACACGACTTATTCGCAAAGGAGATGCAGGCCAAAAGAATAAAGTTATTCCTATCATTGCGATGACAGCAAATGCAATGCAAGGAGATAAAGAGAAATGTTTAATAGCAGGCATGGATGACTACTTAACAAAACCTATAGAAATAAATAAAGTTAAAGCTAAATTAAAGTTATGGCTTGGAGTAACAGCTGATAAAGAAGAGCGTTTCGATACTGATACCTTAAATTCAGACCACCTCACCTTAAGTAGTCAATCAATTGAAAAATCTAAAAGTGAGCATGATAGCCCTTGGCACAAAGCTCATTTATTAAAACGGCTGGGTGGAAACCCTAAAAAAATGACATTATTGGTAAAATGTTACCTAGATGATAGCGAAGAAAAAACACGCGAACTGCAAGAGTCAATAAAGGCAGAAAATTGGCAAAAGATAAATTATAACCTGCATTCAATTAAAGGTGCAGCAGGTAACTTAGGTGGAGCTCAAGTACAAAACTTAGTCACTAAGATAGAAATACTATCAAAAGAAAAGAATATAACGGCATTGAATGAGAGCATAAGTGAATTATATACCGCATTGGAGACGTTTAATTCATTACTTGCTGACCACTTAAAAGCGCATTAAATTTTCATCACTTAACTTGGTGAGAAGCACCATGAAAACTTTATCAGCTTGACTATTAATCAGAACAATTGATTACTGAGTTTCTGTATCACTAGTGGCTAAATCCGCTTTTTATGTCTCAATAAATATTAAGCCAAGATAAGTCACTGTTTTATATAAATATATAAAAATCAGTTGCAGCCCTGATAGATAATTAATATGGAAAACGCTCAAAAAACGCCTAGATATCTTATTGCATTCTTATACTGTAAAACTTCCGGTGATGGCTATTTGGCTGACTTTTTCTTCATTTGAGATAGCTTTGTTACTCGAGGCAAAGACAAAGATAACAGTCAGTGAGGGTCACAACACCAAAGTAGCCAACTAAAAGCTATTTACCTCGGCATCCGTTAAGTAGCGCCACATGCCTAATTCAACATCTAAGTTAATTTCGCCGATTTGCTGGCGATGTAAACCAATAACTTTATTACCAACAGCAGCAAACATTCGCTTAACTTGATGGTACTTACCTTCAGTGATGGTCAGTAATACTTCTTTTTCATTGAGTATTTCTAATTTAGCTGGCAGAGTCAGTTGATCTTCTCCTTGTAACTGTAAGCCAGCTGTAAAGCGCTCAATTAGCTCCGCTGACTTTTCAGATAATATTGCATTACGTAAATTAACGCGGTAAACCTTGGCGCAGTTTTTTTTGGGTGAAATAATATTATGCGACCAACGGCCATCATCGGTAACTAATACTAAACCTGTGGTATCTGCATCTAAACGTCCAGCAATGTGAAGATCAAACACTTTATCCACTTCAATATAATTGAGTAAAGACGGATAAACTTCATCGATATTACTGCAAATAGTATCTAAGGGTTTATGCATCATGATATAACGAGAAGTGCGCGCCGTGAGCGCTTCACCGTTAACAGTAACGCTGTTATTTTCATGCACTTGTGTTGCTGCGTTCTTAATCACCTCACCATTAACTAGAACATCCCCCATTTTTAGCAGTTTCTTCGCTTCACTTCGGGTCAGTTCAGTGCTCTTACATATAAATTTATCAATACGCATGGTTAATTAGGTCAGTGTTTAGTCATTATAAGTATCGCTATTATCCTTCATAGTCAGTAAGAATCAACAAAGAAAAATAAAAAGCCAGTAAGCGAAATCAATTTAACCAATTTTAAAAAGCACTTGTCAGGTTAATAAATCAATATTGCTTTTTTATAAGCTTAAAAAGTGAGCTCAACTCATTAAACACTTACCCTTTTTTATCAGTATTGAAAGTTACGATTTACAGCATAAGATCAGATATCATGCTAACGACATGCCTGCAATTTTATGCCAGTAACCATTACATTCTTCAACACCATTTAGTGGATAATGTTTAGCTTGATTAAGCTGTTCTCTAAAGGTAGATATTTTAGTAAAGGCGTTCACACTGTCTGCACTTATACGGACAATATCGACGCCTATTTCCGCCATATTCGGTACTTCATTTATTAAGTTATATTGATAGCCCGACATTGTCTGTATGCCATTTAGTACAAAAACACGTTCACCTTCACGACTGTTCATTTTCCTGCCTAATGGGTATTTAATACAACAGAGCTCGCAATTGTCTTTAGCTTTGTCTTCAGAACGAGCGGTAAAACAACGAGCAGAATAAGCCAATGGCATATAACCCCAAGCAAAGACTTCACACTCAAATTGTGAACGAACATTATCTTCCTCTGCCTGTAGTAATAATGTTTTTAGCCAATCACCTGATAACTCAACAGGCATAACCCAACGACTCATCCCTTGCTTAATTAAGACTTTCAATGTTGATAAGTTATAACAATTGATTGCTGGACCCACAACAAATGGCATTTTCAACTGATGCATAATTTGTACAGCGCTAAGGTCATTCGCTTCAATAAGCAGGTCGCCATTATCACAAAGTTTTCGCATGGTTTGGATTTCAGCAGGTGATTCAAGTAGGGTCATGGTTGATAGAACGATTTCTTTATCAAGGTCACACGCCAAGTCTTTTGCTAAGCCAATCCAATCTTTAGCACGCAACTGGCGGCGTTTAGAACAGACTGTTTCACCTAAATAAATAATATCCGCTGCGCTATCTTTAGCTTGTTGATAATAAGTTTCAACTTCAGCTTTGGGCCAAAAAAACTGACTAGGTCCAAGAGAAAATTTCATAGTATTTCCAATTTTTATTATGCTGTTTAAAATAAGGCTATCGTGCAAAGTAAGTTCGTTTAACTGCCGTCATTAATGCCTATGCAAATAATGGCAAGCTACGAGCATGGATAAACAAATATTTAGCGCTAAGCGCTTACCTTATTGCCATTTACGATGGTAAGCGCCAAGTGTCGTCTGCGTGCCTTCTGAAAGGTTCGCTAAGGTGTTCATCCACGCACCTTCAACGGCAAAATTGTCTGGGTTTTGTTTAAATCGGTCAATGGCACTACGCCATGTTTTAGTAACCTGTTCAACATATGCAGGGCTTCGCTGTCGTCCTTCAATTTTAACTGAAGCGATCCCCATTTTACTGAGATCAGGAATAAGCGCTAAAGTGTTCAAACTGGTTGGCTCTTCAAGCGCATGATAAATATTATTATCAACCTCAAAACGTCCTTTACACAATGTTGGATATCCTGCTTTTTCATTGGGTTGATAACGGTCTATTAGCACACCATTTAAACGACTCTCTAAACCTTTTGTTGTTTCTTGCCAGCGAACATATTTTGCTGGTGAGCAAGCGCCCGCAGTATTTGGTGACTCACCCGTCATATAAGAAGACAAATAGCAGCGCCCTTCCGACATAATACATAAGCTACCAAAAGCAAAGACTTCAAGCTTTACCGGGCTTATTTTTGCTAATTGTCTAACTTGCCCAATCGAGAGTACGCGTGGCAAGACCACGCGTTCAACGGCGAAGTTATTGGCAAAAAAGTTTATTGCTTCAATGTTAGTGGTTGAGGCTTGCACAGAAACATGACGTTCAACATCAGGGTACTTATTCGCAGCATAATCAAGCACGCCCAAATCGGCGATAATCAAAGCATCCGTTCCAATAGCCACGGCGTTATCAACAGCTTTTCGCCATCGATGTTCACCGCCAGCATGAGCAAAAGTATTGATGGCAACGTGTAATTTTTTACCATGACGATGTACATAATCAGCAGCTTTTTCAAGCTTGCCATCATTAAAGTTTAATCCAGCAAAATGACGGGCATTGGTATCATCTTTCATCCCAATATAAACGGCATCAGCGCCATTATCTATGGCAGTTTTAAGTGCAGGCAGGTTACCTGCTGGGCATAAGAGTTCCATAAGGTAGACAATATAATTAATAAGAATAAATGTACGCGAAGTGTAGCGCTAAAAAATTTGTACTTTTTTGACCTGAAATAACTTCTTTGTTTTTAATGCTGTTTGATAATATTTGTCCCTAAACTTGATCTACCCCCAAATAATAAATAAACAATTAGGTAAACTTCTCTTATGACTCCTTTTAAATGTTGCCTCAATTTTGCTTAATATTACTGAATGTTCAAACTTACTTAGCGCTGTAAATATTAAAAGAATCCCGCTAGCCTTTAGGGCTACTGTAGTTACTTTAGTGCCTAAAATATTAAAACCAACGTTAAGTGTCGTACCTTACAGCCTTCAAAAAAAGTTATTGTTGACCGCACTACAATCGGTATTTAAAGAAGCCTTAGCCGACAATGACTTTGCGTTTTTAGAAGATAAATGGCTACATATTTCAGTAACCGACTTGGCATTAAATTGGTTACTCAGCTGTAACAATGGTCAATTAATTATGACCGAAGATAACCAAAGACAAACAGCTGACGTAAGCTTTTCAGCCAGTAGTGATGACTTACTATTAATTGCTGGGCGTAAAGAGGATCCCGATACCTTATTCTTTCAACGACGATTAAAAATTGTCGGTGACACTGAGCTAGGGCTTGAAATAAAAAATTTGATTGATGCGCTTGATCTTGAACATTTGCCCAGTATCGTTCATAACGTGGTTAACCGCCTTGCTATTATTGTCCAACAGACAAACAATAAAGTGATTTAATATAAAGACAAAAACATCACGTCAATGCCGAATACTCAAATACAGATCCAAGAGTAACTTTAAAGATACGGGTAAGTTTTTTCAGAAACTAAATAAACCTTAGTTACTCGGCAATTCATTACTTGCTGAACACGTCAAAGAACATTAAAGTTTCACTAATCATATCAATGAGAAACACTATGGAACTTTTACAAGGTTTACTGTTAATTAGTTCAATTCATTTATTAGCTGCCGCTTCACCTGGGCCTGATTTTGTTTTGGTGTCTCAACAAACACTAAGCCATGGCAAAAAAGCCGGTTTTATGTGCAGTATTGGCATTGCACTCGGTTTATCGATACACATAATTTATTCTGCTTTAGGCTTAGCTGCTGTTATCGCTAACTCAGCAACAACGCTATGGGTAATTAAGATCTTGGGGGGCTGTTACTTATTATATTTAGGTATTCAGGGACTCCGTGCAAAAGCCTCGACACAAATCAGTAACAAAGCGGATTCAAAACCCTCGATGAAACGTTCATCCCTCAAAAATATCGGTGTTGGTTTTCTATGTAATGCTTTAAACCCAAAAGCACCGATTTATTTTGTCGCGCTTTTTACCGTGGTACTTTCTCCTGATTTACCGTTATTACACTTAGTTATTTATGGACTTTGGATGATGACTATTCAACTCGCTTGGTTTTCGTCTGTGGTCGTTTTGCTATCTCAGCCAATAATAAACGAAAAATTTCAACGTTTGGGTCATTGGATAGACCGAATTTTAGGCGGAGCAATGATACTTATTGGCTTAAAAATATTGACCAGTAAAATTAATTAACATCACTGACGAGAGGAATAACTGATGGCGGTAAAAAAATACCAGACCTTTAGCGAGTTTTATCCATTTTATTTAAGCCAACACCAAAATATTATCTGTCGACGCTTACATTTTATCGGTTCGTCGTTAATAATATTACTGATTATTTATTGTATTAGCTATGCGCTATGGCAAGGCTTATGGTTTATTCCCGTGATAGGTTATGGATTTGCTTGGCTGGGACATGTTTTCTTTGAAAAAAACAAACCTGCCACATTTACCTATCCTTTCTATAGTTTACTCGGCGACTGGGTGATGTTTAAGGATATGTTGACAAGAAAAATTAAATTTTAACTGAATTAAGGCATAACGATAAACACTTGCATTCAAAAAATGCGATAACAAAACCTTAACAATCAGTTAAAACAGCGATCTAGCTATTTTAACTTTAATGTTTACTCCATATTAACCAAGAGTGAAATAGCCAATAACACTAATAACCTGCCTTTTATCGATATTGAACGAGAAGGCAGAAAGTTTTTTGAATGCACTTTATTATATCGCTAACTACCCTATATAATTATCAAAAAATTAAATTAAGATCCGCTAAGATCATTGCTGCCCTTCTCTGTATATAACAAAATGTAAAAAAAACCAATCATGATGTACAAAATATTTGACACTGAGTATGTTAAGTCTTATGCTAACTCATGTCAAATATAGTAGACACAGTGTCAAAATTATCAACCTAGGAAAGCTCATGTCTTACAGAGAAACCAGTATTTTAGTATCACTTTTAATTACCCTCGGTATTTGGAGCAATTATGCATTGGGTGTCGTCAATTTATATCAGCGGCAATTATTCTCGGTAGAGGCTATGTATGGTTTATTGTTTACTGCAGTAATTTATACGATTTTTTTAGAAGTTGTTTTACAAACTATTCTCGCTATTTTTAAGTATAGAGAAGCAAATGATAAAAGTGATGAGCGTGATAAAATAATTTCAAGGCGGGCAAACTCATATGCTTATAAGATATTGTCCTTGGGTGTTTTCTGTGTGACCTTCTATATTCTATTCCCCGCACTATCAAAGTTTACTTTTTCAATGCCTGGTTTAGCTAAAGAGTATGAAGTTATGCATTTAATTATTGCCTTTTCTTTGCTTGCCGAAATTGTTTGTTCGTCAGTTAAATTAGTTTCTTATCGTCGAGGCTATTAATATGGCTAAAGTTATTACCAATAACATTAGAAAATTGCGCTTTGAACATCAAGAAATGACTCAGCAAAAACTTGCTGATAGCGTTTCAGTCTCTAGGCAAACCATAGTAGCCATTGAAAAAGGAAAATATTCTCCCTCTTTAGAAGTTGCTTTTAAAATTGCAGATATATTTGAACAACCGATAAACCAAGTGTTTATATATCAAGAGCAGCGTTAGCGGATGAAGACTAAGTGGAATAATCTTACCAAAGCACTTGGTCTATTTCATTAAGTAGGTTTTGCGCCGCTTCACTGATCAGCTGAGAAGAGCCAGTTTTAATATGTTTTTCTAATTTTATCGCACTCACTGAAACCAGTGAAAAACCAAACATTTGTGCGGCGCCAGCAATACGATGAGCCAATTCAGCAAGCTTCTCTAATTCATTATTTTTAATATGAAGAATGATATCTTGCTGCTCTAACACTAAATTCGATTTAAATTCTGTCACTAAATCGGACATATCTACGCTTGAAATGGCTTGTTCAGCTGCGCTTTCATCCATTTGTTCACCAAAATATTTAGCTATGGTCGCAATAAATAATTTTCGCTCAATAGGCTTTTTTAAATGTCCATCGAAACCAAGCGCTAAATATTTGTCGACTTCATGAGACATGGCATTGGCAGTTAATGCGACTATTGGGCTAGCGCATCCTTTTTGTCGCAATACTTTAAAAGCCTCAATACCATCCATTTCTGGCATTTGTATATCCATAAGAATGAGTTTAGGTTTGTTTTTTAAACAAAGCTCAACTGCTTCTCGACCATTTTTAGCTGACAATACCTCTAAGCCTAGCGATGTTAATAAACGAGCGATTAACCGGCGATTATCATCATGGTCATCGGCCAGTAATACTTGCCCTTCAAACTTAATATCACTAGCATCTGCAGTGAATGCAGAGGCGATAATTTTAGTGGGAGGAAACTTGGCTAATTGAATCGATTCGAGTTGCTTGCAAGGTAAGACTAAAGTAAAAATACTGCCCTTATTTAGCGTACTGATAACGGTGATTTTTCCTGACATTAATTTGGCCAATTGCTCTGATAGACATAGACCTAAACCTGATCCACCAAATCGTCGGCTAATGCTGCTGTCGCCTTGAGTAAAGCTGCTAAAGACTTCCTGCAATTGTGTTTCACTCATACCAATACCGGTATCGCTAACCGCAATAGTTAACGCGGCGTTTTTGACCGATATATCAAGAGTAACTGAGCCTTTACTGGTAAATTTAATGGCATTGGAGCATAAGTTAATTAAGATTTGTTTTAAGCGAAAGCCATCAATGGTCAGCATAAACTTGTTTGGCAAGGTGTGTACTATCTGAAATTGTAATCCTTTGACTGTCGCTGATTTAATAAAAATATTAGCAATGTCATGCAAAATAACGTGTAAGTCTTGCTCGACAAGTTCTAACTCTAACTTATTGGCCTCAACGCGACTTAAATCTAAAATATTATTAATAAGCTCTAATAAATGCAAACTATTACCGTGAATTATTTTAACTTCTTTTTGCAGGTAACTTTCATCAACATCACCATTTATTATTGCCTCTGCTTGGCCAATAATTGACGTTAAAGGGGTTCTTATTTCATGGCTCATATTGGCAAGAAATTGACTTTTAATGGCATTAGCTTTGACCAACTCGCTGGTTAGAAGTTCTAACTCTTGAGTGCGGTTTTTAACTCGCTCAGATAACTTTAATTTAGCGCGTTTTTCAACATTTCGGTTGAAAATAAATAAGGCCAAAACAATGATAAAACAAGCAGCCACTAAGCTAAAATTACGTTGTTGATTGGCTTGCTCTGTCTCTAATGCCTGAAGTTGCTCATTTTGCTTGAGCTGGCTAACTTCTTGTCTTAATTTGTTAGATTCAAAGTCTGACAATTGACTATTGAGCTGATTGTTCGCTATTCTTCTTGTTCTTTTAATATATTTTTGATGTGTTTCAAAGGCCGCACTTTGCTTGTTTTGTGCCGAATAAATCAACGCCAGCAGCGCCATATTATTCGTCATTTGTTCTTCATGACCAGATTTTTTAGCTATTTCATCAGAGAGCTGTAAGCTTTCATAGGCTTTTTCAACATAGCCCAACGAAAACTCTGCTTGCGCTAGACTATACAAGCCACCCGCATAAGCGGTGTTATGATTTGAAGCTTTAGCCAAATTTATCGCTTGTGTTGCATACTTAATTGCATTTATTGGCTGGTTCATCATATTATAAAGACCGGCAATATTATGACTAAAAGCCGCTAAATAATAGTCGTTATTAGATTGTTCAAAATACGCTATTGCCTGTAACAGCAATTTAAGAGATTGCTGATACTCTCCTGAATATTTATAAACAGTGCCCAATTCTCCCTTGGCTTTAGCTAAGGTGAGCTTGTCATCGACAAAAGCAAGCTGTGCAATAATATCGAGATAGAGTTCAATCGCGATATCGTATCTTTTTAAAATTAAATATAAACCGGCAATGTTATAACGCACATCTATTTTATCTTGCTCACTACCCAATTTATTGTAGATACTTTCGGCTAGTTGAAAATTGACTAAGGTTTTACTGGTATTACCCAGATCAATATAAGCCAAGGCAATATTATTGTATAGCCCAGCCAATGTAAGCGGCTCAGGTGAGTTTATATAATAACTTAATGCGGCTTGAGAAGCGGCTACAGACTCTGGATTATCACCAATTAAATAGTGATATATACCGATCATTTTATTAGCATCTGCCGCTATTTTTTTAAAGTTATTTTCAGTGGCAATTAATTGTATTCGTTGAGCGCTAGCTAATCCTAATCGAAGCTCGGTTAACTGATAGTAACGTTTTTGTTGAATATCTAAGATGTCAATTATTTGCTTGGGAATTAAAGCTGAGCGCGTTAATAATAATATTGAGTAATCAACCGCTTGCTGGTCATCTTCAATTTTTTTAAGAATTTCAATTTCTTGTGATATCTTTTGCTCATCACTGGGCAGGGTATTTTGATCCGCGGCAAGCGTCGCAGACGAAAAAAATGAAGCTTGAACAATAATAACGATAAAAAAGTACACAATTCGCTTGAAAGCAATCATTAAGAATAACCAAAACACTTGAATTAAATATGATTTTTATTTTATACCATCTTATTTAATTAAATCCCACAAGTGTTCGGTTATCTATAAAAATTAATCTCAGCGATGGTTGAGTTTTTCTTTGAGTAAAGTCTTAATTTCGGCAAGCTCACGCTCAAGGTTTTCAATTTGTGCTCGGCTAGCCGGCTCTCCACCTTCACCTGATTCGCCATGTTGTTCGGCGCGATAAATTTCATTTTCTTTGCCCATAACTTCTAGAATAGTACCGACCATCATGTTTAAAAAGATAAAAGCCGTTAAGAAAATAAAGGTCAGGTAAAAAATCCAGCTAAGCGGATAAATCGCCATCGTTTCATACATCACATCGGTCCAATCTTCAAAAGTGGCTATACGAAAAAGGGTCAACATCGATATTGAAACATCGCCCCAAAGCTCTTTATTAATATTATTAAAAACCATACTGCCAACTGCAGCATAAATATAAAAAATAACAAACATGAGTAAGGCGATATAGCCCATACGAGGAATAGCTTTGAGCAGCGAATTAATCAGCAGGCGTAATTCAGGTACCATAGAAACTAGACGTAACACCCGAAACACTCTCAACAGCCGTGCTAATAAGACACCTGAGCCACCTGTTGGTATTAAACTACCAATAACAATTAAGGTATCAAAAATATTCCAACCACTTTTGAAGAAATTCTTTTTATCTTGAAAAGCCATAAAACGTATTGATAATTCGATGACAAAAAATACCGTGATAACACTGTCTAAAAAAACCAATATTCTTAATGCTTGCGGGGGCAAGTTATGGGTTTTTGCGCCAATAAGTAATGCTGACATAATAATAACGGCAATAATTGACCATTGAAAAAACGGGCTAGCGTCAATTTTTTTTAGCCGTTCTTGGATACGCACCACATAGGAATTCATAAATAAAGTTCTCTCAAAATAACATTCAACCGTGTTAACGCCGACAAACGGGTTATTACAACGTTCTTATTAAAATAAACGTAGCTTCGGGGGATAATGTCCAAGCTTATCTTGATAACTTTAACAACACCCACACTTTTCATACGTATTTATAATGACATTAATTTAACTTCAACCTATATAGGGGTAATATTTTTGAAAGCAAGTTTATCAGCCATTAGTTGCTAGGTTTACAGTGTTTATATTTTATCAGAAACAAATTTTTAAAAAACCGTTGCTATATGATCTGAACTCGGTAAGCTCATCACCAAATAAAAATAATTTGCATTCAATACTATATGACACACACTAGAGATTCTTTTCATTCCCGTATCGGGTTTGTCTTGGCCGCTGCAGGATCAGCCATTGGTTTAGGCAATATTTGGGGATTTCCAACCCAAGCCGCTAATAATGGCGGTGGTGCTTTTTTATTCGTCTATTTACTCGTGACACTTTTACTCGCCCTCCCCGCTTTGTATGCAGAAATATATATTGGTAACCAGGCGCAAAAAAATCCGGTAGCCGCATTAAAAGAGGCCTGTAAAGACACTTGGCCCAATGTAGGTAAGTATGCCGGCATAATAGGCCTATGTGGCGCTATAATGATGTTAAGCTTTTACACTATCGTCGCTGGTTGGATGTTAGCGCATGCTCTATCAGCATTTACTGAGCTGTTAGGCCTAACTAATATTTCACAGTGGTTAGCCACATCAAGCACCGAACGTAATTTATTATTTACGCCACTTTTTATCTTACTCGGCGCCGCCATTATACATCAGGGCGTTAATGCCGGCATTGAAAAATGGTCAGGGCGTTTAATGCCGTTATTGTTAGTGATGCTAATTGGTTTAATCATTTATATTTTACGCCAACCCGGTGCAGAAAAAGGCTTAGCGTTATATTTAATTCCTGACTTTTCACAGGTGACTAACCCTAAACTCATCATATCAGCAATGGGACAAGCCTTCTTTTCATTGTCTATTGGCGTAGGCGGTATGATGGTGTACGGCTCGTACATGCAAAAAGGTAAAGATATCGGTAAATTAGCCATTTCTATCACCGCACTTGATACTTTTATCGCTTTTATGGCCGGTCTGTTAATCATACCGGCACTTTTTGTTGCTCAAGAAGCCGGAGTTGAAGTTTTCAGTAATAACGAGTTGATTGGTGAAGGACAGTTAATCTTTAAGATATTACCTGAGCTGTTCAATTCAATGGGTAATGTCGGCTTGATTGTCTCAAGCTGTTTCTTCTTGTTGTTATCCATTGCGGCATTAACTTCAACTATTTCTTCAACTGAAGTACCTGTATCTTATTTAATGGAAGACAAAAGCTTTACTCGTTCAAAAGCGACATGGCTAGTCTCCTTCGTGGTGCTTTGTGCTAGCATGTTGTTAATTGCTTTTTTTGACGAATTATTTGGTTTAGTGATTCGAGCATTAACAACCATATTGCAGCCATTAAGTTGTTTATTCTACTTTATTGTGGTCGGTTGGTTATGGAATAGAGGTAATAAATTACGTGATAAAGCGCTACAAGAAGGCAGGAAGTGGCTACCCATTTGGGGAAATTACCTTCGTTTTGTCTGCCCACTATTGTTAAGTGTGGTTTTTGTTAACGTTGCGATATTAAATTAAGCGTTAATAACTGGCTTACCCAGCATTATTACAGCCTTTTAACATCAGCCCCTGAAGCAAGTTCAGGGGAGCCGGTAATTTGTGCTCGGTGGCGATTAATAATATCACTGGTCACGTTAACGTCAATAAACAATGCAAGGCTTGCTCAATAATGATGCTTTGCATGAGCGTGGTTCACCTTGCTTGTGAACGATGATTTTTGCTGGTCCAGTCTTATACTTGCAAACAATCATCATATTTAGCCCGCTTTAAACACTAACGTTGTTTCGCCCTTTGTTCTTAGCTTTGTATAACGCTTGATCCGCGCACTTTAACGCTTGTTCAAAGCTTTGTTTACTTTCCCGTACTGCAACGCCAATTGAAATAGTGACATTGACCGTTTTAAACTCACTATTTTTACTTACTTTTTTAGCGTTTCGTTGTTGTTTTGTTTTTCTTTGTGGCTGACGAATGACAATTTTATAGGTTTCAATAGCTTGACGTACCGCTTCTAACTCAGTTAAGGCTTGCTCAATAGTTTTACCAGTAAATACGATGGTAAACTCTTCTCCGCCATAGCGAAATGCTTTCCCTCCCCCTTTAACGTTGCCAATTTTTTTTGCCACTAGTTTTAATACTTGGTCGCCAATATCATGGCCATAGGTATCATTAAACTTTTTAAAATGATCAATGTCTAGCATAGCAAGGGTGTAGTTTCGTCCAAGTGATAAGGCTAACTGATTGAGCGCCCGACGCGATGGTAAGCCCGTTAAGTCATCTCGATAGGCAAGAAAATAAGCGTCGACAACAATGACTAACACGAAATACAAACTGAGTAATGCCAGCGTTAAACTTAGCGGTAGCTCAATTAATTGATATTGATAACATAGCCAAAACAGTAAAGAAAGCGCAACCGCTGAAGTCACTAAATCCGCTTTAATCACTGCTCGCCAAACAATAACCATAGTGCATAAAGCTAGTGGTAACTCTAAACGAATAACCTTACTAAAGCCTGCAATATGGGGAAAGGTTTGTACAAAAATGATAATTGGCTCACTCATCGTTAACCAAGCATAACTAATGATAGCCACTAAGGCGATAGCGACTAATCGATAAAGACCATGAATTGAGATGACGCCACGGTCTTTTATCAAAGACAATAAAAGTAAAACACTACAGCCAAATAACGTTAACCAATCCCCCTGCTGCAGTAACCAAGTTGACCAATGCGGTGAAAAAGTAATACTGGCGTAATATAAAAGCCACAATAATGATAAGTAGGCTAACCTGCTACGATTAAAATAACTGGCAAAGACGATCACAACAGCCAAGAACACCACTAATAATTGTTCGACAATCACTACTTGCTTTAGCCAAAAAGCTTGGCTTTTCATCATCAAAAAATAAACTAAAGCAACTGTGCCTAAACTAATAAACAGAGTTTTTAGTCCTTTAATTCTTTGCAACAAGATTAACTCCTTAGATTAAGTTATCGCTAAAGGGTAGAGAAGCAATCAGGTTAAACAACAGGTAGAGCTTGCTCATTATCTATTTTACTGTCTGTACCAGTGGGCTTTTCATCACTTTCATTTTTCAACTCAACCTGTTCAATTTTATCAAAGCGTGACGATATTTTATCTGCAGAGGTATGGATTTGTTTTACGTCACTCGCCGCTTGGTCTATGTGCTTTGCTAAATTGGCAAAACGAGATTTAAAACGACTAAAGTCCTGAGATAAGTGTGAGAGATGCGCTTGAATAACATGTATTTGCTTACGGGTTGCTTCATCTTTTAGTACCGAGCGTGACGTTGTTAATATAGCCATTAACGTGGTTGGCGATGCCAGCCATACTCGTTTTTTATTGGCGTAATCAACTAAATCACCTTGATGTGCATGAATTTCAGCAAAGATAGCTTCTGCAGGAATAAACATAATAGCGCCGTCGGCGGTTTCTTTTTCAATTAAGTATTTAGAACTAATATCGTTAATATGTTTTTTTATGTCGAGTTTAAATTGACGCTCTGCCGATTTTCGATCATGTTCCCCTAATTGGTTATCCAGCATTTTCTTATAGTTTTCTAAAGGGAACTTAGAGTCAATAACGACATTACCGGTTGGCTCAGGTAAAAATAAAATACAATCAGCAATTTTTCCATTTGATAAAGTGTGCTGTAAAGAAAAGTTTTGCTCGGGGATCACGTTGCGAATTAAACTGTTAAGCTGAACTTCGCCAAAAGCCCCCCGCGAACGCTTATCACTTAATACTTCTTGTAAGCTGACGACGTTTGAGGAAAGTTCCGTTATCTTCTTTTGCGCGTCATCAATCAAGGCAAGGCGTTGCAAAATATCATTAAAGGTTTTTGTTGTTTTCTCAAACCCTTCCGCTAAACGTTTCTCTACTTGCCCGCTAATTTCTTTCAAGCGGTTATCGGTAGAGACGGTTAATCCATCAATACGTTTAGCCATTTGCTCACTCGATGCTTGCAATGACTTAGTTAACTCTTCGCGGCTAATGTGCGTCACTCGATTTAGGTGTTCAACAAGTTGATCAACCGATTTTAGCTGATTCTGATTAAAAACGACTTGGTGCTCGTGTAATGCGCGGTGTAACTTTTCACTACTTGCATGTAAACTCGATGACTGCTTCTCACCTTGCTCAGCATGTTGATACAACAGCTTAATTTTAAAGTCAGAGATTTGTTGTTCAAAATAAGTCTTTAACTCAACTTGTTGGTTTGCCAATTGTTGATGATTAAAGCTAGTTTGCTGCTGTTGTTGCTGTTGATATTTATTTGAGACTTCACTATCAACGGTTAATTTTTCAAACAATAGCTGTAACTTTTCATGTTGCAAAGACAACTGTAGTGACATTTTTTTTATTTTAAAAAACACTATAAAGCTGATTAAAAAACACAATACCAATAGAATAACGCTAAACAGCATAAAAATTTCGGTAGGGATTTTCTCTAAAAAAACAAGGAGTTCATCGATAGGCATAAAGTCACATCAGTAACACTGTAAATATTATCAGTATTAAACCATAGAAATATACTCAGGTTAAGTTTATTCTAAGCTTGTTCATTAACAAGTCCATATTTAATAATCATTGATAAGATGAATGCGATCGCCAACTTTATTAAGAATGGTTATTTCTCCATCACACACAGCAACAATCGATTTATCTTCTTTAAATTTTTCCGGAATAATGACCCGCCCACTGGCATTTTCTGCAAATTGTCCAACAAAGTGCATTAACTCAAGTGAATCTTCAATATAATAAATAATAGTAACAGTGCGCAGGTTAGTGTTAGTCATAGTTAATGTTTTCAAAACTTAATTTTAATAATGTTCTTTTAGTATAGACAATATTCTCAACTTATTATCGTCAATAAAAAAGCGCCCTAAGGCGCTTGTTTTAAAATTATTTGCTTACACAAGCATCAATTAATTTTTTGATTTGGCATCTTGCACTTCAATCTTAGCTTTCCAAATAGCAGGACCCGTGACATGAGCCGACTCTCCTTGGCTATCAACAGCTACAGTGACTGGCATATCTTCAACTTCGAATTCGTAAATAGCTTCCATCCCCATATCTTCAAAAGCAACAACTCTTGCTTTTTTAATAGCTTTTGATACTAAGTATGCAGCACCACCGACGGCCATTAGATAAACTGACTTATGGTTTTTGATGGTTTCAACGGTCTCGGCACCACGTTCAGCCTTGCCAATAGTGCCAAGTAACCCTGTTTCAGAGAGCATCATTTCTGTAAATTTATCCATGCGTGTTGCTGTCGTTGGGCCAGCTGGGCCAACTGCTTCATCGCCAATAGCATCGACAGGACCTACGTAGTAAATAAACTTGTCAGTAAAGTCTACTGGTAACTTTTCGCCCTTGGCTAGCATATCTTGAATACGTTTATGGGCAGCATCACGTCCGGTTAAGATAGTCCCGCTCAGTAATACAGTTTCACCGGTTTTCCAGCTACTGATATCGGATTTTTTCAAGGTATCAACATTAACACGACGCACGTTTTCACCGACTTCCCAGGTTATTTCTGGCCAGTCTTCTAATTTTGGTGGTGTTAAGTTAGCCGGACCAGAACCATCTAAGTGAAAATGGACATGACGCGTTGCCGCACAATTGGGTATCATCACCACAGGTTTTGATGCCGCGTGGGTGGGTGCTGACATAATTTTAATGTCTACAACTGTCGTTAAACCGCCGAGACCTTGTGCGCCAATACCTAATTTATTAACACGTTCGAAAATTTCTAGACGCAGTTTTTCTTCGGCTGTTTCAGCACCACGGTCAATAAGGTCTTGAATATCTACCGGTTCCATTAAACTTTCTTTGGCAAGTACCCCTGCTTTTTCTGCTGTTCCGCCGATACCTATGCCTAACATTCCCGGTGGACACCAACCTGCGCCCATTGATGGTAGTGTTTTAACTACCCAGTCAGCGATTGAATCACTAGGATTTAACATCACCATTTTAGATTTGTTTTCACTACCGCCGCCTTTCGCTGCGATCATGATATCGACGCCACCACCGGCAACCATATCAATATGAACAACCGATGGTGTATTATCTTTAGTATTAATACGCGCGCCAGCGGGGTCTTTTACAATAGAAGCGCGCAATGGGTTGTCTGGATTTAAGTAAGCTCTGCGAGTACCTTCATCAACCATTTGCTGAACTGTTAAATCAGTTTTGTCCCACTGAACATCCATACCCACTTTAACAAAGCAAGTCACTATGCCGGTATCTTGACAAATAGGACGCTGGCCATGGGCTGACATTCTAGAATTAATTAAGATCTGAGCAATAGCGTCTTTAGCTGCGCTGCTTTCTTCTTTATGATAGGCTTTTTCAAGCGCTTGAATAAAGTCTAAAGGGTGATAATAAGAAATGTACTGTAATGCATCGGCAATACTTTCAATTAAATCTTGTTGTTTAATGATAGTCATGAGGGTCTCTTTTTATGCAGATCGACAGATGTAGTTCAACGGCATTTACCTACTTACCTGAAATTATAGATAAACTAGGGAAGCTGAAAATGGTTGAAAGTTATAAATTTGCAGATATCATACCCTTCTTGTTAACGAGCTTCCACAATATTATCGAGTAAAACCTGTCATGTTCACTATTTCTGCCCAGCATTTTACTGTAGAAAAATCTATCGATGTAAAAGCTTTATTTTCAGCTTTTAGTCATCAACCTTGGGCGATGTGGCTTGACTCTTGTGGTGAACAACAGTCACCTGCCCACGTTGATAGCAACTTTGATATTCTGGTTTGGCAACCCGAAATTACGCTAACTACTCGCGGCGATCAAACTGAAGTACGGTGGTTAAAAGAGGACAAAAAACAAATCAGTCATCAAAATCCTTTAACGCTGTTAAAAGAAATTCAACAACAATGCTTCAACAACATAACCGTTGCCACCAGCCACTTACCTTTTAATGGCGGCAGTGTCGGTTACTTTTCTTACGATTTAGGTAGACGTTTTGAGAACTTGCCTCATCAAACAACGCAAGATATAGATTTAGCCGACATGTCGATAGGGCTTTATTTTCAGGCATTAATCTTTGATCACCAAGCTCAACAGTTTTGGTTGGTTTGCCCGCAACCACAACGAGAAAGCCTAACAATAGCAATAAATCAGCAGTTAGCTTTGATAAAGAAAGCCACACAAATAAAAGAAAAGTTTTCATTAATAACCGACTGGCAGTCGAATATGAGTAAAGCGCGTTATGATGAAAAATTTAAGCGCATACAAGACTACTTATTGTCTGGAGATTGCTACCAAATTAATTTAGCACAACGCTTTAGTGCCCAGTATCAAGGTGATGAATTCGAAGCTTATTGCGCGTTACGTGATAAAAATAAAGCACCGTTTTCTGCTTTTTTACGTTTTGAAAAAGCCAGTATTCTCAGTATTTCTCCTGAACGATTTTTACAAAAAGCAGGCCGTAAAGTACAAAGTAAGCCGATAAAAGGCACTAAACCACGCAGTGATGATGCCGTCATAGACCAACAAAACTCAGTTGATTTACAGCACTCAGAAAAAGACCGTGCCGAAAACTTAATGATTGTTGATTTACTGAGAAATGATATCAGTAAAGTCTGTATTGCTGGCTCGGTAAAAGTTCCTAAGTTGTTTAATATTGAAAGTTTTCCTGCCGTTCATCACTTAGTCAGCACCGTTGAAGGTGAGTTAGCACAACCTTATCAAGCGACTGATTTATTAGCGGCTTCATTTCCTGGCGGTTCAATTACTGGCGCTCCAAAAATAAGAGCCATGGAAATAATTGATGAATTAGAGCCTCATCAACGAAGTATTTATTGTGGTTCTATTGGTTATATTTCTGCTTGTGGCAATATGGACACTAGCATTACTATACGTACCCTACTGTGCGAAAAAAATAACGCGACCAAAGCGAGTATCATTTATTGCTGGGCCGGTGGTGGCGTAGTAGCTGATTCAAAAGTTGACGCTGAATATCAAGAAACCTTTGATAAAGTAAACAAAATATTACCTGTGTTATCAGCGCTTTAACTTATTGTAGTTTTGGCTTTCGCCATTGATGGATTTATAATGAACAAGCATGATTTTTTACAAAACTTTCAATTTTCAACACTTGATGTTTCCCTCCATCAATACCAGCACCTTGGCGCACTAAAACCTGCAGCCGTGTTAATCGCGCTAATAGAAGAGAATAAACAACTCTCTGTTGTGTTAACAAAACGTGCTAGTCATTTAAAACATCATCCTGGGCAAATCAGTTTTCCCGGTGGAAAAATGGAAGACTTTGATACAAGCTTTATTAGCACCGCCATAAGAGAAGCTGAAGAAGAGATTGGTTTAAATAGTAACAACATTAATATTGTTGGCCAATTACTTCCTTATGAAACAATCAGTGGTTATGTGGTTACGCCCATCATTGCTTTTATTGATAAAAAACAAAATTATGTGATCGATAAAAATGAAGTTGCTGAAATATTTCAGGTGCCATTACAACATTTTCTAGATTTTAATAATCACTACATGGTGACCATTGAGCGTCATCGCAAACCCTTTTCAATTCACTTTATGCCTTTCGAACACCATAATATATGGGGCGCAACCGCGGTAATGCTGAAAGATTTGGCCATTCAATTATCTTGAACCTTTAGGTTTTTAATTAATATCAACTATAATTAAACTATTATTGTTTTTCATGGTGGTAGCTTTCAGTTACAATTACCGAAGATAATTCCATCTTTTGATAATTTTATCAAAATAAATTCAGGTTTTAGTATGATTAGTGTATTTGATATGTTTTCTATTGGCATTGGCCCGTCAAGCTCTCACACTGTAGGTCCAATGAAAGCAGCGAAATTGTTTGTTGAACAACTTAAAGATGAGCATAAATTAACCCAAACAACGCGGGTAAAATGTGAACTTTTTGGTTCGTTAGGGCAAACAGGTATTGGCCATGGTACCGGCAAAGCGGTAATTTTAGGTCTGTCTGGCGAAAATCCGGATACGATTGCCGTCGACGCTATTGATTCAATTCTAGAAGCCGTAGTGGCTAGTCAAAAAATTTCGCTTAATGGCGAGCACTTAGTATCATTCCCTAAAAATGATGCAATTATTTATCATCGCCGTAAAACGTTACCTGCTCATTCAAATGCCATGACTATTTTTGCCTTTGAAGATATCCCAGGAAAAGAAAGTACGTTATTACTAGAGCAAACATATTATTCAATCGGTGGCGGCTTTATTGTTAACGCCCGCGACTTTGAAAAAGAAAAAGATAAAGCATTATCTCTGCACAACAATATCAAACGTCCTCATTATTTCTCATCAGCGACTGAGCTTATCAACGAAGCTAATGAGAAAAATCTCAGGATCAGTACCATCATGATGAATAATGAGAAGTGCTTAGCCGATGAAGCCACGGTTAGGGCTAAACTAGTTAATATCTGGCAAGCAATGAAAGATTGTGTTGACCGTGGTATTAAAACAGAAGGTATTTTACCCGGTGGCTTAAAAGTTGCGCGCAGAGCCCCTGCCCTTTATAAAGCATTATCAGTTGAAAATAACAACGATCCGCTTATAGCGATGGACTGGGTTAACTTATTTGCTCTTGCAGTTAATGAAGAAAATGCCGCAGGTAGTCGTGTTGTAACGGCGCCAACCAATGGTGCAGCCGGTATTATACCTGCCGTATTATGCTACTACGATAAGTTTGTTAGACCTGTTGATGAAGATACCTGTGTACGCTATTTATTAACTGCCGCAGCCATTGGTATTTTATATAAAACTAACGCGTCAATTTCTGGTGCTGAAGTGGGCTGTCAAGGTGAGGTTGGCGTAGCTTGTTCTATGGCAGCTGGCGCATTAACTGAAATTATGGGTGGTTCGCCAAGTAAAGTAGAAAACGCGGCAGAAATCGGTATGGAGCACAATTTAGGATTAACCTGTGACCCTGTTGGTGGCTTAGTTCAAGTTCCTTGTATCGAACGTAACGCTATGGGCTCGGTAAAAGCGATCAACGCATCGCGTTTAGCTTTACGCGGCACCGGTAATCAAAAAGTCCCGCTGGATAAAGTGATTAAAACCATGTGGGAAACCGGCAACGATATGAAAACCAAATATAAAGAAACTTCTCGTGGCGGCTTAGCGGTCAACATTACTGAATGTTAAGACGTTTTTAATCCCAAAGCTGCAACGGACAAAGGGTTAATGGCTGAACATTTGTCGTTCCTTGCTATCGCCGTGCAGCGAAACACTTATGCTTTGAAATACAGGATGTCTGAGAAAGGCCATCCTGAACATTCGTCGTTCCTTGCCATACTTTACATAATTGCCACCACGACATACCCTTCATCCTGAACATTCGTCGTTCCTTGCCATACTTTACATAATTGCCACCACGACATACCCTTCGTCCTGAACATTCGTCGTTCCTTGCCATACTTTACATAATTGGCATCACGACATCCCCTTCATCCTGAACATTCGTTGTTCCTTGCCATACTTTGCATAATTGGCATCACGACATCCCCTTCATCCTGAACATTCGTCGTTCCTTGCCATACTTGCCATAATTACCATAATTGCCACCACGACATACCCTTCATCCTGAACATTCGTCGTTCCTTGCCATCCATGGCATCAGGACATACCGTTCATCCTGAACATAAAAAAGCGACTGATATCAGTCGCTTTTATGTGTTTATTGATTTATATCGCAGCTGCTTTAACGAACAGGCAATTTAATATTTGCAAACATCTCATCTATTTCAGCATTATTTTTCAATAAAACAGCTTTAGTGACTAAATCACGATTTAAATGAGGAGCAAAACGCTCAATAAAATCAAACATGTAACCACGTAAGAAAGTACCGCGTCTAAAGCCTATTTTAGTGGTACTTGAATTAAATAAATGACTGGCATCAATAGCCACTAAATCACTATCAATTCTAGGGTCGATAGCCATAGTAGCAATTACACCAACGCCAACACCTAAACGCACATATGTTTTAATTACATCAGCATCGGTGGCAGTAAAAGCAATTTTAGGCTCTACTCCAAGACTATTAAAAGCAATATCAAGCTCTGAACGTCCAGTAAAACCGAACACATAAGTCACTAATGAATACTTGGCTAAGTCTTCAATAGTAATGCCTTGTTTTTTAGCTAAGGGATGATCGGGTCGCACTATTATACTGCGATTCCAGTGATAACAAGGTAACATCACTAAATCGTTATATAAGTGTAATGATTCCGTCGCAATGGCAAAATCTGCGTCACCTTTGCCTGCGGCATCACTAATTTGCGCTGGCGTTCCCTGAGACATTTGCAAAGAAACTTTTGAATACTTTTTCATAAAGCCTTTGATCACTTCAGGCAATGCATATCGCGCTTGGGTATGCGTGGTTGATATACGTAATTTACCTTCATCGGGTTGAGTATGCTCACGCGCAACCGCTTTAATCGCTTCAACTTTGGAGAGAATTTCTGTGGCAATATTAATAACTTCATTGCCAGGGGCAGTAACATGCGTTAAATGTTTGCCACTGCGGCCGAATATTTGAATACCGAGTTCATCTTCTAGCATGCGAACTTGCTTGCTTATGCCCGGTTGAGAGGTGAATAAACTTTCTGCTGTTGCAGAGACATTTAAATTATTGTTGAGTACTTCAACAATATAGCGCAGTTGTTGCAGTTTCATAATTATACTTCAAAATTTTTTATGCTGATTGCTTATGCAAAAAATATATACTTAAATGAAGACTTATTCCATATTAATTTTCATTATTCTGCTTATATGCGAGATTTAATTTAAAAATGTAGGATTATTACAACAAAAACCACATAACTAAGTTAAAAATGACTTTTATAGGATAAAATGAAGTTTTTTACTCAAAATAAAAAGTTATATAAATAGCCTTCATTAGTATCAGAGATAAAAGGTTGATATAAGGCTATGCTAATGTGTCCATTTTTTGTAGACTGCATAAAAGATATTTCTATTTTAACAGACGAGTAGTTAACATTATGGGCATTATCATTGCTTTAATTATCGCATTAATCATTATAGTTGTGAGTGTTGGCGCAATTCAACAGCACAAAGAAAAACAAGAAAAAGACAAACGCACAAAAGCGGCTAAGCAAAAAGCAATTATAGATGAAAGTGAAGACCTTATTCTTCATCTTGCTAACCTGCCCAGTAATCCTGGCATCGTCAACATTCTTAATCGACGCAGTTTAACCGCAGCAAAAGCGATGAGATCAATTTTACCTGATTCAAAACAAATTAAAGGTAAAGTGAATGAAATTGAGGCAAGGTTGAAGGCGTCACAAGAACTTGCGGCTTCAACTTCAGGACAAGAGGAACCATTCCTTCTCCCTGATAATGAACAACAACTCGTCAGTATTTTGCAATGTATTAAAAAATTACGAGCTACACTTAAGTCAGAGCAAGTAAAAGGAGCTTTAGACGCACAAACATTTACCCATGAAGATAAAAAGCTTGATGCTATGCAACTACAGATTGGTGTTGAAAGCCTGCTAAAACGTGGCAATATGGCTTACCAAAAAGAAATGTTAGGTTCAGCGCGCCAATATTTTGAGAAAGCTTTGCAAACATTGTCCGCTCATCCTTCGCAAACAGAATATACCGTCAGTAAAAAAGCTGAGGTTGAGATCCAACTTGAAGAAATAACCGATGCACTTAAAAGCACTAATGCTAAAGATGCGGCGAAAAAAGCCAAAGATCAAGAAGATGATTTAGACTTATTATTTCAACCGAAGAAAAAATGGTAATCAACTATTATTAGTAAACTGAAACCAGCATTTTGCTGGTTTTTTTATTCTATGTTAACGTTACTCGCTCCTTATGAAAACATCGCCAAATCATATACCTGTCATTAATCTGCCCTCATTGCTTAGAAAAGTAATAAAAGCTTATGCGTTAAAAGCAGGAATAAGAGCTAGTGGCTGTGAACTTTATAGAATTGGCCGTTCACGCAATTGGCAGCTCAAAGCTAGCTTTGAACAACTAGAACACGTTGTCGCTTTTATACAAGACTCAGAAGAGCCGAGTTGGCAGTGGCTAGTTAATTACTTAATGAGTCAAAGGCAGGCACTTAGTCACGATGAACTTATGCGTATTGCTAAATTAAAGTCAGACATTACTGTTAACCAATTGATGGCTCGCACTGATTGTACGATTGCTGAAGCCAGAAAAGTCATTGATGAATTAGAGTGGTTGGTCGAATAAAAGCACTTACCTGCTGTATTCCTTGATGTTATACGAGTATTATAAGCTTAATTAGCATTTCTTACTTTACGGATAATCATGGCACTAAAAGCAACAATAAATAAAGCCAGTATACAACTGTCAGATATGGACAGAAATTACTACGATACCCTCAATTTAACCATCGCCCAACATCCTTCAGAAACAGATATTCGTATGATGGTGCGCTTGTTAGCTTTTATTTTAAATGCAAATGAACATTTGCAGTTTGGTAAAGGTGTGAGTGACGAAGAAGAAGCGGCTCTGTGGCAAATTAATTACTCTGAAGTGATTGAGCTATGGATAGAGCTTGGGCAACTGGATGAAAAACGTCTCAAAAAAGCCTGTAATCGTGCCCAAAAAGTGATTCTTTATGCTTATGGCAGCAGTGCTGAAACCTGGTGGAAACAGTCGCAAAACAAATTACGTCTACTCAATAAACTTTCCATTGAGCTCATTAGCCAAGAAACCTGTGATGCATTAGCAAAACTTGCTAGTCGCTCTATGGACTTTCAGTGCAGTATCCAAGATGGCCAATTATGGTTAACTGCCGGTGATGAAACACTGTTAATTGAGACAACAAAATTACAATAATTAATACCAACATGGATAGGGAAATAATAAGCATGAAAAGTCACCTTACTAAAAGCCGCTTAACTTTAGCTCTTTTTACTGGCATTACACTCCTTTCTGCATGCAGTGAGCCTGAAGCACCTAAAGCCAAAATTGCTGAAATGTCATCGGAACAAGTTATTAAAGATATTACTTATCTCGCAAGTGACGATTTAAAAGGCCGAGCCAGCTTCTCTGTTGGTATTGACCAAGCGGGTGATTATATTAGCCAAAGGTTTACCGAAATTGGACTAAGCCCAATGGTAGGCAATAAAGATTTCAAACAAACATTTAATGTAACCAGTATTATGCCAACAGCATTAACGGTGACCTTAAATGGTAAGACTATTGCTGACGCTAACTTAGGCATGGCAAGTACTATGGCCACGCTTTCATGGCAGAGCCTTGAAAATGTTAACACCCATATTATTGCTGAAGCGGATGATATGCGCGCGGCCCTTGGTAAAATGAATAATGACGGTGGCCAGCATCTGGTTATTATCCATAGCGCTCACGCTAAAACCTTTGCCGGTTACCGAGGTTACTTTCAACGAGGCTTAACTAAGCTTAACCTTGAGCACCAAGGGGCTATTGTTATGGTTTTAGCCGATGATAATGAAATTACCACGGTAGACGTTAACGCGAGTACTTCGATAACTGAAAAAACCTTAACCAATATTGTTGCGATACTACCGGGTAAAGATAAAAATCCAGCGACAGCAAAAGAAGTGGTTTTATATTCATCACACTATGATCATTTAGGTGTAACGGCTGATGGTAAAGAGGTTTTTAATGGTGCTGATGACGATGCGTCGGGCACCTCTGCTGTTATTAATCTGGCACAACACTATGCCCATCAAGGTGAGAACAAAAGAACCTTAATGTTTAGTGCTTTTACCGCCGAAGAAATTGGTGGCTTTGGCTCTAAATATTTTTCACAACAATTAGATCCTAACAACGTTGTGGCAATGATAAACATTGAGATGATAGGTAAACCTTCAAAATTTGGCGCTGGTTCAGTTTGGATGACAGGAATGGAGCGTTCAAATTTAGGTGAATTACTTAACGTCAGCTTAGCGGCTAAAAACAGTGAGATTTACCAAGACCCTTACCCTGAACAGGGTTTATTTTATCGTTCAGACAATGCAACACTTGCGCGTTTAGGTGTTCCAGCTCACAGTTTTAGTAGTACCCAACTTGATAAAGACCAGCATTATCATAAAACGTCTGATGATATTAGCAGCCTAGACTTAGCGTCGATGTATCAGGTTATTGAGTCGTTATCAGTCGCTACGCAAGGACTAGTTGATGGCAGTATTACCCCAACACGTATTGATGTAAACACCGTTCGAGCGAGTGGTAAAATCTATTAAGTTTGATCGTTCATCCTGAACATCGTCACTCCTTGCCATCCGTGGCATCGTGACATACCGTTCATCCTGAACATCGTCACTCCTTGCCATCCATGGCATCGTGACATACCGTTCATCCTGAACATAAGGTCAGTGATTTGTTAATTACTGGCCTTATTTTATTGTAACCAGCACATTTGATATTCAACTTCATTCTGGCCAGTGACAACAAAACCATGGCGTAAATATAAAGAAATAACCGGATTTGCTAACAAAACATTTAATGTTATTGGTAGTTTTAACTCTTTTGCTTTTCTTTTAATTAAGGCTAAAACCTTACCACCAATTCCTTTTCCTTGATGTATTGGTATGATTTGTAGCTGCCTGATGTGTAACTTATCCGCTAAAACTGCTATTTTTATTAAGCCTATCGGGGCATTGTTCATCAAGATAATAGTTGAATCTGCAAAAAATTCATTCACTCGTGCAAGGTGTTGCTGATCAGATAAATCCAAACCTGCGGCAATAAGATGTTCACCCATTGAGGCTTTTCTTAATTGTAATAAATAGCCTATATCACTCTGCTGGGCTTGTCGAAATCCTATGGTTACTTTTTCATCAGTGAGCATATTTATTACGATGGTGTTTAATCACTAAATCGCCCCATTGATAAATAGCTAAACCAGCAATGATAGCTAATGCGCCAACGATTAAATTAATATTAATTGTTTCATTATTTAATAGTAACCCCAGTGAAATGGCAATCACTGGGGTGATCATAGTGATCAATGCCACCGTACTCGCTTTTAGGCGTTGTAATATATAGAAATAAGCAATAAAGCCCACTAAAGAGCCAATAACACCAAGATAAACGACACTTAATATTGATTTGTTACTCCATGTTTGATGCGCAATATTGCCATCGAAAATAAGCCAAACTAAGATAAATAAAGGCAGACTTAATAATAGTGAACCTAGGGTTGTTGCCATAGGGTTTATAGCAACTTCAACACTTTTTACCAATACACCACTTAAACTAAAAAATGAAACAGCAATCAATACCGCGATAATGCCAATATATCCATCATCTTTAAGTGATATTTTATCAAAACATACCGTAGCTAAGCCGCAAATAGCGATCGCCAATGCTATTTTTTTTGCTGGTGATAATGCAGACTCAGCCAAAATGCGCTGACTTAGTACCCCAGATAAAATAGGTGCCAAGCCGAACATTAACGACATCAGCCCAGAAGAAATGTAGCCAGCGGCTAAATACGCAAATAACATCCCGCCAAAAATACCTATCGCTGAAAAACTATAAAGTTTAAGCGCACTTTTATGCCAAGGAAGCTCAATACGAAAAGCCTTCAGTATTAACCAGCCAGGTACAACCGCAATCAGCATCCGCAACAAAACCGCTAAGGTTGGATGAATAGTTTCACTGCTCCACACTATCGCTAGTGGTGTTGTTGACCAGATAAGAATAACGGCAAAATAAGCGATGGGGACTGACATTTCATAAATCCTTTATCGGTACTATATTGAAAATTTAACAGGAAGAAAGCTAAATAAACATAACGAGTATACAAATGAACAATGGCGATATTATCTGACTACGTCAATAACACCTAAAAATAAACTTATCGAATAGTGTGCTTAATAACCACTAATACCTGCTAAAATAACAGCCAATAAACTTTTTAAGCTTAAGGTAAATCATGGAGTTAAAAGTAATACCCGTTGTGCAGATATTAATAGCCGTGTTATTAATGATGATTTTTTATAAAATATCACCCGATCTCACCTTGAGCTGGCCGGCTCATGTGCCAGTTGCCCTCGCGCTGTTATTTATCGCGATAGTTGTGGGCCTTTGTGCAATAGTCAGTTTTAAAAAACACAAAACAACTGTTAACCCCACTAAACCAGAAACAAGCTCAACCGTGGTAAGTTCTGGTATATATTCATTTTCAAGAAATCCAATGTATTTAGCCATGCTGATTTCACTGATCTCGCTCGCTTATTACTTACAACATTTAGCATCTTTACCTATTATTTTAATATTTATTGGCTACATGACACGTTTTCAAATAATCCCCGAAGAAAAAATGTTAACAAAAATATTTGGTCAACAATACCGTGATTATCAGCTAAAAGTAAGACGTTGGTTATAAACGATATGAGTAAGACAGTAAAACCGCAATGTTGGGGCTTTACTGACTTACTTTGATGCTTTTTTTGACTTTACATAGCTTTTTAAGGCGATTATAAACAGCAAGTTTTGCTTAAGCTTTTTTCAGATACGCCGAGACTAAAACAATACGTGTACCGTTAACTTTTCCTTCAATATGCTCAGGATTATCCGTTAAGGTAATGCCACGCACCATAGTGCCCTGCTTAGCCGTAAAGTTAGCGCCTTTAACTTTTAAATCTTTAATCAAGGTAACATCGTCGCCATCTTGTAAATCAGTGCCATTACTGTCTCTTGTTGGCCCCTCTCGCTCAGCAGCGGCAATGCCTTGCTCAGCCCAAGTTTTAACATCATCTTCCATGTAAATCATTTCTAAAGCGTCTTGTGCCCAACTCTCTGCTGACAGTTTATGAAGCAAGCGATACGACATAACTTGCACAGCAGGTTCTTGATTCCACATACTGTCGTTCAAACAGCGCCAGTGACTTACATCCATTGCAGTGTCACCATTAATTTGTGCTGTGCATGTAGCACATAGATATACACATTGCTGAGCACTTAAGTCGCTGGTTGGTGGCACAGGAAACACCGCTAATTGTTCAGTTGACGTACATAATTCACAGCTAGCATTACTGCGTGCTTTTAAGGCATTTTCGGTAGGCATAATATTAATTCACTAATTTTTGAAGAAGATTTTTCGCTATTATGCTCCTAATTCAGTGATTTAAAAAGTGCTGATTAAAAACGGGGAATAATTGACCTGAGCCATTATTTAAAGGCTGCACTTTACTCTGGCTAAAACGTGACCATATAGCTTAGTTGCTGAATACTAAAGTGGCGGTATAGCTCTGTTGCTGAATATTAAAGTGAAAGTATAGCTTTGTTGCAGGGCTATAAAGTGGCAAAAAAGCTATCACCCTTAATTAGCTTCAGGGTCTAAAATCAACCACCTCTATATGAGGTGGTTAACGAAGACTTCATTTATTCTAGATTTTTAGTGATGTGATGCGAAGCGGCTGCGGTGAAAATAACATCGGTAGAGCTATTTAAGGCTGTTTCGGCAGAGTCTTGAATAACACCAATAATAAAACCTATCGCGACTACTTGCATAGCAATATCACTGTCTATACCGAATAAACCACAGGCTAATGGAATAAGTAACAATGAACCACCTGCAACACCAGAGGCACCACAAGCTGATACTGAGGCGATGACACTCAATAAAATAGCAGTTGCAAAGTCAACTTCAATATTTAAAGTATTGGCCGCAGCCAGCGTTAATACCGTAATGGTGATCGCCGCACCAGCCATATTAATGGTGGCACCTAAAGGAATAGAAACCGAATAGGTATCTTCATGTAAATCAAGTTTTTCACACAGTTCCATGTTAACCGGAATATTTGCTGCAGAGCTACGCGTAAAGAAAGCGGTAATGCCGGATTCTTTTAAGCAAGTAAAGACTAGCGGATAAGGGTTTTTACGCGTAATAAAATAAACAATCAGCGGGTTAACCACTAAAGCAATAATAACCATAGAACCCAAAAGTAACAGTACTAAGTGTCTAAACTCACCTAAGGTATCAAAGCCTGTGGTCGCAACCGTATTAGCGACTAAGCCCATAATACCTAAAGGTGCAAAACGAATAACCAATTTAACAACACTTGAAATTGCTTCGGCTAAATCATGAACCATAACCTTCGTTGATTCACTGCCTTTTTTCAACGCAAAACCTAAGCCTAAGCCCCACGCTAAAATGCCAATAAAGTTTCCAGTAACAACTGCATTGAACGGATTATCAACAATTTTAAACGCTAAGGTTGATAAGACTTCACCTAGTCCTTGTGGCGGATTAGCACTTGCGCCAACAATATCTAATGTTAATTGCACCGGGAACGCAAAGCTTAGTGCTACAGCAACCAGCGCAGCACTTATTGTGCCGAGTAAATAAAGCCCAACAATCGGTTTTAAGTTAGCATCGCTATTTTGTTTTTGGTTAGCAATAGATGAAGCGACTAAAACTAACACCAAAATAGGAGCAACCGCTTTTAGTGCACTAACAAATAAACTGCCGAGTATTGAAAATGACTGTGCAACTTCAGGTAAAACAAGCGCTAAAACAATACCAACAACAAGTGCAATAATGATTTGATTGACGATGTTAATAGCTTTTAGCTTACCAAAAAGTGATGTTTTTTCTACAGAGGTATTTTGTGTTGTCATAGTTTGTCTTATTTTAGTTATTGTTTTTGTTATTAAGATAACGCATCGATGAAAGATTTTTACCACTTATGCACCGACACTGTCTAGTTTATTCGTTACACGGTACCTTTAAAGAGGCAGTTGACCATGCCATGATAGCGTAAATGCTGAGTCACTGTTCTCGGCTAGATAGCGCTGACAAACAAACTGTCCGACTACCGCAACCAACTCATTATCATAAAAGATAAAAGGTAACCTTTTTCTCTGCCATGTTGGTATAGCAAGCTCTTGTAAGACTTTCTTTAATGGTCTTGAATGCTGTCGATATTGTGGCAAACACCTTGGGTTTTCGTGAGAAAAACTAATCGTCACTTTTTGTTGCTCTGCCGGTTTTTTTATCACCGACTGCCAGTCACTGTTTTCTTGTACTTGTGCTGATAAATTCGAAAAACTTAACCAACCTAATTGATCGGGAAGACAAACATCTAACGGTTTATCATCGGCTAACAGCGCTAATGCTAGGTTTTGTTGCCACAGCGACAGGTCCTGATAGATACCCGTTAGATGTAACTCACCTTGATAACGTCTGATGCAACACTCAGCTAATTGCACAACTGGCGACTTATCCGCTTGTGCATTAAGCTGCTGGCATATTTGCATTAGTTGCTTTTGGCTTGGCATTAAAAATCCATGGCAAGATAAAAAATAGCGCAATAGATTTTTAAGACGTGCTTCGCTGAGCTTATTTAAATCAACAACACTCAGCTTATTAGCTGAAGACTGGCAAGCAATTAAATCTTGCTGCGCTAATTCATCGAGTAATTGTTGTGCTTCAAAGCAATGTTCAGCACTGCGTGCAATCGTCTTATTGATGCTTGGCCAACGTTGATTTAACTTAGGTAAAATTTGATGGCGGAGAAAGTTTCTGTCGAAACGCTCATCCGTATTCGATTCATCTTCTATCCAAACTAAGCCATACTCTTTCGCATAGGCTTCAATATCGGCTCGTGAAATAGTTAATAACGGTCTGACCAGTAATTGCTGCCCCAACATCATTTCACTTTGCATCGCTGAGAGCCCTTTCAAACCTGCGCCTCTTTTTAGGGCGAGTAGAAAAGTTTCAGCCTGATCGTCACTGTGATGACCAGTAACAATTAAATCACCTGCTTTAGCTACTGATTTTAGTGCTTGATAGCGGGCATCGCGCGCAAGCGCTTCTAAGCTTTTTTGGGCAACAGCTTGCACGTTTACTTCAATAATGTCTAACGGCAGGCCAAATAGTTGGCATTGAGCTTTAGCAAAGGCTTGCCATTTAACGGCATGAACACTCAAGCCATGATTAACATGACAAACACGAATATCGCTATTAATAGCATGTTGTGTTTTTAAAGCACCAAGGCAATGTAACAGCACTTGAGAGTCGATACCGCCACTGTAGGCAATAAGCAGTGATTTTTGAGGGTGGTTGGAAAAAAAATCTATTAAGGTCTGTTTAATCATAGAATACTTGGTTAATTGACACTGAAAACAAAAAAACTGTAGCCTTAACTTAGAGATAGAATCAGTAAGATAAGGCTACAACTTCATCAGCAAAGCATTCAATACTACTTTGCTCGTGTCGATTTATAACAACTTAACAATAACCGAAAGACATTAATCTGTCATAACGTTTTTCAATTAATTCTTCTTTTGACAAGCCTTCTAGTTCGGCAAGATTTGATTTTAATTCTTGCTTTAAGTTAGCCGCCATAATATCCATATCACGATGTGCACCACCTAATGGCTCTTCAACGATATTATCGATAAGTTCTAATTCTTTAATACGCGTAGCGGTAATACCCATAGCGGCAGCGGCAGTAGGTGCTTTTTCAGCAGTTTTCCACAAGATTGATGCACAACCTTCAGGAGATATTACCGAGTAAGTAGAATATTTCAGCATGTTGACACGATCACCAACACCAATCGCTAATGCACCACCAGAACCACCTTCACCAATAACCGTACAAACAATCGGCACGGTTAAACGTGACATAACCTTTAAGTTCATCGCTATCGCTTCACTTTGGCCGCGCTCTTCTGCACCTATACCCGGGTAGGCACCAGGAGTGTCAATAAAGGTAATAATGGGCATATTAAAACGTTCAGCCATTTGCATTAAGCGTAAGGCTTTACGGTAACCTTCTGGACGAGGCATACCAAAGTTACGTTTAACTTTTTCTGCTGTTGAACGCCCTTTTTGATGACCAATAATCATCACAGGTTTACCGTCTAAACGCGCAGTACCACCAACAATGGCTCTATCATCCGCATAGTGTCTATCACCGGCAAGCTCGTCGAATTCAGTAAAAATGCGTGGTATGTAATCAAGCGTATAAGGACGCTGTGGATGACGTGCCACACGAGCTGTTTGCCAAGGGTCAAGATTTGCAAAAATCTTTTTGGTTAACTCAGCGTTTTTACCGCGTAATTGAGTAATTTGATCTTCAAGGTCAAGATCTAATTCTTGACCGTTATTGACTAATTGTAGCTCTTCAATTTTGGCATCAAGCTCAGCAATAGGCTGCTCGAAATCTAAAAAATTTAATGACATATGATTATTCTTACCTATGTTCTATGCCGTTTTATAACAACAGCATGATTATTCAAATAGAGTACTTAATAATTTTAATTTGATTATTAAGTTGCTAACAAAGCCGTCATCGACCTTGTTATAAATTTTTTATAATGGTTAACAATAAATAACCCTTTAATGCGCCCTAAATTATTTAAACCTTAAAGTAACGTCGCCATCACCTAATAAGGTTCTTAATTCATGTAATAAAGGGTCTGCAGGCGTAACGCGCCATTGTACGCCTAATTCTAGCATAGCTTTTGCTTCATCTCTTTGATAAAACAACCGAACAGGACACGTACCATCCTTATAAGGTGTTAATACCTCGGTAAATTTATCAATAAAACCTGCGCCTGCCTTGTTTTTATTGACATTAATATCTACTGAAGAGACATAGTTTTCACGAGCATCACCAACCGTCATGATATCTCGAGCGGTCATTGTAATGCCTCCGGAGTATTCATCAAAGCTGACCTGTCCGCTACAGACCAAAATAGCATCACTTACCAGCAATTCAGCAAAATTATCATAGTCATCGGGAAAGAGTCTAATGTCCATGCGAGCGCTTTTATCGTCAAGCGTAACTAAGGCCCATCGTCTGCCGCGCTTATTGACCATAACTCTAACACCTAACACTAAACCAACCGCAACCGTGGTTTTGTCTTTACTGGTCGGTTGCAGACTTACTAACCGTCCAGTCGCATAATGCTTTATTTCACTTAAGAAACGATTAATAGGATGACCGGTTAAATATAAACCTAACGTTTCTTTCTCTGCATTGAGCCAAACTTCTTCAGCCCACATCGGCACATCTTTAAAGGCTTGTCGCGGCTCTGCTGACGCTTCATTAATTAAGCCGAATAAATCATTCTGTCCAACTGCCTGTGCTTTTGCATATTGGTCTGCAGCCTTTATTGCTTCAGGTAATGTTTCAAATAAAACAGCACGATGTGGTACTTCTTTACCGTTGATAATTTTTTTAGGCCCTAAACTGTCCATGGCCCCAGCTTTAACTAATTTTTCTAAAACACGTTTATTAATTTTTTTAAGATCGAGTCGCGCGCAAAAATCAAAAAGATCGGTAAATTCACCGCCAGCTTCGCGTGCGGCAATAATGGCATCAATAGGACCTTCACCCACACCTTTTACTGCGCCAATACCGTAGACAATTTGATCTTGCTCGTTAACGGTAAATTTATATTGACCGGCATTAACATCAGGAGGCAGTAAATCTATCCCCATATTGCCACATTCATCAACTAGGGTAACAATTTTATCGGTGTTATCTATGTCGGCTGACATTACCGCTGCCATAAATGGCGCAGGGTAATGTGTTTTCATCCATAAGGTTTGATAAGAAACCAAGGCGTAAGCCGCTGAGTGCGATTTATTGAAACCATAACCCGCAAATTTCTCCACCAGATCGAAGATCTTCATCGCAAGTTCGCCGTCAACACCTCGGTTGATCGCGCCTTGCTCAAAGCCATCACGCTGTTTGGCCATTTCTTCAGGTTTTTTCTTACCCATAGCGCGGCGTAGCATATCCGCGCCACCTAACGAGTAACCCGCCAATACTTGCGCAATCTGCATAACCTGTTCTTGATATAAAATAATACCGTAAGTCGGTTCAAGAATAGGCTTTAAGTCAATATGTTGCCAAGTAGCATCCGGATAGCTTACTTCTTCACGACCATGCTTACGTTCAATAAAGTTATCAACCATGCCAGACTGCAATGGCCCCGGTCTAAAGAGCGCAACCAAGGCGATAATATCTTCAAAGCAATCAGGTTTTAATTTGGCAATAAGTGATTTCATACCACTAGATTCGAGCTGAAACACTGCCGTCGTCTCAGATCTTAATAACACTTTAAAACTGGCTGGGTCTTCTAAATTAATCCGGGTAATATCAATAGGCGCTTTGCCTTGTTTTAACAATTTTGCATCAGCCATTTCGATGGCCCACTGCAAAATTGTTAACGTGCGAAGTCCCAAGAAATCAAACTTAACTAAACCGGCATCTTCAACATCATTTTTATCGAACTGAGTAACCGGGTTTTTACCCTCTTCGTCACAGTAAAGTGGCGCAAAGTCGGTAATGGTGGTTGGTGATATAACCACACCACCGGCATGTTTACCGGCATTACGTGTTGTGCCTTCTAAAATACGGCACATATCAATTAAATCTTTGACTTCACTGTCTTGTGCGTAAGCTTCTGGCAACTTAGGCTCTTCTTCAAAGGCCTTGGCTAGTGTCATGCCTGGTGTTGGCGGTATAAGCTTAGAGATGCGGTCAACAAAACCATAAGGGTGACCGAGTACTCGACCAACATCTCGGATAACCGCTTTGGCTGCCATGGTGCCAAAGGTAATAATTTGCGACACGGCATCACGGCCATATAGTTCAGCAACGTGATCAATAACTTCATCACGCCTGTCCATACAGAAATCGATATCAAAATCTGGCATGGAGACACGTTCAGGATTCAAAAAACGTTCAAAGAGCAAATCGTATTCAAGGGGATCTAAGTCGGTAATTTTTTGGGCATAAGCAACCAGAGAGCCTGCACCAGAACCACGACCAGGACCAACAGGAATATTATTATCTTTACTCCACTGAATAAATTCCATCACGATTAAAAAATAACCGGGAAAGCCCATATTGTTAACCACTTTAAGTTCAATGGCTAAACGTTCGTCGTAGGGTTTACGCTTTTCAGCAAAATCTGCTGCGTCTTTATCAAATAAGGTCTCTAAGCGGTCTTGTAAACCTTCTTCAGACACTTTAACCAAGTAATCTTCTATCGATAAACCTTCTGTTGGAAAATCAGGGAGAACATACTCTCCAAGCCTAACCGTAACATTACAGCGTTTGGCGATTTCAACCGTATTCTCAATCGCTTCAGGGATGTCTGAAAATAACTCACACATTTCCTCTTCAGTTCGAAGGTACTGCTCTTTAGAATATTTTTTCGGGCGACGTTTATCGTTGAGGGTAAAACCATCATGTATGGCAACACGTATTTCATGGGCATCAAAGCGCTTAGGAGAAATAAACATCACTTCGTTCGTCGCTACCACAGGGAGTGACGCTTTTTCTGCCAGCTCGACTGCCAAATGGATATAGTTTTCTTCGTTTTCTCTGTTGGTTCTGATCAGTTCAAGATAAAAGCAATCAGGAAAGTAGCTTTGGTAGAAATCGACCATTTTATTGACCAGCTCGAAATTTCCCTTAATCAGCGCTTTACCAATATCACCTTCGCGACCCGCCGACAATAAAATCAAACCCGGAGCATAGTCAATTAACCAATGCTTATCAATAACCGCCTTGCCTTGAACATGACCCCGAAGGTAGGCTTTAGAAATGAGTTCAGTGAGATTTTTGTAGCCGACATTATTAGTGGCTAAAACAACAATGCGGGAAAGTTCATTCTCTAATTCATCACTTTTAACCCAGAGATCGCAACCAATAATTGGTTTTATACCCGCGCCGTGAGCGGCATGATAATATTTAACCAGACCACAAAGGTTTGTTTGGTCGGTTAGCGCGATGGCTGGCATCCCTAAAGCTGAGGCTTTGGCGACAATAGGTTTTACTTTATTTAAACCATCACATAATGAATAGTCACTATGCACTCGCAAATGAATAAATTTTGGTTGAGCTTTGACTGACACTAATTCGGCTGCATCAACTAATACTTGCTCTGACATTAACACTTCACCTGAGAGTCTTCTTGTTTAGTTTTTGTTGGTAAAACACCCTGCATAGCAATAACTTGTGCTACTGGCTTAAAGCTTGCTCGGTAGCAATCAAGTACACCGTGCTCTACTATTTTTTCTAAATGGGCTTTGGTTGGGTAACCTTTATGTTTTGCAAAACCATACTCGGGATGTAATTCATCTAAAGCGAGCATTTCATCATCTCGAACAACTTTTGCAAGAATTGATGCCGCACTTATTTCACTAACCCGATCATCGCCTTTAACCACAGATTGGCTAGCAATGTTGCCGTTCACCTGCATAAAAATAGGGCAACGATTACCATCAACTAAAACATAATCAGGTGTTACTGATAAATCTTGTACTGCTCGCTGCATCGCTAACATAGTGGCATGAAGAATATTTAAGGTGTCTATTTCTTCCGGGCTTGCTCTTCCAACAGCCCAAGCAATAGCTTTTTCTTTGATTTCCACCGCAAGTAACTGACGCTTTTTATCTGATAGTTTTTTTGAATCCATTAAACCTTCAATAGGGTTTTCGGGATCAAGAATAACCGCCGCGGTAACAACGTCACCCACCAAAGGTCCTCGCCCAACCTCATCGACTCCTGCGATACAGTAAGCAATAGGGTATTCAAAAGGTGGGAAAATCTTTTTAGCTTTTGCCACTTTCTTACGGGGGGTTAAACTGGTATCGCTTACCGCTTCATTACTCATTTTGACATTAGATCCATTACAGCTTTCGCCGCTTCTTGACTGGCATTTTGTTTTAAAGCGAGATGAATTTTCATATATTCATCTTCAAGTGACGATTGGTCTTGGTATAAACGTTCTTTAACTAACGGCACAATGTTATCAACGCTGACTTTACCTTGCAGTAATTCAGGTACCAGTGTTTTTTTCGTCAATAAATTAGGTAATGAAAACCATTCTAATTTTACTAGGCCTTTAAACATGTGATAAGTAAAAGCATTGAACTTATAGCAAATCACCATGGGGCGTTTAACTAAAGCAGCTTCCAGTGTTACCGTACCTGAGGCCATGAGTAAACAATCACTGGCAGCCATCACTTGTTGGGTTTTATTAGTAATAATTGTTACCGCTAAATTTGGCGCTATCTTTTCTTTCAATTGGCTAAATTGTTCGGTTCTCTTATCGCTGATCATCGGCACAACAAAATGTAATTGTGGGTCTTGTGCTAAAAGTTGTACCGCAGAAAGTAAGAAAGGCTCGGTTAATCGAGATAACTCACCACCACGACTACCAGGCATAAGCGCAAGTATTTTTTTATCAAGCGGTAAGTTGAGTGCTTGTCTCGCTTCACGCTTATCCGAATGAAATGGAATGTCGTCTGCTAGCGGATGGCCGACAAAAGTACAGGGCACTTCATATTTATCATAGAAATCTTTTTCAAAAGGCAATAACGACAGCACCATATCGGTAGCCGCTTCAATGGTAAAAATACGCTTTTCACGCCAAGCCCAAACAGATGGGCTAACGTAATGAACTGTTTTAATACCCGCTTTCTTTAGTTGTCTTTCTAGCCGTAAATTAAAATCGGGTGCATCGATGCCAATAAACACATCGGGTCTATTATTTATAAACTGCGCGGCTAAACAGTCTTTGACATGAAATAAGCGTTTGAGGCGGCCCAATACTTCAAAAATGCCCATCACGGAAAGCTCTTCCATTTCAAACAAACTTTCGAAACCCAAAGCTTGCATTTTTGGACCACCAATACCGATAAACTTGGCATTAGGATAGACAGATATTAGAGAGCTCATAAGACCAGCGCCGAGCGTATCGCCAGAATGCTCGCCAACAACAAGCCCAAACACGGGCGATTGTTGAGCAGTTGAACTATTTATAATGGGTGATGTTTGGAGAATAGCCTGTTTTTCTACTGTTTTTGTCATTAACCTTTACTCTATACTTTTAACAATCGTGTTTAGCGGGCAATGCCACGGCTAGAGTTTTTAATAAACTCAGCAAACAAGGTTAACTCTGGCATATCATCGGCTAATGCGGCAACTTTTTCTAAAGCTTCGTTAACGTTTAAACCTTTACGATAAACTTCTTTATAGGCTCGTTTGATCGTTAAAATAACCTCTTTGTCAAAACCTCGGCGTTTTAACCCTTCTGAGTTTAAACCAAAAGGAGAAGCCGGTTGACCAGACACCATCAAATAAGGCGGTATATCTTTTAAAATCAGCGAATTTGCCGCAACAAAGCTGTGCGCGCCAATATGACAAAACTGATGAACGCCTGTCATACCACCTAAAATAGCGTAATCACCTACATGAACATGGCCAGCAATAGAGGCATTATTTGCAAGAATACAGTGACTGCCAACAATACAATCATGGGCAACATGGGTATACGCCATAAACAAATTATTACTGCCTATTTGCGTTAGGCTGTTATCTTGAATCGTGCCGCGATGGACTGTACAAGATTCACGAAAAACATTATTGTCACCAATAATCAATTCGGTTAACTCGCCGGCATACTTTAGATCCTGACAATCTTCACCAATACTGGCAAATTGAAAGAATTTGTTGCCTTCGCCAATTTTTGTTGGGCCTTTAATGACAACATGAGAATTAATCACACAGTTGTCACCAATAACGACATCTTTAGAAATATAACTCCAAGGGCCAATACTAACATTTTTGCCAATGCTAGCGCCTTCTTCGATAATCGCCTGAGGGTGAATTAAGCTCTGCTTATTGGAAGTCACCATTTATACCACTCTTCTTGCACACATAAGTTCAGCGCAGCAAACAACTTTACCTTCAACCCTAGCTTCGCCATAAAATTTCCACATACCACGACGCTCTTTTAAGAACTCGACATGCAAATGCATAGTATCGCCTGGCACAACAGACTTTTTAAATTTTGCCTTATCAATTGAAGCAAATAAGTACATTTCATTTTTATCTCTGCCATCTGTACTTTTAAAGCCTAAAAGCCCAGTTGCTTGCGCTAAAGCTTCGAGGATCATCACACCAGGAAAAATAGGGAGATCAGGGAAATGACCATTAAACACAGGTTCGTTAATACTAACATTCTTAATAGCATGCAATGTTTTCATTGGCTGATAATCTAAAACGCGATCGACCAAAAGCATGGGGTAACGATGTGGCAGTAATGCTTTGATTTCTGCAATTTCAATGGTGTTTTTTGGTAATTCCAACGGACTATTCCTTTTCAATAATATTGTTTAAGTGCTCGATGTCATGCTCTGCACTCTTAATGCGCTTAAGTATACTTTCTAATTTGCGAATTCTGGCATTATTTTTATTCCATTCTTTATTTGGTTGGCACGGCATGCCCGAAGAATAAACACCGGATTCATTAATATCTTTGGTCACCATGGTCATGCCGGTAAAAACACAACCATCAGCAACTTCAATATGACCATTAATACCAACAAGGCCCGCTATCACACAATTTTTGCCAATAACGGTACTGCCTGCAATAACACTACAAGCTGCCATCGCGGTATTTTCACCAATAACAACATTATGAGCAATTTGAATTTGATTATCTAAAATAACACCATCTTTAATCACTGTATTTTCTAGCGCGCCACGATCGATAGTCGTGCTGGCACCAATTTCGACTTTGTTACCAATAATAACGCTTCCCAGCTGAGGTATTTTCAACCATTTACCTTGGTCATTTGCATAACCAAAGCCATCAGAGCCAATAACCGTATTCGCTTGGATTAAACAATCTTGGCCAATTTCAACACGATGATAAATGCTAACATTGGACCATAATTTAGTACTTGCGCCGATTTTTGCTTGAACACCAATAAAACAGCCCGCACCAATGGTAACATTATCACTAATAACTACGCCCTGCTCTATCACAGTATTAGCGCCGATGGCGACATTATCACCTAAAGTAACATCCGCTGAAATTTGAGCCGAGGGATGAATACTGTTAGCCGGTTTTGGAGTGGTATCAAGTAATTGTGCGGTAAGTGCATAACCCAAATAGGGATTATTCATCACTAGCGCATGGGTATTACAGTCATTAAGGTGTTGAGAAGAAATAATAACCGCACCAGCTTTAGTATCAGCAAGCTGTTGGCTGTATTTTTTATTGGCTAAAAATGCAATTTGTTGTGCATTAGCGGTTGATAATGTGGCAAGTGAATGAATGATATATGTTTCATCACCATGAACCTCAGCACCAATTTTTTCAGCTAGCTGTTTGAGAGTATAAGACATAAACACTTAATATTTTTATGGATGCTCAATGAGCATAACTGGAAAAGACGCTAAAACCAATATGATTTTATTAGGCTAGAAAAAAAACTTGCAACTAATATTATTAATAATAGTTGCAAGTTTTATAACGGTAAGGCTTCAATTAACCTTATATCTACTACTTAGCGGTAGACTTAGTTAAGTTTACTAACCTGTTCAACAACCTTATTAGTGATCATTGCATCTGGCTTAGCAAAAATAACGGCTTGCTGTTCTAAAACAAGGTCATATTTGTCTTTTGCAGCAATGCTGTCGATAGCTTGACGAACCAAGGCTATAATTTTGTTTGTTTCTTCGTTCTTACGCAAGCCAGTTGCTTGTTGGAACGCTTTACCTTTAGCTTGGTAATCTTGATATAATGTTGCGATTTGAGTATCAAGTTCTTCGATATCTTTAGCGCTCATTAATGAACCGTCACGCTGTTTCTTTTCTTGGTAGTACTTAATGTCTTTTTCTAACTGAGCTAAAATAGCTTTATCATCTTTAAACTCAGCTTCTAGTACCTGCATTACTGCCGTTGTTTGTGGGATTTTACTCATCACTTCTTGGAAATTAACCACGGCGATTTTTTGATCAGCAGCCATTACAGAGCTTGCTAATAACAACGTTGACGCTACTGCAGAGCAAGTAACTGTTTTAATGAATTTTTTCAATTTTATCTCCAAAATATTATTACTTCACAACTTTGATATAAGTTGCATTAATTTTTATAATTGTCATGTAATAGCTATGGGGGCTAACTATAAGAATTAAACCCCCTTAGTAAATTTATACGCACTATGCCTGAAAGTTCTCTTTATTAAAATGTTTTACCTATATTAAAACTAAAGAACTCTTTATCATCGTCTTTTTCTGATTTTAGTGCTTTCGCGAAACTAAAGATCATTGGGCCCATAGGAGATAACCACTGCACTGATAAACCGGCAGAGCTTCTATAACGACCAACATCTGAATAATCATCAATCTTTTCAAATTCAGAGGTTACTAAATCGTTGTAGTCTTCTAAGTTGAACTCTGTATCCCAAACATTACCAACATCGACAAAAAAGCTGGTACGAACACTGTTCGAGAAACCTTCATCAAGTAATGGTGTTGGTACAATAAGTTCGATACCCGCGACAATAATGGCATTACCACCAACAGAACGCTGTGAGACGTTAATAAAATCGTGATCTTGCCCTAAACAACAACTACTTCCACCCTCGACCGGATCAGGAGTACCTGTGATTTGTGTTGGATAGCGAAATACCGCACGTGGGCCAACAATGTTATTTTCGAAGCCACGTAATGTATCAGAACCACCCGCTCTAAAGTTTTCCCAGAAAGGCAATATCTGGTCATTACCATCTATGGTGCCATAACCATTACCGTAACCGGCGTTTAAACGTGCTAGCACTGTCCAACGTTGATCTTGTGTTAATGGGAAGTACCATTTAGTGTCTAAGTTAATTTTAAAATAATCAACATCTGAATTTGGCGTTGTCATTTTATAAGTCAAACTTTGACTTGAGCCGTCTGTTGGAAAGGTACCACGGTTCAATGTCGTGCGAGATATAGCCATCGATAAATCGAAACTTTTAAATTCTAAACCACCATCAGGGTTATTAGGATCAGAATATATCTCGTAAAATTGTTGAATTTGTTCATAAGTTTGTAAACGTGTAATACCGTTACTTTTGTAACCTACGCCAAAGTTTAAACGAACATATTCATTAATAGGAAAGCCTAAGTTAAGCCCAACACCATAAGTTCTATTGTTGTATTCAACTAAGTTCGCATTACCCGCATTAAACTCGCTGTAATATATTTGCCCGCCTAAAGAAACAGCATCTACAGTAAAGTATGGGTCGGTGTAAGAAATACTCGCACTTTGCTGATAACTCATGGTATTAACATTAAATGCCAAGCGGTTACCCGTTCCTAAAAAGTTGTTTTGCTGTATACCTGCACTTAAACTTAAATTAGTCGTAGAACCATAACCAATACCGGCAGTAAAAGACCCTGAGGGTTGCTCTTTAACCGTAAAGTCAATATCAACTAAGTCATCATCACCTGGTAACTGTTTAGTTTCGTATTCAACATCTTCCAAATAAGGTAAACGCTGTAGCCATGCTTTTGAACTTTCGGCAGCATTATTCGATAACCAAGCACCTTCCATTTGACGCATTTCACGGCGTAGTACTTTATCGGCAGTAACATTATTACCTTCGAAGTTAATACGGTTAACGTAAACACGTTTGCCAGGGTCAATAGAAATAGTCAGTTTAACCGTTTTTTCTTCTTCATTAATTTCAGGAATAACGGTTACTTTCGGGTAAGCATAACCATAACGGCCTAGATAACGGCTGATAGTTTCTTCGGTATACGTTACCTCTGCACCATTATAAAGTTTACCTGGACGTAATGGGTTAATAGCTCGGATCGTACGTTCAAACCCAACCATATCACCAATAAAATCTATTTCACTGACTTTAAATTGTTCACCTTCAGTGATATTCAAGGCAATATAAACCGCTTTTTTATCAGGGGTCATTGACACCTGAGTCGAGTCTACTTTGTATTGCAGATAACCACGGTCTAAATAGTAACTTTTAATCGTTTCTATATCACCTTGTAAGGTTTGTTTTTGATAGCGGTCTTGCGCCATAAAATCCCACCAAGGAGAATCAAAGGTAAGTTCTATGCGTTCAAGAAGCTCAACATCAGAAAATATCTCATTACCAACGACGTTAATCTGCTCTATTGCTGCAGCATCGCCTTCGGTGAAAACAAAATTTATGTCAACACGGTTACGAGGCAAGTGAATAATTTCAGCTTTTACATCGGCATTATATTTACCAATACTGTGGTAGAAATCTTCTAAGCCTACCTCAATACCGGAAATTATAGTCATGTCGAGTGTTTCACCGACTCGAATATTACTGCCGTCAAGACTCTCAGTTAGTTGCTCTGCTTTTAAGTCTTTATTGCCATCGAAGGTGATTTCACTGATCGTTGAACGCTCATGAACACGATAGATAACTCTGTTACCTTCACGATAAACGACAACATCATTAAAATGTCCTGACTTGTAGAGAGACTTTATCGACTGAGAAATACGGAATTCATTGAGCGTATCTCCCGTATTAAAAGGGATATGAGTCAAAGCAGCGCCGAGTGCGACACGCTGTAACCCTTTTACTTCAATATCTTCTACTTGAAATTCTTCAGAGGCTTGTGCTGTTGTACCTAAGGCACCTAATAATACCGCAAGGGCAATTTTTTTAATTATCATAAATGCTAACTTTTATTACTTCTTTTGTTATAACCGCGAAAAATCGTTAAATAATGCGATACTCATTAAGCCTAAGAGGGCTAGTGTACCAAACTTAAAACCTATTTCTTGTATTTTTTCTGATACGGGTTTACCTGTGACAATTTCCACAAGATAATAAAATAAATGCCCGCCATCAAGCACTGGTAAAGGTAATAAATTTATAATACCTAAGTTAATGCTAATTAAAGCCAGAAAACCTAGGAAATATACCAAACCATATTGTGCACTACTTCCTGCTCCTTGTGCGATAGAAATAGGCCCACTTAAGTTCTTAACAGAAATATCACCCGTCAAGAGCTTGCCTATCATGTCAAAACTCAATACTACTAAGTTCCAACTACGCTGTAAGCTTTGTCCTAAAGCATCAACAACGCCGTAACGTAACTCAAATAAATATTCTTTTGGGTAAGAGTCAGATTTTGGAACCACACCCAAATAACCTATTTTCTTACCCGCACGTTCAATTAAAGCCGGTGTTACCATTATCTCTTTGTTTTCACCAAGTCTTTCGACGACTAAAATAACGTTTTGTTCCGGAAGTTGACTAATATTTTTTGAAAACATCACCCAACTGCCATTAATACTTTCGTTATTGATGCTAATTAACTTGTCATCAACTTTTAGGCCGGCCTTATCTGCAACACTACCTTCTTCAATAAAAGCTAGCTCAGCATAAACAGCGGCTCTATAAGGAGCAATACCTAAACTACTAATGGCTGATTCTTTATCGGGTGAAAAAGACCAGTTAGCCGCATCCAAATTATAAGTTTTCGGTGAAGCACTACCTTGTTCTTTTGTTTTTATAGTAAAAGCGCTCTCACCTATTTGCGAGACTAACGCTAGATTGACATCTTGCCAATCTAAGGTCTTTTGACCGGCAACTTCAATGATTTCACTGTTACTGGTAAGATTCGCCCGCTGCGCTATAGATTCTGGCATTATTTCACCAACAATCGGTTTTACACTCGGCACACCAATTAGAAACATCAGATAAAAAGCAAAAATAGCAAAAGCAAAGTTTGCTAGAGGCCCAGCAGCAATAATCGCTATACGCTGATAAACTGTTTTATTATTAAAAGTTTTATCGATATCTTCGGGTTTGACCTCATCAACGCGGCCATCAAGCATTTTAACGTAACCACCCAATGGAATTAAGGCGATAACAAACTCTGTACCTTCTTTATTAACTTTTCGCCATAATACTTTGCCAAAGCCAATTGAAAAACGCTCTACTTGCACGCCGTTTCTGCGGGCAACCCAATAATGGCCGTATTCATGCACCGTAATTAAAATACCTAAAGCGACAACAAAAGAGGCTAAATTCCAAAAAAAATCAAACAACTATAGATTACCTTTTTCGTTAACTTCATTAATCGCCACATCATTGACTACAAAGCAGCCACTAGCAATTAAATTACGTGAAAATTCTCTAGCACTTGCATCAAGCGCAACGACATCATCAATTGATGCCACCCTTTCTGAGACAAATTTATTCACAGAAGTTTCATTTATTTTTGCAATATCAGTAAATTTTATTTTTTCGTTCAAAAAAGCATCAACGGCAATTTCATTAGCAGCATTTAAAGCTGTACATGCACCTTGGCCACTTTTACAAGCCGCTATAGCTAATTTTAAATTAGGATACTTTTGATAATCGACATCTTCAAATTCAAATGATGGCGTATTGAAAAAATCTAAGGGTGCGACACCTGAATCAATTCTCTGCGGATAAGCCAAGGCATGAGCAATGGGGGTACGCATATCAGGATTACCCATTTGAGCTATCACGCTACCGTCTTTATATTGCACCATTGAATGAATGGTACTTTGCGGATGTAAAACAACGTGGATATCGTCAGGGTCGATATTAAATAACCATTTTGCTTCAATAAATTCTAGGCCTTTATTCATCATGGTCGCAGAGTCTACAGAAATTTTACGGCCCATCTCCCAATTAGGGTGGGCACACGCTTGTGCTGGGGTTACTTCTGCTAACTGTTCGACTGAAAAAGTTCTAAACGGACCACCTGAGCCGGTCAGTAATATTTTACTGACGCCATTACTTGCTAAGTCGCATCGACCTGGCTTAGCTTGTACATTAGCGGGTAAACACTGGAAAATAGCATTGTGTTCACTGTCTATCGGCAATAATTCTGCACCATACTTTTCAACCGCATCTATAAACAAAGCGCCTGAAGTCACTAAAGCTTCTTTATTTGCTAACAGTACTCTTTTACCCGACTTAACTGCAGCCATAGTAGACAAAAGACCTGACGCTCCAACAATAGCAGCCATAACAGTATCTGAGGTATCAGCTTGAGCAATATCAATTAAGCCTTGTCCGCCACTGAGTACTTCAATATTTTGTAAACCGTTTTGGTCGAGTTTTCCTTTTAAAGCTTGTGCCGCATGCTCGGCCACCATAACGACAGTGCTCGGTTTAAATTCCAGACACTGCGCCAACATTTCATCAACCCGGGTATTCGCCGATAAAGACTCAACAGAAAATAACGTGGGATGAAGTCTAACAACCTCTAAGGTGCTAACACCTATCGATCCTGTTGAACCTAAAATACAAAGTTTACGCATCGTTTATATCAACCTACTGCCAGCCTAATAAGGCATAACATAATGCATAAATCGGCGCAGTAGCCGTTAAACTATCAATTCTGTCCAAGATACCGCCATGACCAGGTAATATTGCGCCACTGTCTTTTATGCCTGCTTGTCGTTTAAACATACTTTCATTTAAATCACCTAGCACTGACACTGTTGTGATGATAGCGGTGACAATTAACGCTAACGTAAATTGATGTTGCTGCCATCCGAGCGAGTAACCGGCAATACTGATAAAGATACAGGCACAAACAACACCACCAATAAAGCCTTCGAGGGTTTTGCCTGGACTGACATTGGGTAGTAGTTTACGTTTACCGATAGATTTACCGACAAAATAAGCACCTACATCAGCACTCCACACCATTAAGAATAAAAACATAATGAGCTGAGCGCCATTATACGGATCTTGGTTGTAATCATTACTGCGCAGCACCATAAAAGCGAGCCAAGTAGGAATAAGCGTTAACCAGCCAAATACACCACGAATCGAGCGATGGCTTGACCAAAACTTACTGTAGCGAGGATAAAGAAAGGTTAGCGTTGCTGATAGCACCCACCAAGCAACAGCAATCCATAATACCAGCGACACACCTGAATGGAGCTGCCCATCATTAGACCAGAGTTGTAACAATGGTAGTGCGTACCAAAGCACAGATATAAGAATAATCGTCGCACAAACAAAAGCAAGACGACGGCGTTTATTGGCAAAGCCCATTAAAGGCCCCCACTCCCATGCACCAATAGCCATAACAGCCATAAACAAAGCCGCAAATTGATCTAGAGGTAAATAGAAAATGGCGAAAATAGTTAAAGGCGCTAAGATAACAGCGGTAATAATACGTTGTTTTAACAAATGGAAACCCTTATAAATGCTATTTAATTTTATCGTTATTATTGTTTTTAATTTATAGTCTTAAATTTTTATTTGTTCACCTGTTTGACCAAAACGTCGTTCTCTTTGGTCAAAGCATCCCATTGCGTTAATGAGCGCTTGTTCATCAAAATCAGGCCATAGTGTTTCTGTAAAATAAAATTCTGCGTAAGCTGCTTGCCATAGCAAAAAATTACTTATGCGAAAATCACCACCGGTACGAATAAGTAAATCAAGTTCAGGTAAGTTAGCTAAACAAGTATATTGATGGAGTGTTTCTTCGGTTATATCATCAACAGACATGGTGTTATTGGATACTTTTCCAGCTAAAATTTTAGCGGCATTAGCTATGTCCCAACGTCCGCCATAGTTAGCTGCAACAGACAATACCATACCTTTATTGTTTGCGGTTAAATCTTCTGAAACTTTTATTTTTTTTTGTAAATTTTCTGAAAAACGTGAAACATCGCCAATCACTTGGAAGCGCACATCATTTTTATGAAGCTTTTTCACTTCTCGTGTTAGCACAAACATGAATAAATCCATCAATACGCTAACTTCTTGTTCTGGACGTTGCCAATTTTCACTACTAAAGGCAAAAAGTGTTAATGCTTTCACCCCGTATTTTATCGCAGTACTCACTGATGTTCGAACTGATTCAACACCTGATTTATGACCTGCAACCCGTGTTTTTCCACGTTGTTGTGCCCAGCGTCCATTACCATCCATTATAATGGCAACGTGTTGCGGCACTTTGATTAAAGTATCTGTTATTGCTTCAGTCATAATCGTTCCGTCATACTAATCAAGCTAGATTCAAATTTTCTGTAAAAAAAACCGTAGTGATCATTTAATAACTACGGTTTATATTATCGGTTAAAGAAGTTATATTTCCATTAACTCTTTTTCTTTAATAGATAAGATATCATCAACCTGTTTTACATAAGTATCGGTTAATTTTTGAATATCATCTTCAGACTGATGCATTTCATCATCATTAATTTCTTTTTCTTTATTCAATGATTTTACATCTGAATTAGCATCGCGGCGAATATTTCGAATAGCGACCTTGCCATTTTCAGCTTCATTTTTAACCACTTTAACAAGATCTTTACGACGCTCTTCTGTTAAAGGTGGTAAAGGAATACGAATAAGTGTTCCTTGAGATGATGGGTTCAAGCCCAAATCAGATTTCAAAATTGCTTTTTCTACCGCGCCGATCATGCCTTTATCAAAGACAGTAATCGCTAAAGTACGCGCATCAGGTGTAGCAATGTTGCCCACTTGACTTAATGGTGTTTCCATACCGTAATAATCAACAACAATATTATCAAGTAAAGAACGATGTGCTCGCCCCGTTCTTACTTTGTTTAAATTGCTTTTTAATGATTCGATACTTTTACTCATACGGTCTTGAGCATCTTGTTTTATTTCATTTATCACGTTGAATTTCCTTTAAATCAAAAATTAAACTAAATTTTCTGAATGGTCGATAGTTGTACCTTCATTACCGCCCATTACCACTGCTTTTAGTGCACCTGGCTTATTCATATTAAAAACACGAATAGTCATATTGTGATCACGCGCGAGCGTAAATGCGGCTAAATCCATTACTTTGAGTTCTTTTTCTAATACTTCGTTATAACTTAATTGGCTATATAAGGTAGCATCAGGGTTTTTAACAGGGTCATCTGAGTAGATGCCATCTACCTTAGTCGCTTTTAAAACCACATCAGCTTCAATCTCAATGCCGCGTAAACAGGCTGCTGAATCTGTGGTAAAGAAAGGATTACCGGTACCGGCACTGAAAATAACAACACGGCCAGATTTTAATAAACTGATGCCTTCAGCCCAGTTATAACGGTCACAAACACCTGCCAAGTCAATAGCAGACATTAATTTAGCATTAACAAAAGCGCGATGTAAGGCATCACGCATCGCAAGACCGTTCATTACGGTTGCTAACATACCCATTTGGTCACCAACAACGCGGTTCATTCCTGCTTCTGCAAGACCAGCGCCACGGAACAAATTACCGCCGCCAATAACTAAACCCACTTGGATGCCCATTTCAATCAGTTCTTTAATTTCTTGAGCCATACGATCCAAAACTTTAGGGTCGATACCGAAACCCTCTTCACCCATTAAGGCTTCACCACTAAGTTTTAATAAAATTCGACGATATATTGGTTTTGGACTGATGCTCATAAAAAACATTCCTGTATTTTGTCTATAAATAGGCGAAAAAAATAGCCGTGATCAATTTGACCGCGGCTATTTTAATACGTTTAGCTGACTATCGAAAGTCTAAACTGAAAAAAGAACTGTTTTACTGAATTAAATGCTTAAAAATTAAGCTTTTGATGCAGCAATTTGTGCTTCAACTTCAGCAGCAAAATCTTCTTCTTTCTTAGCAATGCCTTCACCAACTTCTAAACGAACAAAGTTAGAAACCGTAATGCCTTTCTCTTTAAGAACAACACCAACAGTTTTCTTAGGTTCCATGATGAATGCTTGACCTGTCAAAGAAATTTCACCGGTAAATTTCTTCATACGACCTATGATGATCTTTTCAAGTAATTCAACAGGTTTTTTCTTTTTATCATCAAGAGCATCGTTTTCAGCTTTTAAGATATCTAGTTGAATACGTTGTTCATTTTCTACAACACTATCAGCAACATCTTCAGGTGTTAAAAATTCAGGCTTACTTGCAGCAACGTGCATAGCAATGTGCTTTAATGATTCAGCATCGCCTTCACCAGCAACAACAACACCAATACTAGCGCCATGGCTATATGAAGCTAATGCAGCACCTTCAACGTATGAAACGCGACGGATATTGATGTTTTCACCAATTTTAGTCACAAGCGTAATACGCTTTTCTTCGAATTGAGCTTGTAACTCTTCGATTGTCGCTTTTGATGCTAAAGCAGCGTCTGCAACTTCGTTAGCAAAACCTAAGAAGTTAGAATCTTTTGCAACAAAATCAGTCTGACAGTTAACTTCAAGAAGTGCAGCAACGCCATCAGCGCTTTTAATTAAAATAGCACCTTCAGCAGCGATGTTACCGGCTTTTTTAGCCGCTTTTGCTTGACCGTTCTTACGCATATTTTCAATCGCAAGTTCCATGTCGCCTTCAGCTTCTTGTAAAGCTTTTTTACAATCCATCATGCCCGCAGCTGTGCGTTCACGAAGTTCTTTTACCATTGCAGCAGTAATTACCATGAGAGAATTCCTCAAATTTTGTTATCCCCTAAACTATTTAAAGCCGGGCATAAATATTAATATGTTGCCACAAGCGCTAACACGCTTGTGGCAATAGCAAAAAAGATTATGAAAAACTGAAATTATTCAGCTTCTACAAAACCGTCTTTTTCAGCTTGAACAACAATGTTCTTTTCACGACCAGCTAAAACTGCGTTAGCAGCAGAATCAGTGTATAAAGTCACAGCGCGAATTGCATCGTCGTTACCCGGGATAATGAAATCAATGTTATCTGGGTTTGAGTTTGTATCAACTACAGATATTACTGGAATACCTAAGTTTTTAGCTTCTTTAATAGAAATGTGTTCGTGATCAGCATCAATGATGAATAAAACGTCAGGTAAACCACCCATGTTTTTGATTCCACCAAGACTTTTGTCAAGTTTTTCCATTTCACGTGTACGCATCAAAGCTTCTTTTTTAGTAAGAGCTTCAAAAGTACCGTCAGAGCTTTGTGCTTCAAGATCTTTTAAACGCTTGATTGATTGACGAACTGTTTTCCAGTTAGTCAACATACCACCTAACCAACGGTGATTAACGTAAAACTGATCACATTTGATAGCAGCATCTTTAATTGCATCGCTTGCAGCGCGCTTAGTACCAACAAATAAAACTTTACCTTTTTTCGCAGAAACACCTGATAAGAAAGCAAGGGCTTCATTGAACATAGGAACAGTTTGTTCAAGGTTGATGATATGAACTTTATCGCGTGAACCAAAAATGTAAGTTTTCATTTTTGGGTTCCAGTAACGGGTTTTGTGACCGAAATGAACACCTGCTTTAAGCATATCGCGCATAGAAACGTTTGGCATGATTTTTCCTTTATTTGGTTTAGGGGGTTAAGCGTTCATACATTCAAATATACCTGACTCTTTATTGTTCGATTATTTGCTTATAATTAAGACAAATTCAAACTGAGCACCCCGACATATTCTTAATAAATGTATGTGAATTTATAATAAGTATTATTATTTTTAATAATACAAGTTTAAAAGCTAAACACTATCGATAACAACAAGTTAGTAATCGGATAACCGAAAACACTGAGTAATACTTAGATAAAATCTAAATAACTATGCTATTCAATCGACAAATTTAACGGCGCACTTTATACCATATTAATTTACCAAAGGCTAGAAATTAACAATTAAAGGTCAATATTTCTTAATTAATATAGTAATAATATTACTGGGATAATTTTACTGTACGCGCTAAAATTAGCGGTTCTATATTTTATTAAATTTTTGACTTAACACTACGGCGATATATGACCATGTCTACTGAACTCTTTTTTATTTATGACACACACTGCCCTTGGAGCTTTGCGACAACTTCTTTAGTTAAAGAAATTGCTGATGCTTATCCAAATATCACTTTAAATTTATGGCACAGTGCTCACTATGAAGGAGATGAGAAAGTCAGCCGAAAAACTATTGATGCCGTTGAAGATGACGCTAACATTGAATTTAGTCACGAATATGTGAAGACACTTAACGTAGAGAAAGACTCAACATTAAGTGCTAATTTAATAGGATGGGTCAGTCAAAAAGTGCCTCACTTAACTTTAGAGCTTATTACCGCTATCCAAAAACAGCATTTTGAACAAGGCACAGCGTTTACGCACGAAAGTGATTTTCAGCCTATCATTGATGAACTTAAGCTATCACCGCCTGCAAAAGTATTTAAAGAAGGTAAAATAGCTAAGGAAGCCGAATTTGTTTTACAAGAAATTTATGACTTTCAAGAGTATATTGGTACAAAAGCGATCCCCGCATTACTAATTGCTCATAATGAAAACCTAACCTTACTCAATCATAACTTATATTTACAAAACCCTAGTGCAATAATAGAAGCTGTTGAGCTTGAACTTGCAAAAAACTAGACCAATAGACAATAACGACACTTTTAGGCAAAATAACAACCGTAGCCTTTACACTAAACAGACAATAGAGGAATAAATGGGTATTACAATTAAAACTCAGCAAGAAATAGAAAAAATGCGTATAGCAGGAAAACTTGCCGCCGACGTATTAGAGATGATCACACCTTATGTAAAAGCGGGTGTGACAACCAATGAGTTAAATACCCTATGCGCTGACTATACTGACAAAGTGCAAGATGCCATTTCAGCGCCATTAAATTATCATGGCTTTCCTAAATCAATTTGTACCTCAGTTAATCACGTGGTGTGTCATGGTATCCCTAACGACGTGCCATTAGTTGATGGCGACATCGTTAATATGGACATCACTGTTATTAAAGATGGCTATCACGGTGATACCAGTAAAATGTTTCTTATTGGCGAAGTAAGTCTTGAAGACAATCGTTTATGTCGTATCACCAGAGAAGCTTTGTATGTCGGATTGAAAAAAGTAAAACCTGGCAACACCTTTGGTGAGATTGGCACTGCTATTCAAAAGTTTTTAAAAAAATCAGGTCGTTACTCTATTGTAAAAGAATATTGTGGCCATGGTATAGGCAGCGTTTTTCATGAAGAACCACAGATCGTTCATTATAAAAATACCGACAAAGAAAAAATGCTTGAAGGTATGTGTTTTACTATCGAACCTATGGTTAACCTTGGTCGTGCTAATACACTACTAGATAAAGAAGATAATTGGACCGTTTACACCTTAGACGGCAAAAAGTCGGCACAATGGGAACATACACTTGTGGTTACTCGCACAGGCTGTGAAATTTTAACATTGCATAGCGATGATACGATTCCAAGACATCTACATAACTAGTTTTGTTAACAAAGTATAAGTTAGCGATAGTCGTTATTTGCTTTTTAATGGCTAAATAAAGCATGATGTCTATCGCCTTAACTTATTGAGTAAAATATTCAGCTATGCAAACTCTTTTTCCGATAGAATATAGTACCCCATTAGCCGTTAGCTCCCCTTTTATTTCTACTCAAGATATTTGTCAACTTAGCCGCGATTTTCAGCAATGGCAAAAAGATAAATTTCCTTATGTAGAGGTATCCATATTAGTATCAACGCGTTCAGAGTTTGTCGACAAAATTCTCCATAAACTTTGGTGCCAGCACAATTTAGATGAAGATCAAATTAGCTTACTTGCTGTTGGTGGTTATGGTCGAGGTGAATTACATCCTTATTCTGATGTCGATATATTATTACTGACTAAAGAAAAGATCAGTGATGCCTTATCCGAAAAAATATCCGCTTTTATTACTCAGCTATGGGATGTAAAGCTCGATATTGGTCACAGTGTCCGCAGTGTTAAAGAATGTGTAAAACAAGCAAAAAGCGACGTTACCATAGCGACAAACCTGATGGAAATGCGCCAAATTTGTGGCAATGAAGCACTCACTCAGAATTTATATCCGTTATTGGCAAAAGATGGCTTTTGGACCTCAAAAAAATTCTTCTTGGCCAAACGCGAAGAACAATACGAACGCCACCAACAATACCATGGTGCTTCTTATACGCTAGAGCCCAATTTAAAAGCTAATCCGGGTGGCCTGCGAGACATTCAAACCATAGCTTGGGTTGCCAAACGACATTTTGTTGCCGACTCACTTGAAGAACTTGTTGCCCATCACTATTTAACACAAAACGAATTTTTTGAATTATTAGAGTGTCAAGACTACCTATGGCGGATGCGTGCCGCTTTGCATATTATTGCGGGTCGTAATGAAAACCGTTTACTCTTTGATTACCAAGGTGAAGTTGCCAGTTTAATGGGCTTTGGTGATGAAGGTAAATTTGCTATTGAACGCATGATGAAGCGATTTTTTCGTATTATTGGCCGTGTTGCTGAACTTAATAAAATGCTATTACAGCATTTTGAATATGCCATTATCAAAAAGAATCATCCGGTTGAAAAGATCCCCCTGACTAAAGATTTTATTATTATTGATGGCCAAATAAATGCAGTAAATGACAGAGTTTTTATGAGTTCAGTAAAAATTATGGAACTGTTTTTACTGGTTGCTCAAAATGAAAATATTACCGATTTACACCCTCAGACACTCAGATTATTAAGAAATGCCCGTAGACGTTTAATTTCAGGGCTGATGGATTACGCCGAATGTCGACGAATCTTCATCGAAATTATGAAGCATCCTAATGGCTTAGGATTAACCTTTAGCTTAATGCATCGCCATTCGATTATTGCCGCTTATTTACCACAATGGCGAAGTATTGTTGGGCAGATGCAGTTTGATTTATTTCATGCATATTCAGTTGATGAACATAGCTACCGCTTAATTAAAAATATTTACCGTTTTAGCCAACCTCAACACGACAATGATTATCCGCTTTGTAGCAAGATAATGCAGCGTATTCGTAAGCCAGAAGTATTATATATTGCAGGCATTTTTCACGATATTGCGAAAGGTCGTGGTGGTGACCATGCAAAGTTAGGTGCAGTTGATGCCTTAGAATTTAGCAAGGTTCACCCGATAAGTGATCACGATGGGCGCATGATAGCCTGGTTAGTCAAAAACCATTTAGTGATGTCGGTAACCGCACAACGTCGAGATATTGCTGATGAAGAAGTGATCAGAAATTTTGCTGCTATTGTCAGGGATGAAGCTCACTTAGATTATCTCTATTGTTTAACCGTTGCTGATATGCGTGCAACCAATGAAAGTTTATGGAATAGCTGGAAAGCAAATTTACTGCAAGAGCTTTATTTTAATACCAAAAGAGCCTTTCGCCGCGGACTCGAAAAACAAGTTGATTTACGTGCAAAAACACGAGAAAACCAAGAAAAAGCACTTGAACTGCTCAAAGATTACGAGTGCGATGCTAATCAAATTAGAACCTTTTGGAAAAAGCTTAAAGCCGAATATTTTTTACGTTATTCACCGGTACAAATTGCTTGGCATAGCCGTCATATAATAAAACATAGTATCGTAAAACCTTTAGTGTTGATCAGTCCTAAGCCTTATCGAGGCGGTACTGAAATATTTATTTATACCAAAGCCTCAGCAAATATTTTTGCAAAAATGGTGACCTTACTCGACGCGCAGCGTTTATCGATTCATGATGCTAAAATAATTAGCAGTAAGAAAGGCTATACCTTAAATACGTTTGTGGTATTAGATCAAAAAAACAGAGCGATTACGGACAGCAGTCGGGCATTAGATATAGCAAACAAACTCACTAAATCATTAATGAAGCCACTGCCAAAAGTAAAAAACAAACCTGCTCCCGCTTATATTGATAACTTTAAAGTTCCCACTAAAGTGAGTTTTATCGAAACAGCAACCGATAAAACTACGGTATTAGAAATAATTGCGCTTGATCATCCCGGCCTATTAGCTAAATTTGCCAAAATTTTTCAAGAAAACAAACTAAATATTCACTCAGCAAAAATCACAACTTTTGGTGAAAAGATAGATGATGTTTTTACGGTTTCAAACACTGATAATTTAGCGTTAACACAAGAACAACAGCAAAAACTTTCAGCGATGCTATGTGAAAAACAATTTAGCATTTAACACTTTAGACCATAAATTTAAAAGAATAGGAATTACCATGTCAAACTTACAAAGCACCATAGAACAAGCTTTTGAAGATCGAATGAACATCACGCCAAAAACGGTTTCAACTGAAGTAAAGCAGGCGGTGTTAAACGCATTAGCCGCCTTAAATGATGGTTCAGCACGTGTTGCAGAAAAAGTAGCCGGTGAATGGGTTGTTCATCAGTGGCTAAAAAAAGCAGTTTTACTCTCTTTTAGAATTTGGGACAACGCAGTCATCGACGGCGCCGAAAGTACCTTTTTTGATAAAGTTCCGATGAAATATACTGATTACACACAAGCAGACTTTGAAGCTGACGGTGTTCGTGTCGTTCCTGGCGCATCTGTGCGCACGGGTAGTTTTATTGGTAAGAATGTAGTGGTTATGCCAAGCTTTGTTAATATCGGCGCTTATGTTGATGAAGGCTGTATGGTTGATGCATGGGCAACTGTCGGTTCATGTGCTCAAATTGGTAAGAATGTACACTTATCTGGTGGTGTTGGTATCGGTGGAGTTTTAGAGCCTTTACAAGCAGGACCAACCATTATTGAAGATAATTGCTTTATTGGTGCACGATCGGAAATTGTTGAAGGTGTAGTTGTTGAAGAAGGCGCTGTAATCTCTATGGGCGTTTACATTGGTCAAAGTACTCGCATTTTTGACCGTGAAACGGGTGAAATACATTATGGACGTGTGCCAGCAGGCTCAGTAGTCGTACCGGGCAACTTACCTTCTAAGTGTGGTACCTACAGTTTATACGCAGCGATAATCGTTAAAAAAGTTGATGCTAAAACACGCGCAAAAGTTGGTATTAATGCTTTACTTCGTTCGGTATCAGAAGAATAAAGCGATAAATTCTTTGTAAAAATAGCGGTGAATTTATCACCGCTATTTTTTTGACAGCTGAACAGTCTTTGCTATAGCTTGGCTGTCAAAGTTAATGTTCTTTACAAAAACACCTGCTTTCATTAAATAAAAAATTTAAAAATTCTTTATAAATAACAGTTAATTAATTATTCTCACTTCATTTAGCTCAACTGATTTAACAATCAATAAAACACTTGGCATACCATTTGCCATCTAGAGGTATCACTTGTTTTATTATTGACTGATCATGAAAAATATTTTAACTTTGCTTGTTGTTCTTAGTGCTTTATTTCTGACGGCTTGTCGCTCGACCCCTCAAGTAGCAATAGAAAAAAAACCATTGCTCTCTGACCATCATTTGATGATGTCATTGCTTCATCGTCCAGTAACGGAAGATCAGCAAATGATGTTAGCATTTGCTCAGCAACGCGAACGTTATAGTAATGATATTTTTGTTAATACTGTCAATATTAAAGGGCCAAAAATTAGCGACGATAATAGCCAACGAACCACACATGTTTATGCTGCTTTAATTGCTAGAGATGTAAATTCTATTCGTATTATTACCGCTGAATAAGCTAATTTAATGATTACGTTAAGGTCTTTATTATTTTAGTCTCCCAAGATAGTTCATCAAAAACCTCTAGCCATTGCTGATCAAATTCAGCTTCAATTGTCAGCTGTACCTTGGTAATAGGGTGAATAAATACAACTTTTTTAGCGATTAACATCAGCCGCTTAAAGCCAAAATGTTCAATGAAAAATGGATTTTGTTTATTATCCCCATAATTAATATCACCTAAAATAGGATGGCGTAAATGCGCTAAATGACGGCGAATTTGATGTCTTCTTCCCGTGGTAGGCAGTAATTTAATTAATGAATAACGCACACTATCAAATTTACCGACCTTAATAGGTAAACTTGCAGTTAATAAAGACTCGTAGTGAGTAACAGCATCTTGCGGCGCTTTATCAAGGCTAACATTTTTATCACCTAATTTATCGAGCTTCTCTTTAAGGGGATAATCTATTTCGCCTGCACCCAGTAAATGACCACGCGTCAAAGCAAAGTATGTTTTTTGAATTTTTTTATCAATAAACACTTGCCCCATTAATCGGGCTACTTCTTCGTTTAAACCAAATAATAGAACACCTGATGTCGGGCGATCTAATCGGTGAAGGGGATAAACATATTTACCCACTTGGTCACGCACCAATTGTAAGGCAAAATATATTTCATCTTTATCCATATAACTTCTATGAACAAAAAGTCCTGCTGGTTTGTCAACGGCAACAATGTAATCATCTTGATATAATATCGTTAAGATGGGTTTTTCATCAAAAGGCATGATTATCTCTAGGTTTCTTATCTGCTATGCAAAAAGCAAATAGTATTGATCTATTATTATCTCTATAATGCCAACATTATTCGATTATTATTTTATTTATTATTTAAGCTATGAATACTATTTCTTCTATTTCTGAATTATTAAAGCTTTCTGGCTCTCAATATCGGGTATTTGATATTGGCCGAAAAATAGATAAATTATCAAAAGATAGTTTTACTAAAATTGAAGCAAACCAGATCCCTTATCCATTCCCTTCTCAAGGCCATGCCTTTATAGCAATAGCTTTTTGGCAAAAGCAAAACGCTTCACCATATTTATGGTTTGTAAAGATACCTCTTGATGAGCGTGGTTTACTTAACTTAGCCGCAAGGGATCATTTTATAGCTATTATTATTGAAGCATTAGGTGCTGAACTTAGTACGGCGCCAAGCGAGCAACAAGAAGCCTTACTTAAAAGTAATCCTTATCATTTTACTCCGCCACAATACAAACTAGCCTATATGAACAGTTTAATTTCGCTAGAAACAAAAAATAATAGTAGCCAATATTTTTCAGGCGCATTAAGTTATTTATCGGGCGAAAATTCTTGGCAGGATTACCACAACGTAGGCGTGCAAGGCTTAAATGATTTTGCCGTACGTTTATCAGCTAAAGAAATACAAAAAATAATAGTCAACGCTCTTCCTCAATTACCTTCGCAGGTTCTTAAGCCATTATGTTCAGCATTAGAAAATGTTAAGTTATCAGTAGATATTATTGATAGACTCATTGCAGAATTTAAGCTGCGTGAGAGTGCAAAAGATGAAGACAGTAACGCTGAGCTGAGTTTTATATTACGAAGTTTATCATCAAGTTGTGAACACCCTCATGTGGTAATATTTATTAATACCCTGATTAAGCAAGCGTCGCCTGCACAAGGAATGTCTGAAGAAATAGCGATAGTGATTGCTGGAAGATGTTGGCAAGTTTTCACCAGTGAACCGCAAATCATGACTTTTTTGGAGTTATTAGTAACTCAGCATGATATTGCCGTTTTCCAAGCTATTTTTAAAGATTTAGTGGCTATTCCTACTTTACGGCCATTAATATTTCAATGTATGAGAGCGCCAAACCGTAGCAATGAGTTAAGTAAAGCTATTGGTATGTTATTTCAACGCTAATGATAGAGAGCTAGAATGGAAAATATTTATTTATTACTGATTGTCTGTTTATTTTTGTGGTATTTCATTTACCTTAGAAAAGTTTCAGAATTCGCATTACGCCACATAACAGCATATTGTGAAAAAGATGGTTTGCAGTTCATTTCGCTTTCGCGGCGATCAAGTCGCTTAACCTTTAGCAAAGCTTTGGGACCCCATTGGATCAGTATTTTTGATTTTGAGTTCAGCGGTGACGGTGAGTCAAGTTATCAAGGTCAAGCAACATTAAATGGTTACAAATTAGAAAACACCCATGTGCCCATGTACAAAATATAAGTACTTACCAACGAGTGACCTAGCGACTAAAAGCTAAATAATAAACACAGACCGTCATTGGCCGCTCGGTAACTGCTGCTGCATTACCCTACTCTCTACTCCTTGCATCTATGCAGTTCTGAACATATACGTTCCTTGGCATCCATGCCACCACGTTATACCGTTCATCCTGAACATATACGTTCTTTGGCAGCGAAGGTATCGATACCTAAGAGCTGCCATGACCGTTGACGTGCAAGGATGTACTAATGTATCAAAAGACAGGATGTCTGAGAGAGGCCATCCTGAACAATAAAAGCTAAAGTGCTACTTTTTAGTTGCTGAATTAATATTTTGAGCAACTTGTTGAGAAAGCCCCGTTAATGCATCAACCACTTTAAAACTCGCATTTTCCATAACAGTAAGGGCTTTTAATGCACGAGCCGAGTCTCCAGCCTTATGAGCCTTTAACGCCTCAAGCCCATGACTATGAACATCGATATGTGGGCCTTCTATTTGTTTAAAAGCGCTTTGTGTTGCATATTTTTCAGCGCCCTCCCCTTGATAAAACCATTTCCCTAATCGACACATAGTATGATCAGCAAAATCTTCAAGGCATTTATCAGACATACCTAACATCACCTTATAGACGTCAAGTTTCCAAACAACGTGATCCATTTTAACCGTCTGTAAAAATGCATCGGCTGTTGAATGAGTAATAACCGAATACATATTTTTTGATAATGACACAATACGATTCGCGGTATCTTCAATAGAAGAAGTACTGGCGCTTATTGCTTGGCTCTTCTCGCCTACTTGGCCAATACCATTAATAACATCGCCCATTTGTGTATTAACTTGCTCTATTAAGTTAGATATTTCATTGGAAGCCTCCGCTGAGCGTTGGGCTAATGTTCTAACTTCGTCAGCAACGACAGCAAAGCCTCGGCCTTGTTCTCCAGCCCTTGCTGCTTCTATGGCGGCATTTAACGCTAATAAGTTAGTTTGATCAGAAATACCTTTAATGATATTAACAAAGTCATTAATGCCAGAAGTCACTGTTTTCAATTGGTCAACTGATGTTGATGCCGATTGCGTCTCATTAGAAATCTCTGACGTGGAAATAATATTTGTTGCTAACATATCCATGATTTGATCAAAGAGTTGCTGCGACGACTGAAAGGTATCACGATGCTCAATCATACCGGTAGATGAAGATGCTAACTCTTGACGAATTTGGTCAATTAAACTTGAAGACTGCATCCAAAGCTTATTCAGATCTTCATGTGTACGAGCACGACTATCGTTAGTAGACATATCTTCAGCTAACTGAGAATTATCATTTTCGGCTAATAATAATTTTTCTTCTAGTGATTCAATACGATTTTTTAATTGGTTATTCTCAATTTTCAAACGAGAGATTTCTTCTTTGTTTTTTGCACCAAAAATCATTTTATTTTGCTACCTTTAATATCAAGTTTTATACAATTAATATATATTAAAAAACTGCTATGACTAGCGTTTTTTACATCTTTTCATAAAGTATGTTCAAAACAAAAATCATATAAAGTTAATTCGCCAATTGGAAGTACACTAATGAATAAACAAGCAAGCGTAGTTTTTATCTTTTTAATTTTAATGTTCACTTTATCTGGTTTTAGCCAAGCTAATGACGTTAGTGATAAGCTCTCAGCCAAAAATGCTACACAATATAGCCAGCAATTTATTATTGGTGGGCAACCCAGCGAAAATGATCTCATTATGCTGTCAAAAAGTGGTATTAAAACGGTAATAAATTTACGGGGTACTGGTGAATTTGATGATTTTGACGAACAAGTTAAAGTAGAAGCCTTGGGCATGAATTATATTGCGATACCTATTAGTGGTGCCAGTGATATCAATAAAGAAAATCTCGCATTATTTACTGCTGCCATCACAAATAAAGAACAAGCTTTTGTTCATTGCGCCAGCGGTAACCGTGTTGGTGCTATGTTCGCATTAGATGCGCACTTCAATCACAATAAAAGCCTTGATGAGGCGATTGTTACAGGAAAAAAAGCGGGGTTAACTAGCTTAGAAGCTACCGTTAAAAAAGTGTTAAAGACTCAATAAGGTTAATAATCCAGCTGTCTTTATGTCGTAAAGGCTCAAGAAATACTTGAGCCTTTACTCTTTGTCAGTTACAGCTAACTAAGATGTTCTATTATAAAAAATTTTTAATAGAACATCTTAATTATGAGTAGAAACTTACAAAATATCAGTTTTTACTCATTTAACTTATAGCTTTCACTAACTGATATTAACAACCACTCGACCACGCACTTTGCCTGCCATTAAATCACTGGCCACATCGACAGCTTCTACCAAGGTGATGTCGGTAGAAATATCTTCAAAAATATCGGGGTCTAAAATATCAGCAAGTCGTTGCCATGCTTCAATCCTGTCTGCGAGTGGGCGCATCACACTATCAATACCCGCTAAAGTTATGCCACGTAAAATAAAAGGTGCAACAGAAGCAGGAAAATCCATGCCTTGCGCTAAACCACAGGCTGCAACAGTGCCACCATATTTCATACTCGCACAAACATTCGCTAACGTATGACTACCTACTGAGTCGATTGCGCCAGCCCAACGTTCTTTGGTCATTGGGCGACCAGGTTGCGATAACGTTTCACGGTCGATAACGGCTGATGCACCTAGTTTTTCTAGATATTTTACTTGATCAACGCGACCTGTTGAAGCAACAACTTTATAGCCTAATTTCGCTAGGATTGCGATTGAAAAACTACCGACACCACCGTTTGCTCCGGTCACTAAAATTTCACCTTTATCTGGAGTGACGCCATTTTTTTCAAGTGCAATTACACAAAGCATCGCGGTATAACCTGCCGTACCAATAGCCATGGCTTGGCGTGGTGTAAATGCTTTTGGCAATGGGATCAACCATTCACTTTTTAATCGAGCTTTTTCAGCTAAACCGCCACAGTGCACTTCACCGACACCAAAACCATTGAGTAGTACACTATCGCCAACCTCAAACTTATCACTCTCAGTGTGTTCAACTGTTCCGACTAAATCGATACCGGGAACCATAGGGAATTGTCTAACTACCGGACCTTTACCTGTGATGGCCAAAGCATCTTTGTAATTAAGCGTGCTATGAGAAACTTTAACGGTAACATCACCTTCTGGCAGTAAGTTGTCGTCAATATCTTTAACTGTCGCGCGGTAACCTTGGTCGTCTTTTTCAATTAAAATGCCTTTAAACATCTGCTATTCCTTATTTAGACCGATCGTCTATAAATGATGAAAAAATTATCGGGGTAAACCGACTATGTAAAAATTCAGGTAATTATCTAAGGGTGAAGTATTTTGAACTAGCTTTGCTCTACTAACCGCGCCTTCCCAACCCATCCAAAAGTATTCAGCCAGTCGATCGCAATCTGCGTTTGGTGAGATTTGACCTTGCTTTTGTGCTGCTCTGAGACATGTAGCCAAGCGATGCTGCCAACAAAGGAATATATCAATCAATTGCTGTCTAAAACTTTCAGGAAGTAAATCAATTTCTTGGCCTAGATTGCCGATTAAACAACCACGCTTAAATTGATAGCGGACCATGCCTACTTTGGCGCTTTCAACGAAATGACTAATACGTGTTAAAGGAGGAAATGCTTCATCCAACAAACATGCATCTAACTTGTTAGCAAAATAATTAGCGTAGTTTTCAATGACCGCCTGACCAAAAGCTTCTTTGCTGGCAAAATAATGATAAAAAGATCCTTTGGGTACAGCCACTTTCTTTAAGATCTGATCAATTCCTGAAGAGGCAAAGCCATTTTCAGTGAGTTGTTCTAGACCACTGCGAATTAACTCCGCTTTGGTATCTTGATTTTCACGCGCTACTTTGGGCGGTCTACCGCGGCGTGCTTTAATTGCTGGAATATTCATTTATTAATAATAGACCGATCGTCTAGTTAATGCGAGCATTATTATTTTAACTGATGGTTTATTTACATTTTGTTATGTTTTTATCGCTAAATCATTGACTACTAGGTCGAGTAATTCCATAAGTTGGCTGGCTTGTGTGCTGTTAATATGGGTAAATTTGCAACTGATTGTATTAGGAATACTTGCAGCCTTTATTTTTAATTCTTGCCCTTGTTGTGTTAATTGCACTAGGCGCTTGCGCTTGTCGTTGTCGTCTTTAATTATTTCTAGAAGGCCCTTATCAACCATTTTCTTTAAAATTTGTGTCATCGCCCCACCATCAATCATGGTTTTATCTAAAAGCTCAGCAATAGTTATTTTGTCATGCTCCCACAATGCCATCATGACCACATATTGGGGGTAAGTAATATTGAGTTCGCTTAGTGGCTCACGGTAAGCGCGAACAATACTGTTTGATGCCATATATAATCGATGGCAAAGCTGGTTTTTAAGTTTTAATTGATCAAATGACATAATACTCTCCTGAAGGTTACATTTTAATTTGCACACAAAGTATTTGCAATCAGTATTTGTTTCCTATATATTTTGCATACAAAGTAAATATTAATGACTTGGAGTTTATTATGAACGTATTAGAAAACATTGCTTACACAGCAAAAGCAACAGCAACGGGTGGCCGCGCAGGTACAGCAAAATCTGATGATGGTCGCTTAGACATAACCTTATCTACGCCAAAAGGTTTAGGTGGAGATGATGGACAAGGTACAAACCCTGAGCAATTATTCGCTGCTGGTTATGCTGCTTGTTTTATTGGTGCACTTAAATTTGTTGCTGGTGAAGAAAAAATCAGTTTGCCGAGCGAAACTTATATTAATTCAGAAGTCTCTATTGGTGCTATTGAAGGTGGTTTTGGTATTGCGGTAAAATTAGCGATATCATTAGGTGATATGGATAAAGCACAAGCGCAAACAATGGTAGATAAAGCGCATCTTGTGTGCCCTTACTCAAATGCGACACGTGGTAACATTGAAGTCGTACTTTCAGTAATTTAATATCCGACATAGTTTGACAATAAAGCACGCCTTTATAAAATAAAGCGCGTGTTTTTTTTTGCTATAAAATATCACTGAGTGAGATGCCAATACCAAACCTAGTTTGACTATAGTTATAATCGATAAGGCTTTCACCATAACCAGTAAACACCATTGCGTAGCCCCTTAGTTTACCCCATAGCGGAAAAGTAAAACCAAGCTCAGCAGCGCCGTAATGACTACTGAAATTTTGTCGACCTTTGAAATTGAATTCATAGTCACGCCATTTATAGGCCATGCTTAACTCAAAGTTACCCATGTAATCTTCGATATCAGGGTTATCGTCTCCGTCGGGATCTAAAGCAAAAGTTTTTTCCTTCTCAGATAACCTTATCCAAGGTTTAATCGATAGCGCAAATCTTTCTTTCTCAAAAAGGATATGTGTGTAAATACGATTCCAACTACGTGATAAGTCTTGTGCTCGCCCGTTAGATTCGTGCTCTACCCCGACAATAAAGCCCGTATTACCTCCAAATGGATGCCAGTTAAGCGGTGCAAGATAGAATATTTCTGGCTGATAATTTGTTTCTCGAAAGGGTTTAGAAATGCCACTCGCATAAATTTGCCACCAGGCACTTAAGGTAAAAGCTGCGTAAAGCCCATCGCCTTCTATAAATATTTTGTCATAATTTAAGGGGACTTTAAGGCTTAGTTGAAATTTTGCTTCAACATTTTCTAAGTTGTCTTCATACCCTTCAAAGGATCTATATGCTTGCTTGTTCACTTTATTTGTTGTCATTGCTGGCAATACAAAATTCATTCTATGAGGAGTAAGCACATAAGGTTCAAACTCAGTCATTTTCTCACGTTTTATTCTATCGGTAATACCGCCTGTTCTACTCTGTAATTCTGTTTGCTCGGTCTTTTTTTGTTGTCTAGTGATATCATTTTCTTGGCTAGCACAAACAGATCTAATTTCACCAAGTGTCATCGATTCAGCGCCAAGGGTAAACAACTTCATGACGCATGACGCTTTATCTTGCTTAGCACTTACGTATGTCGAAACAAAAATTAATATAAATGCCAATGGCAGCGGATTTTTCATTAGAGTATTCCTTTAAGTAGACAAACAAAGCGAACAGTTACAGCCGTTTTAAAAGCCAATAAGTCGCTAACGCTAAACTTTCTCGATGTAGGCAAAGTCAATGCGCTTTAAAAATTTAGGGCTATCCTGATGATAAAGGCATTAGTAATATCAACAAAAAATGCACCGACCAAAGGTAATATAATGAAAGCCATTGGTGCAGCGCCATGCGCTTTAGTCACCGCCGTCATATTAGCAATAGCGGTTGGTGTTGCCCCCAGCGCAAAACCACCAAAGCCGGCACTTAAAACAGCGGCTTGATAGTTTCGCCCCATTAATGGAAATAAAATATAAATAATAAATAACACCGCAACACAGGTCTGTACACCTAAAATTATAAATAATGGTCCGGCTAAATCAGCTAGGGTCCAAAGTTGCATACTCATCAGTGACATAGTTAAAAATAGGCTCAATGAAAAGTCAGAAACGATGGCCAATGAGCGAGTTCTAGCGGGCCAATGTAATTTAGGTAAGAGATGAGGAACCGTGTTGGACAGTAAAATTCCTGCTAACAGGCAAGTCACAAAAAGCGGTAATTTTAAACCCATCTCCATAAACATCTTATTGGCAAAAAAACCAATAATGATACAAATATGAATAACCAGTAATACCGCCATAAAACTCAGGTGGCTAAAGGACTCTGTATCCGTTTTATGATAAGCAATACCGATAGAAGGCTTTGCTGTTGATTCACTTGAAAGCTGGTACTTAGCCAATAAATATTTAGCAATAGGTCCACCAACTAAACTCGCTACAACAAGTCCAAGCGTAGCAGCTGCAACACCTATTTCAAGAGCATTAGGTACTCCAAGTTCAACAGCATCGGGAGCCCAAGCTATTGCTGTGCCATGACCTCCAATTAAAGAAACCGAGCCAGCCAACACGCCAATGGTTGATGGTAAATCAAGAAGTATTGCGCTGGTTATGCCAACAACATTCTGGATCACAATAAAAGACAGGGTTAATACTAATAATATCAGCAGAGGTTTTCCCCCTTTAACTAAATCAGAAAACCTAGCGTTGAGCCCAATAGCGGTAAAAAAATAGACTAACAGTCGATCTCGGGTTGATAAGTCAAACGCTATTTCGCTACCCGTGAAAATATAGACTGCATAGATAAATAAAGCAGCAAGCAAGCCCCCCGTTACTGGCTCTGGAATATTAAAATCTCGGAGAAACTTAATATTTTTTGTTAAATACACACCCATAAAAAATACCACTATACCTATAGTGTAAGACATATAATTATCAAAGGGCATTTCAATCATAAGGTATATCCAATTTTACTTTTTCTATCCATGGCAAGACTAAAAATAAGCGCGTCAATAAGGCTAATGCTCATCTGACAAAATATCTCAGCTATATTGACTGATATTCTTTACGTGTTCAATAAGCAGTCACCTTAAAAGTTATTAGATTTGCTCTACCGACGACAAAGCACTTTTTACACACGTAAATATAAAGCGACTTGGCCATTGAGAAACACTTATAATTCAAATAAAACATCACTGCGAATGATATATTTAATCCCCTCAGTAATAGGTAGAGAGCTATGAATACATTGTAAAGGATGCATACCATGAGGAAAGCATAATATACCGCCTACTGGGGTTCGAACATCGACATTTTTAACCCTGTCATTTCTTGATGCTGGCTGGTTGGGATCATCAGCATTGACTAAAAAACGTGTCTCTCCACCTTGAAAGTCTTCACTTAATAAGATTAAAAAAGTCATTTCACTATATCGGTCAGAATAAGCATTAGTGACTAGCTCGTCACCAATAATGCGACTACCCGGCCAAGAGCCATCAGAATGAGGCTTAAAGTAGTCAGCAGGGTTATAACGATAGAATCTAAAACGAGCATTGATCCCCAACGCTTTACGACCACCAAAAATAGCCTGTCGGTCGTCCATTAAATGCGCAATTCGTTGCCAAATAGTGCCATCAGTTTGTTCATCAACTATCCAGGTTAAACTGTCATTGTGTCGAACACTGCGCGGCAAAGAAACGGCAGCATCTGGCAAGAAACCTAATTGTTCACTAATATCGATAAGCTGCGCGCACTCATCTTTGCTCAAGACATTCAATAATTGAAATGCTCCAGGCACCTCTATCAGTTCTCGACGTTCAATATGACTGATATCAAAATCTTTGCTCAAATTAGCAGGATTAACCTGACGGTTCCCCCATGCAGGTAAAGCCGGGTGCTCTGCGCCGGCTTCTAATGCGGCGACAAAAAAGTCAGTGTTTGTGTCTATTGTTTCTTTCATATTTTACTCTTTCAATAATGGGTATACTGGCCTTAACGCATTTGCTTAGTTAAAGGGTTGTGCTGACCATAGTGTATTGCTATTGGTTGATAATGCGTAACTGGCTAAACTGGCGATGACCAGCTGCCGTGCCATGAAAACCAAAACCACTTTGTTTCGCCCCAACCCAAGGTCCAAGGCCTCCAGCGCCTTGATTAATAGCGACCATCCCCGCTTCCATTTGCTCTGCAACCTTATTAGCACCATCATGACCAAAAACCACAGCACCTAAACCATATGAACTGGCATTGGCTCGTTCAACCGCTTCAGACAACTCATTAAAGCGACTAATAGCCACCACAGGGCCAAAGGTTTCATCTTGCTCTAAAAGCATATTAGCGGTAATACCAGTGACAACAGTAGGCTGTATATAAGGCAACTCGTAGTGATGTGTCCCTAATAAAAATTTTGCACCTTTAGCGTGTGCATCTTTAAGTTGCGATAAAACATGAGCATGCTGCTTAGGATTAACAATCGGGCCAAAGTTGACATGTTTTTGATCCCAAGCGCCCACTTGATAACGATTAGCTAAAGCCGTAACTTTCTGTTCGAATTCATCGGCGATCTGCTCATCAACATAAATGCGCTCGGTAGACGTACACATTTGCCCGGCATTTTCAAAAGAACTTGCAACAGCAAATTGTACCGCTTTGTTAATATCTGCGTTTGCCATCACAATAAGCGGATCGTTACCCCCCAACTCCATAACTAAGCGTTTAAGCCCTGCTGCTGCACTTGCCATAATATGCTTGCCAGCCGCGAGTGAACCGGTAAAGGCGACCATATTAATATCGGCTTCAACTAAAGCTTTGCCCGTATCTGCATTACCGTGCACTATTTGTAATACGTTTTCAGGTAATAATTTATTGAGTGTATTGACAAAAAGTTCAGCAACCAAAGGTGTTTCTTCTGATGGTTTTAACACCACACTGTTACCGGCAATTAATGCAGGTAACAGCAAGTTATTCGCCATGGCCAGTGGATAATTCCAAGGCGATATAACCGCAACCACACCTAAGGGGCGATATTGCATTTGCGCATTGTTTGTTATCGCCTCACTTTTGAGCGCTTGCACTATTTCTTCAGTAAAATAAGAGGCGTTCTGAACGGTACCCGCCACTTCATAACTTGCTCTTCGGTGATCTTTGCCCATTTCTTGGCTAATTAATAATGCCAGTTCGTCTTCAACCATAGCCAGCCCTTTATAGGCCTTGTCTACACTTTGTTGACGTTGTTCAAGAGACAGTGCCGACCAAGCTTTTTGCGCTTGCTGTGCACGTAACACAACCGCTGTCATTTGTGGGGTTTGAGTAACAGGGACTTCGCCTAAAGGCGCTCTATTAATGGGATCGTATGAGATAAGTTTTGGCATAAAATAGTTTCCTAAGATTGCATTAAAATTAATGCATCGAGAGAGTAAATTGGCTATATACTCACATTATGCTAGAGTGGTTAATTAAAGCAACCAGTATACTTTTAGTAACCACTAAGATAAAAATAGAATAATGATTACAAAAACAATAAAAACAATAAGTAACGTAAAAAAAATAAATTCACAAAGCTGTGAAGAACCCTGTCTGATTGAGCGAGGTATGCGCGTTTTAGGGGGGAAGTGGAAAGCCTCTATTCTTTGGCATTTAAAAGATGGACCCGTACGCTTTAACGAATTATCTCGCATGTTAGGAGGCGCAAGTAAAAAGATGGTTGATCAACGCCTTAAAGAATTAGAAGTTCAAGGCTTAGTAACGCGTGAAGTTATTAGCGATCGTCCTATTGCCGTCGCGTATGAAATCACCGACTTTGGCCGTACCGCATTAGATATTTTAGAAAAGCTCAAAGATTGGACACAAGCAAACAATATTTAACTATAAAGCGGCGCAGTTGCCACGGCATTACAGTAAATCATAGCCCTTTATATAGAAAACTAGCCGGCGCTATCCTTTAACCTGGGCCTGGGACTAATAAACAGAATGCTCCAAAACGCACTAAACCGACAGTTTATTGAAACTCTATTATAAACGACGTGCCAAATCTATTTGAGTGTTATCTTAAATCCTTGCCCAAACAAAAATGGCACCTTAAAGGTGCCATTTTTATTAAGAGTAAAGCTTAAAAAGGCATTTTCATCCCAGGAGGTAATTGCATACCACCTGTTAGAGCGCCCATTTTTTCTTTATTTTGTGCTTCAACGCGACGAACGGCATCGTTAAACGCGGCTGAAACTAAATCTTCAAGCATATCTTTATCATCTGCCATTAAGCTGTCGTCAATTTCAACACGTCGAACACTGTGTCCGCCTGTCATAGTCACTTTAACCATGCCGGCACCTGACTCACCAATAACTTCCATTTTAGCTAATTCTTCTTGAGCTTTAGCCATTTTATCTTGCATTTGTTGGGCTTGTTTCATTAAGTTGCCCATGCCACCTTTCATCATAATTTTTTCTCCAAAGTTCTGTTGCCGCCAAAGATAGATCTTAACGCGACAAATATCAAGTAGCAGTTACAATGCTACAATCGAATTTTCATCTAATTGTGCTTGAAAATGAGTTTTCAAACCAATAATGATTTCATCATTTTGTAATAATTCTTTCGCATAGTCATAACGTTTATCATTAATATGTGATTGAATTTGATACGGATCATGCGAGGTCTCATCGACAATAGTCAATTCTACCGTAATTTTTCGTTGTAAAAAATCAGAGATGCATTGTTCTAGCTTTTTATGAGCAACATCACTGTTTAAATGTTTAGTCGCTTGATTTAAGTTAAGTAGCAATAAATCGTCGGTAGACCTTTCATCAACGGTTGCATGTATTGCCAATTGACGCAGTCGCCCTGTTAACGACATGGCGTCAATCATATTTGCCCATTTGTCGACTTGATTAGCAGAGCGTATTTTTGCTGGGTCTATCGCACTAACATCAAAAGCCTGCTCAGAAATAGATGTTAATGCAGGAACATCTGAACGAGGCTCTTCTTGAGTTATTGCTTCAAGAACATCTGGACTCTTTGTGTCTTGACGCCCTTTAGCGTCATTTGACTTTTTTGCGCTATTTTCCAACCCTTTTTTTCGACTACGTAACATGTTCCGGGTCGCTATAGCTTTTTCTATAGGCGATTGAGAAGTAGGCGTATCGATATTTGGGGCTATTTCAGCTAAATCTATAGAGGGAGGCATTGCGCGATGCTCTTGCTCTGAGGGCGCATCGGGTACAGCAAAGTACTCAGGCGCAGTAATCATAGATTGTTCTTCTAAAGGGCTTGCTGTTGCTGGCGAAGCATTGCCCGTCATAAGGTTGGGTCTACTTTCTTCAGCTGAGTCTATAGAGGGAGACATCGCAGGATGCTCTTGCTCTAAGGGCGCTTCGGGTACAGCAAAGTACTCAGGCGCAGTAATCATAGATTGTTCTTCTAAAGGACTTGTTGTTACTGGCGAAGCATTACCCGTTATAAGGTTTGGTCTACTTTCAGCTAAATCGGCTATAGGCTGATCAACTGATGGTTGCTCGACTAGGGGTTGCTCAACTAAAGAAGACGCAATAAAATTATCAGGTTTATTAATATTGCTTTTAGCAAAGCTTACATCGTCAAAGTCGCTGGTTTGACTGACCTGAGTATCGGGTAAACTTTCGCTATTTTTGATTGGTGTAAATGTTAATAATCTCAGTAAAAGCATATCAAAGGCTGCTTGTTCATCAGACGCATAAGGTAAGTCTTTACGGCCATTCAGCACTATTTGATAATAAAGTTGAATATCTTCAGCACTCATTGCTTTACTGAACTTATCAACCAATTGGTTATGCTCAGGTGACAAATCAAAGTGTTGACCAACAACTTGCGTCATAGCAACTTGATGGAGTAACTGAATAAGCTCTGCCGTTAAGCGGCTGTAATTAGGTGCGTATGAGGCTATATCGAGAGAAAGTAGCATTAGCGCTTTAGGATCTTGCTTTAATAAGCTTATCAGTATTTTAAAAACCCAATTTTGATCGACACCGCCCAACATCTGTTGAACATTGGCGAGAGTAATACTTCCCTGCCCTTGCGCGATACTTTGGTCGGTTAAACTTAAACAATCACGCATACTGCCGCGAGCGGCTTTAGCTAATAAGGTTAAAGCACCGGGTTCAACTGAGACGTTTTCAGCGGTAAGAATTTGCTGAGTCTTTTGCTCAATTTGGCCGACGGTTAATGCTTTTAAGTGAAATTGTAAGCAACGAGATAACACGGTTACCGGTAGCTTTTGAGGATCTGTGGTCGCTAAAATGAACTTCACATGTTCAGGTGGCTCTTCAAGCGTTTTTAATAACGCATTAAAGCTACTACGAGACAACATATGTACTTCATCAATTAAATAAACTTTATAACGACCACGTGTCGGTGCATATTGAACGTTATCAAGTATTTCACGAGTATCATCAACCTTTGTTTTAGAAGCCGCATCAATTTCAAGTAAATCGATAAAACGGCCCTGGTCAATATCTTGGCATGTATCACAAACACCGCAAGGCGTTGAAGTTATCCCTTGTTCACAGTTCAAGCTTTTAGCAAAAATTCGAGCTATCGTTGTTTTACCGACACCACGAGTACCGGTAAATAAATAGGCATGATGAAGACGTTGCTGCTCTAGTGCGTTAACTAGCACAGTGACAACATGCTCTTGACCCACTAATTCTGTGAATTTTTTAGGGCGCCATTTACGTGCTAATACTTGATAACTCATATGACTGCCTAATCGCCGTTATATTGCAGTAAAGAATAAATCGATAAGCCAAGATCCGTTAAACGTTTTTCACCGCCTAAATCAGGTAATGAAATAACAAATGCAGCATCTGTAACTTCTGCACCAAGCTTTTTAGCAAGCATGAATGTTGCTTCGACAGTGCCACCGGTGGCAAGTAGATCATCAACTATCAAAACTTTATCATCTGCGGTTAGTGCATCTTGATGAATTTCTAAGGTGTCTGTTCCATATTCAAGTTGGTAACTTTGGCTAATTGTCGCTCTTGGCAACTTGCCTGGTTTGCGGACAGGAATAAAGCTAATACCAAGCGCTAATGCCAAAGGTGCACCAAAAAAAAAGCCACGAGCTTCAGTACCAAGAATCTTAGTAAAACCAGAATCTTTATATTTAGCAGCAAATAAATCTATGGTTAACTGGTAAGCAGCCGGATCATCAAGTAAGCCGGTAATATCACGAAATAAAATGCCTGGTTTAGGATAATCAGGTACGGCGTGAATAGAGTTTTGTAAAAGAGAGAGTTCTGTATCGGTCATCGTTAGCATATCAAAAGTAAAAATTTATCATGGCTAAAGAATAAAGCAAAAGTACGATGATTTACAGTGAATAACGACTTGTATTGGTATTATTTAATTGATTTATTTCATTTACTGCATTTAACAAACTGTTTTCATTAATAGGCTTGGCAATAATGGCATGAAAATAGAGTGAACGAGTTAAAGCGATGACATCAGTAGTGTTTTGAGTAGTCATGAATATTATAGGAGTGTTAACGGTAAAAGGTTTTTTTTGAAGGTTTTTACTTAACTGAATACCGTTCATAAAAGGCATAAGATGGTCAATAATATAGAGGTCAAAATGCTGTTGTTGCGCCTTTTCAAAGGCAGCTAAACCATTGCCTGCAATTTCAACGATATGACCCTGTTGTTCGAGTAACGGGGTAATAAAATCTAAAACGTTCTGCTTATCATCAGCGAGTAATATAACCATAGTATTAATACTTCTTATTTTAATTAAACGAGAAAATACTAATTTGAAAGCAGAGTGAACCAACCCATTACCATAGGCAAAAGTGGCGCTGAAACTAATACAATAATCGCTGCTAATAAATGAAATATAGATGAGCTGTCTTTGAAGTCTTCGCCGTGTGACATGTTGATCTCGTTAACTTGAAAATATTCAGCGCGCATTCTAGCCGACAACAAGATTTATTTCTACTAAAAGTTGATCTGGATCAATGATAAATCATGGTGATTGTGCATACACATAATGATTGATATTAGACTCATTTACACTTGGTGGTTTTTAAGGGGATGCAGTTAAGATGGCTTTTTGAAAAGACGACTGTTCAGTCATAATACTTGAGATAAACCGGAATATTTAGGATCACTTTGTGCGCATTCCTGACATTAACTATGGTTTGTTCTTTAGGTCACTGATTAGCCAAAAGCGGACAATTTTGGATTGATTTTTAATTGATAAATTTTTGTTGAAATAGCTACCCCAATGACCCAGCTTTTATGTCAGCTATATTCAAAGGTAACTGACATTAGAGGAATATTTCTATGGCGCTAACGCCCCCATTGCGCCATAGCACTTATAATAACTTTGCCGAAAGCAAGGTCATATAATGTTAATCTTCATGTATATAACTGCAATCATCTGAATCAAGACCTAACTGATAGTCTTTTGATTTTCCCTCTAACCAATCGACTAACTCTTTGGCCGCAGGTGAAAGGTTGACTTCAGCTCCTCCCCCTCTCCTTTCCAAAAGGTAGGGGGTATAAAGCTCTGTTTCATTATTAAACTTAAAGCTCAAAAAACGAATACTTCCAGCGTCAGAACAACGTTTTTGCAATTCAGTAAAATTTTGAGAAGTCACCTGGCTAGCAATACTTTGAATGTCCTTGACAGCTTCAATATCTATAGTTTCAAGTAAAGTACCAGCCCCACCCATCACTTTAGTGAGTTCAATTTCTGACTGCTCTGCCACATCATCTACAGAAAGATAACCGTCATTCTTCCCTTTATTATGATAATAATGATAAAAGTTGCCTTGAATATCAACAAAAATTCCAGCATGACTTGCCCCCCATGCGTTGTTATCATAAACCACAGCCAGTAAATATTTTTGTTCAGCTATTGGCTCTGCTTTTTCTTCTGAATCCCCCTGACAAGCAGTAATAAAACAGATAATTACAAGTATCAAAAGATTGTTAATTTTCATTTTATATCTCAATTAGTTTAATTTTAACTCAACCGTTTATTGTAAGTTCAGATGATATTGGTAATTATTATACTCTAGCAAATTTATCATGGGTGTCTTGATAACTTTTGAAAAGACGACGGTTCAGTCATAATACTTGAGATAAACCGGAATATTTAGGATCACTTTGTGCGCAAATAAGGAGTAAAATTTTAAAATGTTGAATGTTTGTTGATGTCACTATACACCCGTTAGTTGTCTTAAGCAGGCAAACAGCTAATTAAATAATCATTGCCATAGCGGACATACCTAAAATCAGTTTTGAGACTGATTTCACGGTATAAAAAACAAAATAAAATTATATAATGAAAACAAAACCATAACGTCTGCAAGTTTATAGTTTTACTTGGCATTCAATATATAGACGCTAAATTCTGCTACAAAATAGTCATTCTGGATTATTAAATAGATTCTAATTACTGCTCAGCTTTTGGGTAAGAAAACTGACAGATAGATATTTCAGTAATTTATATCCAATGGTAAGAAGCAGATATTTGTATGCTAAACTTAACATTAACTTATTGAATGAAGAGTTAAACTTTATAGTAAGTTATAAAAGTTTAACTCTAAATTTTCAATATGCTATTTATTTAGCCGAGCCGACATAAATGATTTTAATCTCTTCATTTTTGTGATTAAAAACGGCTGCGATATCTTTTATTTCAACACTTGTGGTAGGTATTTTATCTTTTTTGGAGGTAAAATGGTTTAAATACGAAAAAGTATCTAACGCATCATATTTATGGGCAAAATGCGCCATTACCATATCATTACAAGTAACAGAATTAACAGCAAAGCGTTTTGAATTAATCGCAGAACTAATCATACGCAATCTCAGTGCATTTTTTAATCCATCTTTATTATTATTTCCAGCAAACACACACATTTTTGTCTCAATATTACTATCTGTTGCAATAAACTCGTACTTGGTAGCATTAGAATTGAAAGCTAATAATACGAACACTACTGCCAAAGTTAAAATTTTCATAATTGACTCCTTTATAGTTGCAAGTACCCGGTACAACTTAACTAAAACTCTCGAATAGTTAACGGGAGATAGGAAGCTATTTAACACATCCTCATCCGTACGGTTATAGGCATTTTTTGCGCCATTCAGAATTGGTAAAGCCTAATTGTATGAATAAAATGCGATTAAAATGTGTAACTAAAAGTAATATTAATTTTGAAATAATAAGTGTAAAAAAAATGGACACTAGCTAATTAAAAACTCAAAATATAGAGCAAAATCTAATGTTAGATTGGAAATATACATATTTACACCTCGGAAATATACATATTTGCAGTGCAATGTATTATATGCTGTAAAAAAAGCTGACATTTTAGTCTACTTTATACAAGGTGGACGAGCTGCAATAAATCATGCAATACAAACATGTCAACGACCGCTATCGGGCACACTCCAAAGTAATATGAATGTTCAATCATGTCCGCGTATATCAAAATATACAAAAAATTTTAGTATGTATTATAAAATGCGAATGTCTTCAAAGTGGCAAAAGTGATCATTAGAAGCCAATCTCATTTAGTGATTGGTAGTCTTAAACATTATGTGCTTTCACACTATACAAGGGCTCAATTATTTTAATGAGGCGGTCAGTCTAAAAATTTATCAAGGATAATCAACTAAATTTAACGAAGTATCTTTTGAATTGAAGGAATTTTAGCGATAAAAAAACCAGCCATAAGGCTGGTTTTTAACGCAAAGACAAAAGAAGTTAAATAGAAACGTTCTTACGTGCTGCGGTATCTTTGATATAAGTAACCCAACCTTTAGCCGTTCTACGTGACTTAGGGTCTTTTAATGCTTTTTGTACATAAACATTGGCTTGCTTATAATTTTCAAGATAAAAGTATGATTCTGCAATACTTTGGTTCAAGCGACCTTCGTTACTAACACCAATCTCGATGGCTTTCTTTAAAGCAACTATCGCTTTAGCAAATTGCTCATCTTGATTTAACAACATACCTTGCTTGCTGTAATGCTTAGATAAATTAGTCATTTTGGCTAATTCACCGTAGTAAGCAGCAGCTTTACCTATATGCTGAGCAGCATGCCAGCTGTTAGCTAAAGTAAAGAGGTTTTTGTCATCACGAGGTACAACGCCCGAATCAATATACTTTTCCATTAAAACAGCTGCTTTATGTGGAATTTGACTTTGAGCATACAAGTTAGCAAGCATCTTAATTTCGTTTTCTTTATCAAGATAGCCTTGCTTATAAGCTAGATCCAATGTCTGTAAACTTTTTGGGTAATCTTCAACCATCGCATAAAACGAGGCTAATTGAGTCCAAAATAGTTTAACTTCAGGGAATAATTGCACTGCTGTTTCTAAAACTTCAACACATTCTTTAAACATCTTACGTTCATAATAAGAGTTTAATTTAAGAACATGTGGGTTTTGGTTTTTCTTATCACCAAAAACCGCGATAGCATTATCGGCAGCAGGAATAACCTTAGCGTATTGTTTAAGTTCTAAATTAGCCTGAGCTATTTTGATCCAAACATTACCATCAGTTTCCCCTGTAAACTTCATCCAAGCATCATAAGCAACAAGCGCTTCTTTATAGCCTTGTACTTGCATCTGCAAGTCACCCACTAGTTTCAGTGAGTCGGCATGCTCTTTCTCATTTAAGATATCAGGTGCAAGTGCTTTGTTAAGGTAGATAATTGCATTCTTTTCGTCACTTTTCTGCGCATACATCACGCCAATAAAACGATCTAAAAAAGCAATATCATAATCTTTTTTTGCATTTATTTCTAAAAGCAAAGTCAGAGCATTATCGATGTTAGAACCATCTTCAGCTTCAACGCCGTAAGCTTCAAAAGCTTTGGCTACCTTTTTACCAACAGTTGGACCAACAAGCTGTGTTTTACGCTCTTGTCTCTCACTCTGTTCTTCCCCTATAGCATAAGCTACAGGAGATAAAGGCAAATGAGCAATCGTTACTGAACCTATGATCAATATAGATATAAAAATCTTATTCATTCTGATTACTCCTTATTCATACTAAAGTCTAGTTGTACCGTTAAACCAGGACGACGTTGAGCAACACCGTCAACAACTTTTGGCTTGTAACGCCATTTTTTCAAAGCGCGTTTAGCCTCTCTGTCAAATATACGTTTCGGTTCTGAATCGATGACTTCAACATCTTCAACACCACCAAGTTCGGTAATGGTAAATGAAAGCTTAACCCAGCCTTCTTTACCATCACGAGCGGCTTGCTGTGGATACTTAGGGTCAATACGTACGATTGGCGATGCATCACCGTCACGTCCAAAACCAGCTCCCGGAGCAGACATACCTGAATTAGCACCAGATAATTGCACACTAGGCATATTAAACGTTAGTCCACCTGAGTTGTTATTAGCTTCAGGCTCTGGAGCTTGAGGCTTAGGTGGCGTTTTTGGCGGCGGTGGCGGCGGCGGCGGTACACGCTGTCGACGTTCTGCTGCTGACTTAGGCGGCGTAGTATTAACTTCTACAATAATATTATCTAATGGATCTTGTTTCGTCATGTCACCACTTGAAACAAGAAAAGCCATAAAAGAAAATAGTGCAAAAGTAACCGCTGCGCCTAGTAGTAATGAAACTAAAAAGCGAACCATAGACTACCCCTTCGCTGCAGCAATAGAAATTCTATCTATACCTGCATCTTTAATCGCATCCATCACTTTAACAACTATGCCATGTTTTGCATCTTTGTCTGCTTGAATGATAACAACATCAGTTGGTTGCTCTGCTAATAATTTTTCAATGTTAGCAGCAACACGTTCGACATCAACGCGACGTTTATCTAACCAAATTTCGCCATTTTCTCTAACAGCAATAAAGATGTTAGCTGATTTTTGCTTGCTTTGGTTAGCGGCTTTAGGTTTGTTAACTTCAATACCAGCTTCTTTTACAAATGAAGTGGTTACTATGAAGAAGATCAGCATGATAAATACGATGTCTAGCATCGGTGTCATATCAATTACTGCTTCTTCGTCTTCACGAATACGTTTACGTGCCATTCGAATATCTCTCTAGTGATGAGGTAAACTGTCAATCAGTTTAGCCTTTGCTAGTTTAACTTTAGCGTCTAACCTTGTACTGAAAAACACTCCTGATAACGCAGCAACCATTCCCGCCATTGTCGGGATAGTAGCCATTGATATACCAGCAGCCATCAGACGCGGATTACCTGTACCTTGTTGAGCCATTGTCTCAAACACACCAATCATACCGGTGACTGTACCTAGCAATCCAATCAGTGGACACATTGCCACTAAGGTTCTAATTGTGAGCATACGTTGCTCTAGTAATTCTGTCGCTTCGGAGATCCAAGTATCTCTAATCCGATGGGCATACCAAGATGTAGTATCTTGGCGTGCATCCCAACGATTGACGATATCGTCTTTCATTGCAGGATAAATTCTTGATAAGAACCAGTAGCGTTCAATCATCATTACCCACATCAGTAAGAGAGCGAAGGCAACAACATATAATACGTTACCACCTGTCGCAATAAAACTCCTGACAGATTCCCAAAGCTCTATCAGGAATAACATTATTTAGACTCCTTCTCAGCAATGGCAGCAATTAATCCTGCGCTTTGCTCGTCAAGCTTTTGCAATACTGACTTACTTTTACCCGCAACAACGCTGTGGATTAAGATAAGTGGTAATGCACAAATTAGACCTAATGCAGTTGTTACAAGTGCAAGAGAGATATCACCAGCCATTATTTTCGGGTCGCCTGTACCAAACAATGTAATCGTTTGGAAAGTCATAATCATACCGATTACTGTACCTAATAGACCCATTAATGGAGCAATAGCAGCAAACATTTTGATTAAGTTGATACCGCGATCGATTTTCGGTGTTTCGCGTAAAATAGCTTCATCAAGTTTAAGTTCAAGTGTTTCAGCGTCAACATTTTTGTTTTCGTGATAAACCTTGATTAAACGTCCTAGTGGATTGTTATCATTAGGCTGTTCAATATTCTTTTCTTGAGTCTTGATGCGAGAGCTAATAGTCGTTAAGAAAATCATACGCTCTAAAGCAATTAAGAAACCAATAACAAGTAATACTGTGATTGCATAACCAACAGTGCCACCTTCATGGTAGAACTCCATAAGAACTTTCTTACGAGTTTCAAGGGCTAAGATACCGCCACGTGAAGGATCTACGTATAGAGGATGGTAGCCAGAAGTTTCACCAAAGAAATCAGAAGCTGTGCTAGAAATATAACCCGCTGGCTGTTTAGCCAAAGGTTGAATTTGACCAACTTCATCATTGTAGTTTAAGAAACCGTCAGCAGATACTAAGTTAAAAGTACCAATACGTGTAACAGTTTGCGTAGAGGTTGAACCATCTAAGCTTGTTACTTCAGCGCTAAACTGTGAAATTTTACCCGATTGAGTCATTTCAGTTTGTAAAGCAATCCATAACTCTTCAAGTTGCTCAAGTTCAGGTATTTTCTTAGAGTTGGCAATAACATCTAATGTTGCGCCACGTCCAGGAAATTCAGCACTTACAATTGATGTTACGATTTGACCGTAAGCATCAGCGGCAGCAGCACGAGTAACACCAAACATTTCGCCAAGAGTACCTTTAGCGTTGTCTAATTCAACTGAACGTTGCGCGATAGTAATATCGTTAGCAGCATATTCTTTAGTTAAACGGTCGTTACGTGTATTTTGATTAGCTAATTCTTTCTTAGCTTTATTCAAAAGTGCTTGCTTGTCTGCACGAGCTGAAGTGAACTCTGCTTCGCGCGCTTTATCAAGCTTGCCTTCAGAAATTCGATCGTTTTTAACTTGTTTTAATAAATCATCCAAGTCATTAGCTACGGCTGAAGTTGCTACAGTCATTGACGCAGCAAGCATTACAAAATTAATAATTTTTCTCATTATTTCGCTCCCGCTGCAAATACTGGTAATTTAGTCAAATCTTTTGGTAATTGGTTACGCGCCATAGCGATTGCATCTTTAGTAGGCTTTAAGTATTCATCGCCTAATGCTTCCCAACCGCGTGTTTCATTGTTCCAAACCCAAACATTTTTCATGTCTAGTGATTGAGCAACAAGAGCTACACGGCCCATATGAACGAAATCAGCAGTAATTGTACGGTCGCCTAAGTCTAGCTCACCTTGGTAAGCTGCAAAAACAGTACCGTAGTTTGCTTCAATTTCGTAAGCTTCAAGTACTAAACGAAACTGTTCAGATACTGAAATATCAGAAGCGCCTAACACGTCACGTAAATTAGCAACGCGCTCTTTACGATTTTCAATATTCACAGGAATATCTAACGCTACAAACTTGTCTAACGTATCAATCATCTTATACATAAGAGGAACGATACCTTGTTTAGTTTTGTCAATACCAGCGATCTGATCTTCTAAAGATTTGATATTCGCAAGTTGGTCATTAACCATCAATTGAATGTGATCATTGTATTGAGATAAAGTTTCAGCTTCATCAACAGTTAAACGATATTCACCTAAAAGCTCAATAGTTTGTTCATAAATACTATTGATTTTTTGTTGTGATTTTTTAGAAGCTTGAAAAGTGCTAGCTTCTGCTTTTTGTAGTTCTGATAATGCATCTGCAGAAGCGAAGTTGCTTGCTGTTAATGCTAGTGCGCCAATTATCGTCGAAGCGATAAGGCTTTTCTTGTTGCTAAATTTGGACATAGTTCCCAACCAATTGCTATTGAATGTGGATAACATGGAGATGTTAACGCAAATTTAATAATCTGCCATTTTAAGTTTTTATTTCTCTAGAATAAAACAATGCAATACTCCCAGACGACAGCGTTGCTGTCAACTAGGTACATAAAAAAGGCTGCTAATTACCAGCAAATTACATAAATTTGCTGGTTTCGTTACAAAAAATAAACATTAAGTTAAAAAAATCATAAGTGATTTGCAGTAACTTTCTGAATAAATTAGGCGACTAAACAAACACAATTTTCTGTAAATATATTTGCTCCTATTAGTTTTACTAATTCATTCGTACTAAGTCAAATTTATTTATTGAAATATTGATAATATTTATAAAAAAAAGGTTGGTAATTTGACATATTTAAAGATTAAAACCGTGCTACTATTCGCCTATAGCACTAATTTACCTATATTTATTTATGTTTATAGATTCAACTTTTAATTTTGAAATATGGTTCACTTTATGTGCCATTGGATTTATCGCAGGACTCATTGATGCAATAGCTGGCGGTGGTGGTATGCTAACTGTTCCAACATTACTCTCGGCCGGTTTACCACCACATCTTGCTTTAGGTACCAATAAGCTTGCCGCTACTTTTGGTTCATTAACCGCTTCAGTGACTTTTTATCGTAAAAAGCTATTTGATCCCAAATTTTGGCGTTTATCTATTTTATATACGGCGATAGGTGCTGTTGCGGGCACGTTTGCTGTTGGCTATTTGTCAGGTGATTTTCTAGAAAAATTTATTCCTATTGTTATCGTTATCACTGCCATTTACACCCTGTTTTCTAAAACCATTGTCACTGAGTTAAAGGGGCTACCTGCGTTAACTTTTCGTTTAAAAATCACCCAAAGTATTCAGGGTTTACTCTTAGGATTTTACGATGGCTTCGCCGGCCCTGGAACCGGGGCATTTTGGACCGCATCCTCAAGTGCACTCTACAAAATAAACATATTACTGAGCTGCGGATTGGCGCGTTCAACTAATTTTGTCAGTAATTTCTGTAGTTTATTAACCTTTATTTATTTTGGTTATGTTAATTTTATTATCGGTATTTCGATGGGTATATTTATCATGCTAGGTGCTGCTGTGGGTGCACATTGGGCAATAAAGTTTGGTAACCGCTTTATTCGTCCTGTTTTCATCATCGTCGTTATTTCTATGTCAGCAAATTTAACTTATCATGCGTGGTTCACTCAATAACAAGGTCAAGAGGTCGTCAAATATGCAATTAGCAATCGACAGAATTACAGCTGTTTTAGATAGTCTAGCTGAGCAGGCTAAAATTATTGATACTGAAAATCAGCAGACTAAATCACATTATCTTTTAAAAGATAAAGATATCTTTTCAGAAGCTTTATTTGCCACCAATAGTGATAAAATAGGCGCATATGTTGATGAGGTACGTGGTAAAACTATCGAATTAGCTCGGTTATTAAAGAGCGGAAAAAAAGAACTATCGCAAAATAGATTACAAGGTATTGAGCAACAAATATCATCAATAATCAATGCAATAAGATCAAACAAAGGGCTTCATCAAGAAGCACAATACCGATTAACAGCGATAAACGCTAGGCGCTATAAAAAAGCGGCAAAAGAACTCTTTAAATCCAGTCAAGCGCTCTATCAGCAATTAGCAGAGCACCACGAGTTTGAGCGCCGCTTACTTGCTATGCTCAATGAAAGAGAGCAACTTCGTCAAAGCGCAACGCCTGCCAAGGCAAAGAAAATATTGGATGAAGTCCTTGCCCTTCACCAAAGGTTAGGTCGATGTCGTCAAGCTATTTCAAAAATAGAGCGCGAAATAGAAGTTTCAGAAAAACCGCGATGATATCTGTTAAATAACTCGCTTTTTGCTTCATCTCGCATTAATCTTAAATAATAACAAACAATAAATTAATCTATTATTTAATCGTAAAAGAGGGCTGGAATGAGAATATCTGATGACATTCATAACTATTATGAAAAACTAGTCGTACAACATTTTGCCGCGCTAAAATTAGAAGAGAAATATGAAGCTGATTTTATTGCTGACCTAACCTGTGTAGTGCTAAATCAACTACCCACTCGTTATATTAGACATGAAGTTGATATGTCATTCTACTTGCCTGCTTCAGAACGTTTTGAAATGGAAAACAATGTAAAAGTTGCGATTAGTAAGGCAATAGAGTTTATGAAAACTCATAACACTTAACTACTGTTCTTTGATTTATTAAGAAGGCAAGTGGTCAAGTCAATGCTCACTTGCTTTTACCCTTAAGCATTCCCTTCAAATGATGACCTGCCCTTTTACTAAACCGTTAAAGTTTTAATACCGATTAATATTCCTTTTTTTAGCCATTAACTAGCTAAATACTTTTTACTTCATCAGAAACCAGCTAACCCACTTAAATGGCCTTAAAAGTATAAAGACATAAATACACCTGCATTATGACTTTACACTCATTTTTGAGCGTTTCAGTGCTTACAAGTAGGATTTATAAATGTGTGATGACATTAGCAAATAATTTATTAACGGCTGAAAAGTATCATACCCCCTTTAAATAACATTGCTGCCAGTAAAATCATCTGTTGGTAAGTTGATATTTTCTTGGCTTGTTTGTTACGGGATATTCTTGGGACTTTAGATGGAATTATTTCGCTAGCGATAAATACCGGCTCGAATGTATAAATGGGGAATTTTAGTCGTAAAGAGTTGGTACTGAAAGTTGCAAGGTAGCTAAAGATTGTAAGTGATTGATAAAAAGAGTGGTGGCAACCCTAGCAGCCACACCTCGGCACATGAGTCGTCTGCTGCGGTTGCTTCCTTCCGGATCTGGCCGAGTTCACAGGGTATCATTGCGAGGGGACCGAAAGGGTCACCATAGAAAGTTGTCGTTCTCACTTCAACGGCGCGAATTATGGCTAAAGATTTAGCTTGATGCAAGCGCTAGTTATATAAATAAAATCGTTCGCTGTTTTTTTAACCACACTAGCAGGTGTATAGCTAAAATCACCTTGAAATTAGCTTGGAATTACCTTTAAATTATGGACGCTCGCGTGCCAACCGTTCATTAATTTCTAATAAGACTGATTTAATCACCAATAGGTTTTCTTTACCTAAACGTAATAACAGTTTGTCGGCAGCATCAAGGGCTTCTATTTTTTCATCTTTAAAGCGAAACATCACACTGGGGCGAACTAAGTCTAATGATTCTTTTGGAATTTCCATATCCAAGACCTTGGTAATAGCATCATGTAAAACCTCAGTAAAGTTGTCGTCTGGATAGCCTAGCTCTGCATAAGCTTGATCAATCAAAGGCTTCATTTCAAAGTACGACTGCACCAGTGTTTCACTGTCAAATGAACGCAGTAAATCAACATAAAGTGTAAAACGTCGCGCTGCTGACTCATCCCACTTCCAATCACTACTTGCCCCGTTGCTAACCTCATTTGCTAAAAATTTAGTATTAGGTTTAATTAACGGACTATGAGCGTAAGCGATATTACCTTGTGCAAAATTATCAGTGAATACCACAAAACGGCGGATCATATCTTTATCAATGACCAACTTTAACAGTTCTTTACGCCAGGTAAAACTTGGTAGCTTTTCTTGTAACCAAACATCACTTTCATTTAAGGTTGGTAATATCGGTTCAGGCTCAATAGCAACGACGGGGTCTGTCACAACTAAAGGAAAAACTTCTTCTTCAGTTAATATCGGCTCTACTATAGGCTCGGGCGGAATTTCAGCTTTAACGATAGCCACTGGCGCCACTTCAACAACTTCTTGTTCGGTTGTCGATGACATATATAACCAAACTAAGGCGGCTATCACTATAGCAATAATAACGGCAATAATGCCCCAGGAGGTTTGTTTACCTTTTTGCGCTTGATCTTCCATAGGTACCTAATATTCAATTTATCTAAAGAATGCATGATGAATAACCATTGCAACTCGTTTTCATCTAAGTTGCAAGGGAATACGTGATCTAAAATAACTTTTATTTGAAATTGAGTTTTTATCTTTTTATATTATTACTTAACAATTATAAAATAGCATCGTCTTGATTTTCTGGTAGTGCTTTTATAAAAGCGGGTAACTGGTTGCAACGCTCAACAATGGCATTAATAAGCGGAAATGCTGACATATCTACTTTAAAACGATTTGCATTGTAAACTTGTGGAACAAGGCAAAGATCAGCAATAGTGACATCATCACCATAGCAATATTTTCCTGATACCTTTTGTAGTTTTTCTTCAAAGGCAGCAAAACCTATGCTCATCCAATGGTGACTCCAAGCTAATTTATCTCTATCTTCAGCACCTAGTGTATTAACAAGATATTGTTGTACACGTAAGTTTGTTACTGGGTGTACTTCACACGCGATATCTAAGGCAAGTGCTTGCACTTGTGCTTTAGCATAAAGACTTTCGGGATAGAGCTGTGGTTGAGGGTATTTATTATCAAGGTAATCAAGTATTGCCATACTTTGATTTAATACCAAGTCGCCATCAACTGTCTCATCAATTAACGTTGGAACTAAATGGGTCGGATTAAGTGCAATATAAGCTGCACTGTGCTGTTCACCGCCATTGTTAACTAAATGAACGGGTACAGATTCACAATCAATGTTTTTCAAGTGCAAAGCAATTCTTACTCGATATGCAGCGGACGAACGCCAATAACCAAAAAGTTTCATTTTATATCTCTATTTGTTATCTGTATGAATTATTTAAATTTTAACGGTTTTTTTATTGATGTCATATTCACGTAATTTATTTGCAATGGCGGTATGGCTTAATCCTAATTTTTTCGCTAATTGTCGAGTACTAGGATAAGCCGGGTATAGTTTTCTAAGTAAATCAGCTTCAAAACTTTTAACCGCAGCATCTAAAGTTCCTTCAAATTCCTTTTCTAGATAACCATGTTCACGTGTATATGCAGGTAATTGCAGATGAGAGGTCATCACAATACTGCCTTCCATTAATGATACCGCACGAATTAATACATTTTCGAGCTGACGAACATTACCTGGCCAAGGATAATGTTCGATAAAATCACGACAGTCATCTGACATAGTGACAATCGTTTTACCAATACGTTGACCAAATTTTACAATAAAAAACTCAGCCAGAGGGATAATATCCGAACGTCGGTCACGTAATGAAGGTATATTTAGTCCAAGTACATTTAAACGGTAGTAAAGGTCTTCTCTAAAATCGCCGGTAGAAACCATGCTAAGCAGGTCACAGTTGGTTGAGCTAATGATCCTGACATTGACCCTAATCTCTTCCTCGTCATTGACGCGACGAAAAGTACCATCTTGAATGACACGCAGTACTTTAGTTTGTAATTTAGGTGACATCTCCCCCACTTCATCTAGAAATATTGTGCCACCGTCTGCTGATTCAAATAAACCCCGCTTAGCTTTATTCTCGCCTTTTGAACCCGCACCAAAAAGTTCTGTTTCTGCATCGTCATCAGGTAATGCTGCACAGCTTAAAGTCATAAAAGGTTTGTTACTGCGATCACTCGCGGCGTGACAAGCATGAGCTAACAGCTCTTTGCCCGTGCCCGTTTCACCAACAATGAGCATTGAAGAGTCAAGGAGTGCCATGCGTTTTGCTTCACGAATAACTTTACGCATCGAGCCACTACTTGCTTGTATACCGGCAAAATTGTTTTCATTCGCTTGTTTAAAAGCACTTATTTGTTGGCCTAAACGTGCTTCTGATTTTAAAATTAATACCGCACCCGCTAAAACGGGGATACCGCTTTGATCGGTCACATGGATAGGCATGATATCAGCCACAAAGTCATCATCTTGAAACTTTAAGCGACGCGTTTGAGCAAGTACTTCATCGGCATCTAACCAGCGATTAAAGTTAAAGCCTTTTAACCAATTGCCAACATTATCGCCAATAATTTCATGATCTTTACAGCCCATAATACCGGCAGCTACGGTATTTACAATACGGATATCACCTTTTGCATCAATAGATATAAAGGGATCAGGAAAAGTTTTAATGAGCGTGGAGAGTTCATTACGCTCACGTTCAGAGGGCATAAAAGGTGTTGTTTTTACATCATTCACGCCTTCAATTAAACGTAAACGTGGCATAAAAGTTTGTAATTGGCTAAATTCTAAGTCAGGTATGTTGATAAAAATTTCGCCTGGCTGCTTTAGTTCGATGCCACGTAAATTAATTTCATGTTCAACAAATATTTCTAATACTTCTCGGGCAATGCCGACTCGATCGCAACAAACAATTTCTAAACGCATTTACCTTACCTTAATAGCCAAGTATTCCTGTTCGGTATTGTAAACTAATTTGTACAACAAAAAAAAGCCCCCTGAGGTAGGAGGCTGCTATTATCTAATGTAAGCAAATATTACAAAAGTTTGTCAGTTTTTGCTGCACAAATAAAATCATTACGGTGTAGCCCTTTAATAGCATGTGTCCACCAAGTAATTTTTACTTTGCCCCACTCTAATAAAATCGCTGGGTGATGGAATTCTTCTTCGGCTAATGCAGAGACTTTATTTGCAAATGCCCATGATAATTTATAGTTCTTAAATTTATACTCACGTTCAAGCATCATAACCCCGTCACGTACTTCAGGGATCCAGTCTGGTATTTGTGCTAATAGTACCGGTAACTCTTCATCACTCACTTGTGGCGCGCCAACTTGGCATGCTTCACATTTTTGTACAGATAATTGCTCAGTCATTATTTTTCCTTAACTCACATTATTAATTTCTTTTGCTGGAAACTTCGCTGGGTGTAAGCCTAAGGCTTGTGCTTGCTCAACCAACTCCATAATATCAGCCACTTCAAACTTTCTTAAATCATCTAAATCACTTACTTTATTCAGCATATAATAAATAGGCTGCATAACATCTATTCGATATGGCGTTCTTAATACGTCAAGTATGTTAAGTTTTTCACGTTCAACAATCTCGCTTTCAGTCGCGTGAATGGTTTCGCTCGGTGAAGACAAAATACCACCGCCATAAACTTTAATACCCTCAGGGGTATCTAATAAACCAAACTCGACCGTAAACCAATATAAACGAGCTAAAAATACTCTTTGCTCTTTAGTCGCATTAAGACCCATTTTTCCATAAGCCTCAGTGTAATCAGCAAACGACTTATTGGTTAATAAAGGACAATGGCCAAATATTTCATGAAAAATATCAGGTTCTTGCAGATAATCAAACTCTTCTCGGCTGCGAATAAAAGTAGCTACTGGGAATTTTTTTTCTGATAACAACTTAAAAAACGCACCAAAACCAATCAATGCCGGTACTGGCTCGCACTGCCAACCTGTTGTTTCTTTAAGTACTTTACTAACTTCTGCCAACTGTGGAATTCGGTCATGTGGTAAATTTAATAATTTTGAGCCTAATTTATATTCGTCACACGCTTTGTTTTCAACACATTTTAATTGACGAGTGATCAATTCCTGCCAAACGCTATTTTCTTCATCTGACCAATGAATGTGACCATTTTCATCAGCAACTCGCGAAATATACTTCGTCGCCATCCCCATGATATTACCTTATTTTAATTTTTATCATTATTCACTCACCAATGAGTGAGTCATGTTCTTCACTGATAATAAAACAAGCTTGACGGGAAAAATACCAAACGCTAACTGACTATTATTTAACCAGACAATAATAGCGTATAGAAAAAATTACAAAAATGTAAATACAAAAACAATAACAAATAAAATCAATAAGATAAAAACAACTTATTTATTCCTCACAAGGAATAAAACTACCTTATTAATAATTTTTTTACCTGACTGAGTATTTTTTTCCTCACTTGAGCTATTTTAGGGGTGTTTTCTTCAAAAGGAATGGGTCGACAAAGCTTAATAGTTTGAATACCCAAGCGTGACGTTAACATACCCGCGCCGAGTCCTTGTGCCATGCGCGCAGATAATTTACCTAATAGTTCAGCACCAACCAAGTCAGCTCCTAAATCAATGACTAACTCACTCGCGCCGGCATAAGCCATGTTAACGAAAACTTGTTTAATTAATTTTATTCGACTCCAGTAGCCAATTTTTAAACCATAAAGGCCGGCAATTTTGTCAATCATCCGTAAATTTCGCCAAAACATTAGCATCATATCAACAAGAGCAATCGGGCTTAAAGCAACTAATACTACGGCTTCTGTTGAAAATTTAGCGACTTCATCTAATGCTTTCTCGTCAACTTTTGAGAGTATTTCACGGGAGTATAATTGGAGTAACTCTTCATCACTGTATTCCTCTTTGACCAACGACTGCCAACTTTTTTCATGCTCAGACATCAAATCACAAGGTAAGTTTGCTGAAATGCTTTCACATAAAGCTTTTGCGTCAATATGTCGAGGGGAAGCTAAGTCAGTTGCTAATATATCTTTTGCTTTTGCTTGTGTACTTTGCTGGCGTTTAAATTGTCTTAATGCTGAATACTCACGTATCGCCGTTGAACCAACAATAACTGACAAACCAAAGAGCAGAACACCATACATACCAGCTAAAATAGGAGATTGAGCAAAGCCCTGTTGAAAAAATGTAAAGGTTTCTACCATAACAACGCCAGCAAAAACAGTGCCTACAACCCGCCATAACCAACGAGGCCTAGTTTTTTCCTGTGGGTTATCATCATTTAAATACCCTTGCTTAATTAATGATAAATCTTCTGATGCCTGCCAATCGTCATTACCGACAATAACTTGTTGGCCATTTGAAGGTAAATGACTTTTCTTTGTCGTTAACTCATCATTTTCAAAAAGAATTTGCTGTTGATATTTTTCATCGAGTTCATTCATCTATTTTATCTCCAAGCAAAATTGTATTACTTGCTTCATTCTTATATTTATCAAGGTCGATCATTTTATTTATCACCGGGTAAAAACTGCATTACTTGGTCCATACGTATCGATGGCTGGTAAGCACTATGCTTAGCGGCCAACACATCAACAATCATTTCATTTCATTTTATCACCAAGTAAAAACTGCATTACTTGGTCCATGCGTATCGATGGCTGGTAAGCACTTTGCTTGACGGCCAACACATCAATAATCATTTCATTTTATCACCAAGTAAAAACTGCATCACTTGATCCATGCGTATCGATGGCTGGTAAGCACTATGCTTAGCGGCCAACACATCAACAATCATTTCATTTCATTTCATTTTATCACCAAGTAAAAACTGCATTACTTGGTCCATACGCAGGTGAGGTAGACATTCATGTTGTCCAATCGGATCCATCGGAGCAAAGCTAATAAAATTAAAAGTCTCTTGCTGCCAATAATCTTGTTCGGGTAATTTACTCGGCACCGCCCCCGGAAAAACCGTAATTAGCTCTCCATTTTCAGAGCGTTTGCCGCGAAGCACAGGAATGTCTTGCCCTTGGTAACGACTCGTTCCTGCTTGTGTCGTTTTAACAGAAGCTAGCGCCAGTGTTTTCATTTCAATAACATCATAATTTAACTGATGTTTAGTTTGATAAACAAGCTGGTCGAGTAATTTTACTAAGTTATGGTGTTGCTCTGGCGTAACATGGTCAGCTTTGGTCGCAGCAAATAATAACTTATCAATTTTTGGCGCAAACAAACGAGAAAACAAACTACTTTGACCATAGCTAAAGCTTTCCATGATCATGGTCATCGCTGTTTTCAAATCAGCAAAACTCTCTGGACCATTATTTAACGGAGTTAAACAGTCTGCTAATACAATTTGTCTATCGAAATTAACAAAATGTTCTTTATAAAAAGCTTTAACAACACGTTCTTTATATTCAATAAACCTTGCTCTTAGCATACCGATTAAACAGTCATCACTGGCATTTTGATAAGCATTTTTATCCATTGTTTCAAAAGCAGTGAAAGGGAAAAATTGCAAAATAGGCGCATCTGCTAATTCTCCAGGTAAAATAAAGCGTCCGGGCTGAATAACCGATAAACCAAGTTCGTGACGAAAGTGTAATAAAAGCTCAGTATATTCTTTTGATAAGTCAGCCAACCTTTGCTCATCGACCTTGGCAAAGGGATCTATTTGATTCACTTTTTCTATAAAGCTTTCTGCTGATTTAAACCTAGGTTCGGTAAGCAATAATGCTGTTGTTTGTTGTGACCACTGTTCGAACGTTTGATTTAACATCGGTAAATCAAGTAACCACTCTCCTGGATAATCAGTAATATCTAGGTATAAAGTTGCTGTATCACTGGCATATTTCAACAATGACTCTTTGGGCTTATAACGAATAGCAAGTCGCATCTCACTAATACCATGGGTCGGCTCAGGCCATGTTGGTTCATTTTGCGAAAAAGCTGACATTGCTCGGTCATATTCAAAACGGCCAATGTGTAAATGCTTTTGAGGCACTCGTTTAGCGGCAATGAAGCGCCCTTGATGAACAACATTAAAAAAACCAAGCTGTGAATGATTGCTTTCATTAACGAGTTGGTTGACTAAAGAAGTAATAAAGGCTGTTTTGCCACTACGACTGAGACCTGTAACGGCCAAAGTAACGTGTTGGTCGAGCGTTCGATTTAATAAATCACTCGCTTTTTGCTTTAATTTATTCAGCTTTTTTTTATTTATAAATGCCATGAATTATCTTACTGAAAGTTATATTAATATTTAATGGATACACTTAATCACAAAGACAAGTCGTACGCTTAACTATTTGTTAAGCGAACAAGCTAAAAAAGCGGCAAAAGCCGCTTTTTAATTTTTTGTTGATCACAACTTATTGATTTCTCGAGAAACAGTAAACTCAGGTGAGGTAACATAATGCTCCATCGCTCGAACTTCCCTTTCTAGGGATTTAAATTTATGTCTAATATCGTGAAAAGCTTGTTTAGGCGGCTCTCCAGATTGCCAAATACGCGACTTCACCTTGATAGACTCAGAAGAAAGTTCTTCTTCTGTGTGCATGGTAGCTGATGCATATTGTGATTGTGCTGGTTGTTGTTTTTTAGCGGTAGCGCCTGGTTTTTTATCTAAAATAAACCAACCAGCAATATAAATAACCACAAACCAACCCATACCTAGTAAAACACCCGAAACCACTAGAATACGCACTAACCATGTTTCCCAGCCAAAGTAATCAGCTAGACCAGCACAGACGCCAGCAATTTTTCCTTGGCTCGAGTTTCTGTATAATTCACCACGGCGCTTGTCTGTCATACCTTGCTTCTCCAGTCAGGTGTTTCAGCATCTAAAATAGCTTCAAGCGTTTTAATTCTCTCGGTCATTTTATCGGCTAATTCAGAAAGTTCAGATAATTGCTTGTACTCTTCTTCACTAAAACCTTGGGTTATCTGGCGCTTACTTCGGTAATGTAAAATCAACCAAATAGGGGCAACTAACAACATAAAAATGATGACAGGAACCATTATAAGTTCTTCCACAGTACTTCTCCTTATAAGTTATTCAACACAAACTGAGTTATTTAGTTTTTCTTATCTGATTTCATTTTAGCTTTTAATTGCGCTAATTCATCATCAATATTTTCATCAGATTCTAAATCAGAGATTTCATCTGCTAATGATTTGCTCCCTAAATCAAGGGACTCAACTTGTGATTCGATATCATCAATTTTACGTTCATAACTATCAAAGCGACTCAGTGCGTCATTAACTCGACCACTATCGATATTCTTTTTCACTTTTAAACGAGACGTCGCTGTTTTTTCTCGCATGATAATTGCTTTTTGTCTTACTTTTGCATCCGCTAATTTTTCTTGTAACTGAGAAACTTCACTTTGTAATTTAGCAATATGATCATCAACGTGGTTCAACTCATCTAAAAGTGACAATGCATTCTCAGCACACTTTTTCTTTTCAACGAGCGCCGCTCTTGCTAAATCTTCACGGCCTTTGCTTAAGGCTAGTTCAGCCTTTTCTTGCCATTGTTGCTCATCTTTTTCAAAACGAGTCGCTTGACGAGATAAATCTTTCTTATCTGCTAAAATTTTAGCAGATGACGAACGTACTTCAACTAAAGTATCTTCCATTTCTTGAATGATCAATCGTACCATTTTTGCAGGATCTTCTGCTTTATCTAACAGGTTGTTAATATTCGAATTAATAATATCTGTAAACCTAGAAAAAATACCCATAACAACTTCCTCATTCAATAATTTAATTTAATGTTACTGATATCCTTTATTCATGTTTTGCGCCAAGTTTTACTATTAACTTAACTTCATGTTTTAAATAAAGTTATTATAATTAAAAAAAACACTTCAAACCTGATGATTAATAAAATACACTATTTGTTAGTGAAATAAACCAATTATTAGGTCAAGTAATGTCGCGTTTTAACCAAAAGGATAATCTTCTTGGACAAGCAAATAATTTTCTTGAAGTTTTAGAGCAAGTCTCACAAGTAGCGCCTTTGAGTAAACCTGTGCTTATTATTGGAGAAAGAGGGACAGGTAAAGAGCTTATTGCGGCTCGGCTTCATTACTTATCTAAACGTTGGGATCAAAATTATTTAAAGCTTAATTGTGCGGCATTAAATGAAAATTTATTAGAAACAGAATTATTTGGCTATGACAGTGGTGCATTCACCGGTGCGAGTAAACGCCATGAAGGTCGCTTTGAGCGTGCGGACAATGGCACCCTCTTTCTTGACGAAATAGCCAATACTTCGGGATTAATTCAAGAAAAGCTATTAAGAGTCGTTGAATACGGTGAGTTTGAGCGTGTGGGTGGCTCAAGAACTATTAATACCAATGTACGCTTAATTGCCGCAACCAATGAAGACTTACCCACCTTAGCCGATGCGGGTGAATTTAGAGCAGATTTACTTGACCGACTTGCTTTTGATGTTATCACCCTACCACCGCTTCGAGAACGTATTGAAGACATCATGATGTTAGCTGAAAGCTTTGCGATTAACATGGCGCGCGAATTAGAATTTGAGCTCTTTAGCGGTTTTACTGAAAAAGCGAAACGTGCCATGCTTGAATATCATTGGCCTGGAAACGTACGAGAATTAAAAAATGTTGTCGAGCGTAGTGTTTATCGTTGCAATAACCCACATTTACCCGTGCATGACTTAGTCATTGACCCGTTTGAGTCACCTTACCGACCTTCTCAGCGTATTAAAACCCAAGACAGGATATCGGTAGCAGCGCCGAGTGTTGATAAAGAGAACAAAGAGGAAAAACGCCAAGAGGTGATCCATCAACAGTTGCCTATTAGTCAATCATTGGTCTTCCCTTTATCATTAAAAGACCTTTCTCAAGACTATGAGATTGATTTGATTCAATCAGCTTTAGAAAATTGTCAGTATAACCAAAAGAAAACTGCCGACGCACTCAAATTAACCTATCATCAACTAAGAGGTTACTTGAAAAAGTATAACTTATTAGAAAGTGCAGTAGACGAAGGGTAGTTGAGTTATATGTCGATATTCGCTGTTAAAAAACATTTATTGAAGATAATGACCTTGCCATTTTTATGTTGGATAACGGCATGTGATATTGATAATGATCCCTCATTAACTGACCATAGTATTGTCTATTGCTCTGAAGGCTCTCCTGAAAGTTTTAATCCGCAAACGGTTACCTCTGGTACCACCATTGATGCTACGTCTAATCAACTCTATAACCGATTAATTTCATTTAGAGGCGAAGAAAACACTATTGCTCCGTCGTTAGCAAAGTCATGGCATGTGACGCGTGACGGTAAAATGGTTACTTTTTATTTACGCAAAAATGTTGCCTTTCATCAAACCGATTATTTTACCCCAACACGTTTTTTTAATGCCGATGATGTACTGTTCAGTTTTAACCGTATTTTATTACCTAAGCACCCTTTTCATCAAGTTTCGGGTGGAAAGTACCCTTTTTTTCAAAGTGTAAGTTTTTCAAATGTCGTTGAAAGTATTGAAAAAATCAATGAATATACTATACGTTTTAAGTTCAAATACGCAGACAGTTCAATTTTGGCTAACATTGCCAGTGACTTTGCCGTTATATTATCAAAGGAATATGCTGACACCTTAGTGTTAAAAAATATTAAGCGAGAAATAGACACGCTGCCCATTGGCACGGGTCCCTTTAAATTAAAAGATTATCGTCCCGGCGCCTATATTCGCTATGCTCCCCATAAAACGTACTGGGATCAACCAAGTACTTTAGAGCAACTTATTTTTGATATAACGCCCAGTAATACAGGGCGATTAACAAAATTATTAGCGGGTGAATGTGATGTAATTGCTTTCCCCATTGCTCATAACAAAATAAAAAGTAAACCTGAATTAGAGCTACAAGCGGTGACTTCTTTTAATGTCGGTTATCTTGGCTTTAATACCTTAAAGCCACCTTTTAATAATGTAAAAGTACGTCAAGCCGTTGCATTAGCCGTTAACAAGCAAGCCATTATTGATACTGTCTATCAATCTAGAGCCGATATAGCACATAGTTTATTACCAACAACCTCTTGGGCTTATGATAAGAATACTTTACCGCAAACATTTGACTTAGCTGAAGCTAAAAGATTACTAACTGAGGCTGGCTTTCCTAACGGTTTTACTATGAATCTCTGGGCGTTACCGGTACAACGGGCATATAATCCAGACGCGGTTACTATGGCAAAGTTAATTCAAGCCGATTTAAAGAAAATAGGTATTAATGTGTTAATTGAAAACTCTCTCGATATGGGCTCTTTTCTTGAACAACTGTCAAAAGGTGAGCATCAGAGTGTTTTATTAGGCTGGTCGGCGGATCACCCAGACCCAGACAACTTTTTTACACCACTGTTGAGCTGTTCATCAGCTAGAAGTGGTAACAACAGAACATTTTGGTGTCATAAAAAGTTTGATAACTTAATACAGCGAGCATTAGAAACAACAAATGTGGCCCAACGTAAAAAGTTTTATAGTCAAGCGTTAGCGATTATTTCAACTGAAGTGCCGTTAATTCCCATTGCTCACTCTAAACGATTTCAAGCAAGGAAAAACATTGTTAAGGGTGAACTATTATCTCCCTTTGGTGGCATCGACTTTAGCAGGGTGAGTAAAAACTAATATGCTGATATTTACCCTACGCCGTCTAAACTTATTCATTTTCACCATGTTTCTACTGACATTGCTGTCTTTTAGTTTGAGCTTTTTATTTCCTGGTGAACAGTTAATCAATATTTCTGGGCAAATCAATGCGACACCTAAGCAATTGATAGTTTTAGCTGAGCAGTATCAAACAAATAATAATATTGCTCAGCAATACTTTTCGTATATAAGTCATCTTTTCCAGGGAGACTTAGGTATTTCAATGGCCAGCCAATTGTCTATAAGTAACGAGATCATGCGCTTTTTACCCGCGACAATTGAACTGTCTTTAGTGGCACTTTTCATTGCTATGGTCTTTGGTATTCCTATTGGCTTTATTGCCGCCATTAAACACCGTAAAGCTACCGATAATATTATTTTAACTATTTCTATGCTGGGTTATTCAATTCCTGTTTTTTGGTTAGGCCTATTAGCCATTCTTATTTTTTCTATCCAATTAGGTTGGTTGCCATCAGCAGGACAGCTCAGCTTAGTGTTTGAAATAGAACATGTTACTGGCATACAGTTTATAGATATTTTATTAAGTGACAGTCCTTATAAGTGGCAAGCCTTTCAAGATGCCAGCGCACATATATTTCTACCTGCGTGTGTTATCGCCCTAGCTCCAGCGACCATCTTTGTACGCTTAGCTCGCACGGCAATGATGGATGTGCTCGACAGCCAATACATACGTGCGGCTAAAGCAAAAGGGCTAAGCTTTAAGCAAATTATTTATCATCACGCGATACGAAATGCTATGGTGCACGTTATTCGAGATGTTGGTTTACAGTTTGCTAACTTAGTAACTATTGCCATGGTGACTGAAGTTATCTTTAGCTGGCCAGGCATCGGCCGATGGTTAATAGAAAGTATATTTCAGCGTGACCATACTTCAATTCAAGGTGGGCTTTTAGCGCTTTCTAGTTTTATTTTTATTGTGCATATTGTCATCGATTTTATCTATGCAGCACTTAATCCTTTAGCAAGAGAGAGTCGAAATGGCGCGTGATAAAATATACTTAGAGGAAGAGTTTCCTTCACCATTACTGCAACTTTGGCATAATTTCAAAGTAAAACCCGTAGTGATGATAGGTTTTAGCTGTTTTATTTTCTTAACAATTCTCGCTTTATTTGCACCTTTTATTACACCTTATACTCCCGTTGAAAATCACTTAGATTTTTTATTACTGCCACCAGCATGGCACGAAGATGGTAATGTCAGTTTTTTATTAGGCACCGATAATTTGGGTCGTGACATGTTGTCTCGCTTAATGCACGGCACATCACTGACTTTTGGCTTAAGTTTTGTTGTGGTGCTTATTTCTTTAGGTATTGGTGGTGTTATTGGCTCGGTATCTGCTTTAACATCAGGAATAAAATCAAGTTTTCTTAACCATTTTCTTGATGTAATTTTATCTATTCCTTCTTTATTGCTGGCAATTGTTATTGTCGCTATCTTGGGGCCAGGGTTGAGCAATACCTTATGGGCGATTATTATCGTGCTTATCCCACAATTTGTTCATATAACCCGTAATGTCGTTACTCAAGAGTTCAGAAAAGACTATGTTCTGGCTTCACGATTAGACGGTGCAAGTTCATTTAGAATTTTATATCACTCTGTTTTTCCGAATGTTTTAGAGAAATTAATTAGCCAAGCAACGTTAGCCCAGTCTGCTGCGATACTCGATATTGCTGCATTAGGCTTTCTTGGATTAGGCGCACAAATTCCAATGGCAGAATGGGGGGCGATGCTAAAAAACGGTATCGATTTATTCTATATTGCCCCGTGGACGGTTTATCTACCTGGTTTGGCGATTCTTTTTGCCGTGGTGGCAACTAATTTAGTTGGTGAAGGCATGAGACACGCCCTTAAAATCAGTAAGGAAGCTTAATGAACCTTCTCGATATCAGAAATTTGTCTATTGTGCTGAAATCAGCGACCAACCCTATTTTAGCGGTTGATCGCGTCAGTTTAACCATGAAAGAGGGTGAAGTTCGTGGTTTAGTTGGAGAGTCTGGTTCAGGAAAATCTTTATTGGCTCAGGCTATTATCGGCGTACTTGATGAAAAGTGGCATGTTGACGCTGATAGGTTTCACTGGCGAGGAAAAGATTTAATGCGCTTATCTGTTGATGAACGCAAAGCCATTATTTCAAAAGATGTCGCGATGATATTTCAAGAGCCGATGGCGTGCTTAGACCCAACGATGACCATAGGGATGCAACTTACCGAGGCGGTTGATGGCGAACAATTAACCGGTTATTTTTGGCAAAAAAATCAACAACGTAAAGAAACCGCGATTAGTCTCTTACATAAAGTCGGTATTAAGCAGCATAAAATTTGTTTAAAAAAATATCCTCATCAGCTTAATGAAGCGTTATGTCAGCGAGTAATGATCGCCATGGCACTCGCTAAACGCCCTATTCTCCTCATTGCAGATGAACCCACCGCGGCAATGGAGAGTACCAATCAAGGGCAAATTTTTCGCCTATTGGCGAGTTTAAACCAATTAAAAAACATGTCGATATTATTGATAAGTCATGACCTTGAGAATGTCACACATTGGACAAATACCATTACGGTGATGTACAGCGGACAATTTGTTGAAGCGGGTACCACCAAGCACATATTTGAACAACCGTTTCATCCCTACACTCGAGCACTCGTTGATAGTAGCCCAAAGTCAAATAGTGGCTTGCCAGCAAAATCACGGTTAATGGCGCTACCTGGCAGTATTCCTATTTTACAACATTTACCTATAGGTTGCCGATTAGGCCCAAGATGCCCTAGAGCTCAACAGGCCTGTGTTGTAGCACCTAAGGTAACAAACTATCATGGTCATCAATTTAGTTGCCACTTCTCGCTAAAGGGAAGTTATTAATATGCCAATATTATTACAGGTTAATAACTTAAGTAAATCGTTTAGAATAGGCAGAAAATGGTTTAATCAAAAATATTTTACCGCACTCGAACCGATTTCATTTGAGGTACAAGCTCACCATACCTTGGCTATTGTTGGAGAAACCGGATCGGGTAAATCAACCTTAGCAAAATTATTGGTTGGTGCGGAACTGCCATCAACGGGCAGCATAAAACTTAATGGCCAAACATTACAACCTGGAGACTTTAAGCAAAGATGCCAGCATGTACGGATGATATTTCAAGACTCTGGGACAACATTGAACCCAAGCTTAACCATTGGGCAACTACTGAATGAACCTTTGTTGATCAATACCAAATTAAATGAAGAAGACCGCCATTGTCTAATACGAGAAACATTACAAAAAGTAGGTTTGCTCGCTGAACATATGAATTTTTATCCACATATGTTCTCTGGTGGTCAAAAACAGCGCATATCATTAGCTCGGGCGATAATATTACAACCACAGGTGATTATATTAGATGAGGCCTTAGCTTCTCTCGACCCTTCGTTACGCTCGCAAATGATTAACCTGTTGCTCGATTTACAAGAACAGATGGGACTCGCTTATATTTTAATTTCTCATAACTTAGGTATTGTTAGGCATTTTAGCGATAAGATAATGGTTTTAAGCAAAGGACAAGTCGTAGAGATGGGCGACACAGCAAAAATTCTCAGTCGACCAAAACATCAATATACCAAGAAACTTATTCTCAACCAAAGATTCCAACTGTTACACCGCTAACAACTAACCTAATGGTTAGATCAATAAAGCCAGCAAATGCTGGCTTTATAAAAGTAGAGATAAAGTAAACGAGACTTTATTTCTCAGCGCGTCCCATAAATTTACGTTCTTCAGTGTTCACTTTGATTTTATCACCGATTGAAATATGTTCAGGCACCTGTACGGTTAAGCCCGTAGATAAAATTGCCGGCTTAGTGCGAGCTGTTGCCGAACCACCTTTAATTGATGGGTCTGTTTCAGTAATAACCAGTTCAACACTCGGGGGTAAATCAATACCAACCGCAGCACCATCAACAATAATAATTGATAAACCTAAGGTATCTTCACAAATAAATAGAGCTTCGTCAGCAATACTTTCTTTGTTAAGGTTGTATGGCGTGTAATCTTCATTGTCCATAAAGACATATTCATCACCATCGATGTATGAAAACATCGCGGGACGTCGGCTTAGGTCAGCGAAGTTCAGCATATCTGAGTCTTTAAACGTCTCATCAATCTTACCGCCAGTGACAACATCGTACATACGCATACGGTATAAACTACCACCGGCACGACCTTGAGGAACTGAACGCTCTATATCTCTTACAATAAATACTTTTCCGTTATGCTCTACCGCAGCATTTTTCTTTATATCACTGGCCTTTGGCATGGATAATAATTCCTAAAATTAAATGTCAGAGAAAAATAGCACGAACTTAACATTATGAAAATGTTTTAGTGTGCAAATTTTTCGGTCTTATCAGGTTATTCACTTTTTAAAATATAATCTAAACCACCCGTTATAGCAGCCACTTGCGCTAGAATGCAGTTTTCATCATCAACTTTTGGGCTGTCGGGGTAAACTTCGGTGGTGGTCAAGAATTTAGCATTGGTTAAGCCCATACATAATCCTAACTCGCGCGCAGCATAATTAATAACGCCCTGCTGTTCAAGGGGTACACCGATCAATTTACCGCTTTCGTCAGCAGGCGCTATATGGGTAACTTCTTCAACGGCATCAATAATCGCTTTTTGAAAGTCAGCGACTGGCTTCACGCTATCGGCGACTAAATAAAAGCCATCAGGGATTTGCCATTCTTTTTCTTCTATCGCATCTCGAGCACAAAGTGCTGGTCGAAATGTTGAATTATCGGTGTCAGTCGTTTCGTGTAAATCTATATGCACAAAAATATCACTGTTGAGCTCGGCAACATACTGCATTATCGCTGCTGACTCTTGGGCTGGGCTGTTTTGATAGAAAGAACGATTGGGATCTATCGCTTTGCAATTCCAACGGTTAACTGTTTCATAACCCCAAGGGCTGATACAAGGCGCAACGACAATATTAAAGTGTTCCGCATATTTGCCGGCTTGTGTTTGGGCAAAGCGTAATGCCCCCTGCACTCCACTGGTTTCATAGCCGTGAACACCACCGGTCACTAAAACTGTTTTTTTATTGTCTTGCCAGTTTTTTGTTTTAATCACATACAAAGGATAACGACTTTCATCAAGCGATAATGCGCCATATTGAAGAACATCAAAATCTTCTTTTAACGCGTTTATCTTTTCAACGACTTCATCTTGATATGAACGGGTTACCGTTTGTGCTTTAAACCACTGAACATTTTCTTTTTCAGTCCATTTTTTGCCTGGCGTTCCAATCGGATAGTTTTCTTCTTGATTCATATGATTTTCTTTTGATATTGTAAATATTATCAGCAAGTTTACACGCACATAGCGACAACCGTAAGGTCATTATCAATAAATACGCTGATTCGACCAGAAAAAAGGATAAAGCTCAACAATCAGACTTATCCTTATCCTTATCCTTATCCTTATCCTTTAAGTTAAATAGACTACTGCGGGCAGTTCAATGGCGCGCTAGTCGCTTTATTTGGCACTAATCGAATATGGTTAACAGATAAATTAATCGCGCCCGAGGTACGCAATTCAAAAGGCACAGCAACTTTACTCAGCTGCAGACCTTTTTCAGCAAAGCAATGTAAGCTAATAGCAATATCTTGCCACTCACCCTGCTTAAATGCCGCTAATTGTGCTTGAATATTATAACTTGCCTGACAATTTGCGCTGTCGCCAAGCGTTTCACAATTCATGGTGATATAAACAGGCGCATTAATATCACTGTCTCTTTTAACTGAAAATGTTAAGTCAGCATTTTTTTCGAGTTCACTAGTAAGATCTTCTCTAAAACCGTTGCTGTTAATAAATTTAACTCCCGCACTCGCTGCGCCAGTGGTCTTAAGTCGAAATGAATCTTCTTGTATCTCTTTATCAACCGTTCGATAAGAAATTCCTTTAAGTGATTCACTACTCGACTCTATTTCAATGTTTTGTTGTTGAGAAAACAATAACATTTTCCAAGGCGCTATCGCCTTACCTAAGAAAATATCGGTAATTAAATGCGTATTAAGCGCCACATTAGATTGCTCAGACAAGTCAGCTAATAAAGTGTCGTCTTGGTAGGTTAAACCATAGCCATATGAAAATAATGGTTGGTAGTCTTCGTCAAAACGATTGACAATTTGTGTTGGTAATTTAGGCCAAGAGAAAGACAATTTACCGGTAAAGTCGTGTTGGATATTATCAGTTGGGCTTTTCAATAAAACATCTGCGATTGCCTTACCCTCAGAGCCCGGTAGCCACGCAGCGACAAATGCATCGCTAGCATTGAGTTCAGCATTGACCCACATAGGTCGACCACTAATAAAAACAGCAACAACAGGTACTCCTTTTGCTTTAAGTGATGTAAGTAACGCTAAATCTTTTTTATGACCACGCTGATATTCAAGGTTATCAATATCACCATGCCCTTCAGCATAAGGTTCTTCACCAAAAACGACAATCGCTACATCGGGTTTGTTTGTGTAACTGCCATCAACACTCAAGGTTACTTGACCACCTGCGGCACTGACTTGTTGTTCTATCCCAGAATAAATAGAAGAGCCACCGATAAAGTCTGAATTTTTATTACCAGTTCCTTGCCAAGTAATACTCCAGCCCCCTGACTGTTTGCCGATATTATCAGCGGCATCGCCAGCCACTAAGATATGTTGCTTAGGTGATAAAGGTAAGAGCTGTCCGTTGTTTTTTAACAACACTAAGGATTCGCGAACCGCCTGACGAGCAACTTCGCGGTGCGACTCCCCGCCAATTAAGGCGATGTTCCCTGATAAAACACGCTTGGCAGGACTGGGCTTTTCAAAAAGCCCGGCGCGGACCTTTACCCTTAAAATACGCGTTACGGCATCATCAATACGTGACTGCAGAATATCGCCTTGCTTTACTTGTGCAATTATATTGTCATAAAGTGGTCGCCACGCTTCTGTTGGCACCATAAAAATATCTAAGCCAGCATTAACCGCCTGAGCGCAATTTTCTTTAATACAGCCTTTAACTTGTCCATGACCATTCCAATCACCGACAACAAAGCCGTCAAAACCCATTCTATTTTTCAAGACATCGGTTAGCAGATATTTATGACCATGGACTTTATCTCCATGCCAACTATTAAATGAAGCCATTACCGACTGAGCACCCGCAGTTAAACCGCCAACATAGCCTTGTGCATGCACAGTAAAGAGCTCTTGCTCGCTCGCTATGTTTTCGCCTTGATCATCGCCACCTTGCGTACCGCCGTCACCGATAAAATGTTTAATGGTACTGATCACACGTTTATCACCTAAAAAATCTTTATTGGCATGACCTTGTAAACCTTTGACGACTGACGCTGCGTATAAGCGAACAATTTCAGGATCTTCTGAGTAGCCTTCATAGGTTCTTCCCCAACGATCATCTCTAACCACGGCAACAGTTGGAGCAAACACCCAATCAATTCCGGTAACCATGACTTCGGTCGCGGTTACTTCTGCTATTTTCTCAATAAGTGTCGGATTATTTGCTGCGCCCAAGCCAATGTTATGAGGGAAAAGTGTCGCCCCGATAACATTATTATGACCGTGCACCGCATCAGTGCCCCACATCGTTGGAATTGTTGAACCGTCGAGTGAATCATCAACAGATGCTTGATACATTTTCTCAGCCAATAAAACCCAATCTGCAGGGGTAGAATGCTTATTATTATTGGGGAACCCCCCACCACCATTTAAATAAGAGCCAAAACCATAGGTTCGCATATCCTCAATGGTAATATCCCGAATTTCAGGTTGGATCATTTGCGCCACTTTTTGTTGCAAGGTCATCTTAGCGAGTAAGTCCGCTACTCTTTGCTCGACTTGCGCATCTTTTTTAACGTCACTTTCAAGTTGAGGCCAAATCTTATCGGCTTTATTGCTATCAATAGCTTGTGTCTCTTGCCCCGGTAACGTCGAATTTTCAGCAGGGCTGCAACCAAAGATTAATAACGAAAGCGTGATAAGAAACCAATTTTTTTTGTTAAATTTTAAGTATTTCATTGCGTTCATATTCATTATTTTTCTGTGACTACCTTGCTACCCTTCAAACCGTAAAAGACGATATAGACGTAACAAAACAAAGGTAAGATAAAAGCAAACTGCACACTAACACTATCCGCTAACAGGCCCTGTAATACAGGGACGATGGCGCCACCAACGATCGCTAAACAAAGAATGCCCGCTCCCTGACTGGTGTGCTTTTTAAGGCCACTTAACGCCAAACTAAAAATAGTTGGAAACATAATAGAGTTAAATAACCCTACTAATAAAATTGCCCACATCGCTATGCTGCCAGAGCTTAAAATAGTGATGGCAATTAAAACCACTGAACAAAGCGCATTAAAGGCTAAGGTTTTACCCGCATCAATTTTTTGCATGACTGCAGCGCCAATAAAGCGCCCAACCATAGCTCCGCCCCAATAATAAGTAAGGTACTTTGCTGCTTGAGTTTCTTCTAAACCGGCGATATCAGTTTCACCTAAAAAGCTCACCAAAAAGCTGCCAATTGACACTTCTGCGCCAACATAAACAAAAATACCGATAGCACCTAAAACTAGATGGCGATACTGCCATGCCGACCCTTCAATTTTTTCGCCATCAACCACCTCAGCACTTTCAATATGTGGAAGTTTTAAGAAAGCAAAAATAGCAGCAAGCACTAACAAGGCCGCCATCAGTCCTAAATAAGGTAGTTGTACCGATTCAGCACTATTTGCTGACATTGAATCAGTGACTTCGTTTAAAATTAATAACGCGCCAAAATAAGGTGCGATAGTTGTGCCTAAAGAATTAAACGCTTGGGTCATGGTTAATCGTGACGAAGCGGTTTCTTTTTTACCCAGTAAGGTCACATAAGGATTTGCAGAAACTTGCAAAACGGTAATACCACTAGCTAAAACGAATAAAGCCGCCAAAAAAACGGGATAACTATGTAAAGAAGCGGCGGGATAAAACATTAAACAACCCAAAGCCGCAATCACTAAACCGACCACAATGCCTTTTTGATAGCCCATTTTTTCGACAAACCATCCTGCAGGCAGAGAAACCAAAAAGTAAGCACCAAAAAAGCAAAATTGCACTAGCATAGACTGTGCATAACTTAACGAAAAAATGGCCTTTAAATGGGGGATCAAAATGTCATTTAAGCAGGTAATAAATCCCCACATAAAAAACAATGATGTCAGTGAAATTAACGCAAAGCGAGTAGAGTTATCTCCACCAAATCCATTAGATGAATTCGCTTGTGAGGTTTTGCTTTGATCTAAAGTAAAAGATGTTCCAGCCATTGTGGTGAGGTCCTATTGCTTAAAAATAAACACAAAGAATTTAGCTACGTCAGGTAGCAAGTTTATTCTTTATATCGCTTAAAATTGGTGTTGTTAATAACAAACCTATATCAGGCTTTATTATTTATCTATTTTTATTATAATTTGGCAGTAAAACCGCGAGACCACGGCTTACTGTCATTAATTTATCTTGAGTGATACAACAAATAGTTGCAATTTAAATGAGGTGTAGTGGGTAATCAATGCGTTAAAAGCGAATTTAAATAACACCGTAAGTTGAATTAACACGATAGCAGACAAAATTAAATCGCTAAAGGGTTTAACTAATTACCTCTGAGCTAAGTTAACATGAAATCAGTACTCTTCTGGCTGAAAAGTGCCTTTATATTGTTATCAAAACAGTGTCTCGGCTTTTGTTAACTGACGATTCAAATAATCTCGTTGTTTTTTAATTTTCAAAGCTTTAGGTTTCACTTTTTGTACTTCTGTAACAATTTTATCGACTGGCCAACCTAGTGCTAATAGTAATAGAGCAATAACAGTTCCCGTTCGGCCTGTGCCGCCTTTACAATGAATAGCCACCGTACCTTTATTCTTCAATTCATCGACTATGGTCGTTTTATTTATTGCCCATTGCGCTTCAAAAGCAGTACTCGGCGCTTCATCATCAATAATTGGCAATTGTAGCCAACTAAGCTGATACTGGCGACAAAGTTCAGGTAAAGAAAGTACCTTGTTACTTGCCATTTCTTCATCAAACATTAATGTGATCAGCATTGAAACACCCTCTTGCTTCAACTGCTTAAGTGATTGTTCAAGGCTAACTAATTTAGTGCCAGGACAAGGGGTAAATATCAGCTTAGCACCGTTATCCAGCGCTATAACTTCAAAGGGATGTTTATTCACTTAATCTTTACTCTTATTAATTATATGGCTTGTTAAAACGATTAAAAACTAAAGCTTAACACGTACTGTTTGCACGGCATTAGCGGCAATAGTTACTTGCGCATATTGACTACCAATTTGTAATGAATAATTTATTGGTGCTTTAGTGGTATTAAGTAACTGTACACTGACCAAACCATTGTCATTAATTGCAGCGCTGGCGTGTAAAGCATCTTTGTCTAAACCTTCTAACTGCTGATTAACCTGTAATGCCGTATCACCTGGTCGAATGGTTTTACTAAATTGTGCTAATACATAATAAATCGGGGTGTAATAAACCTCACCTGTGTCAGTATCAATCATGATAGGTGCACCACAAAAGTTACCTACGTGATTAGGCCCACCATGCTTATCGAGTACGATATTCCAATCTATCCAGCCCTCTAACCAATGATCTAAACTAACAATAATATTACGTGCATAACGATGAACGGGGGTGTAAATCGGATGATCCTCAGGTTTAGGTGCCCAAGTTGCGGTGTACGCCCAGTCGGTCGCATTTTCGTTCCACCAAAAATCATCATTATTGAACCAGTTACTTTCTTTAAAGCGGACAGGATCTAAGATACCTGCTGGTGCATCTTTACCTAGATCATCAATCGTGCCTTCGGTATGTATAATTGAAAACTCTGGAAATTTTTCATGAACCCGGTCAAACACATCTTCATTAACTTGATTACTGCTTTCGTACCAATGAACGGCTGTACCATAAACATACTCAGACGTTTCTTTATCCCCGAGTATTTCATCAGTCCAATGCTCCATTTCATCACGATTTTGGTCATAAATAAGTAATTTAACCGCTTTGTGCGCACTCGCTTTTAATTTTGGTCCTAAATGGTCCTTAATAAAAGTATTTTGGCTTTTAGGCGTAAAATGCATACTTTCCCATTGACCACTGTTGCCATGAGGTTCATTTACTGGCGTTAGTGCCCAGAGTTCAATACCTTCTTGCTGATATGCATCGAGGTACTTAATAAGATAGTCTGCATAAGTAGCGACGTACTGTGGTTTTAATTCGCCGCCCGTGCCTTGGTGATTATTTTCAGGTGTTGGTTTAACATAATAGTCTTCAATTGTTTTCATCCAAGGTGGCGCAGTCCATGCGGAAGCGACAATTTTTAAATCTTTATCGACTTGCTGATTTTTTATCGCGTAAGCTTCTTTTATCATTGGCAACAAATCAAATTTCTCATCTTTAATACCAGGGTAATCTTGAGCGCTAAAACCATCGCTATCTACCGCGATACTGAATGATGTTAAGTTAGCGTCATCTTTACGTTCTGCATATGAATAGCGACCGTCCACGGCAAAGTCTGTTGCGCCAATATGCGTGCGTGCTATTGAAAAATTAGCGCCCTTTTCGCCATAAATATTTTCCATCACCTCTGCACGCTTATCTTTAGGTAAGTGTGCAAGCACAAAAGCGGAAGATTCAGTGAACGATGTACCAATACCAACAATCTTTTGTTTTTTAATATCTGGCCTTACCACAATAACCTTGCCCGTAGCTGTACCTTGTTGAAAGCTTAAATTCTGCTGTGGCGCTATTTTGTCACCGGCTTCGCTAGTCAGTAATATTTCTTGGGTCATTGAAAGCTGGTAATTAATATCGGTGGTGTCTTTATTCATTTGAGTTGCCTGATTTACCGGTGCACAACTCATTATGGTGAGAGAAGTGATTGTTATAATAAATAACTTATGGATGAATTTTTTTTCAATATTGTTCATTTTATAATGCTCATGTCTAGGAGAGGGAAAAGAAAAACTTAACGCTTATCTAAGCGATTATTTAGCCAAGATAAGCTTACCGAACATACCCGCATCTATCCAACCACGATCGGGCGCTCCACCCTCTGCAGACTCAGAGCCAATAAAATTTTCACGTAGTTCACTGCCGTCGTTATCACAATAAGCCACCATGAGTCCCATCACTTTGCCAGCAAACAAGGCGACTGGTTTGTTAATACTGCTTGAGTCTGTTGTGGTATCTTGATATTCATCGTTATAAATATCGATGCTTAGTTCCCAAATAACCGTATTGCCTTGTTGTTTCCAGTTGCTTTGAACATGATGTGAATAGTTCTGCGGCTTTTTGTTGGTGCCTATATCTATGGCTTGGTTATCAAGAGACATATGGTAGGCAAGTGCATTATGGTTATATTGGTGATCACCGCCAGAGAAATCTTCATCAATAAAAATCTCTAAGCAATCGTCATCCCAATATTGGCTCAAGGGGTCGCGATGGGTATCAATGAGAATGTCATCAATAATTTCAGCCATAATATATAATTTAGCTTGCGTCCAAACCACTTTGTATCGGCCTTGAAAGTCTTCTTTTGAAAATTCTGGACCTAACCATCGTTGATCTAAATTTTGCCACTGTGCTAATTGCCAAACACTTTCATTGGCAATACCATCAACACTTGGCGCTTTTTCAGCATGTGGTGCATAATAATTAAGTCGATTAGCCGCGTGACTATCGGCTGCATAGCAAGGCACTATTAATGCCATAGAAAAAATGGACGCAATAATTATCTGTTTAATACTTAACATTTAATATCCCTTAATTAACAATGACTGTTTACCCAAGTGAGTAACATCTACAGTTATATCAATCATCTAATGAGCGGCTTTTTTTAACAACCGTATTACGATAAAGGGGATTTTAGAAGCGGTAGGCTGGTCAATATAGGGCAATAACAAGATCACTTAAATAAAAAATGGCATATTGACCACGAGTCGTCGTCAATATACTACATGTCAGTTAAAAAACTCTTGATCACTTCTCGATAATTACGGCTCACTTTAACTTGGTCATATTCACCTAATTTAAGAAAAAACTCACCTTTAGTATGCGGGATCACTTTTTGAATATAATTAAGATTAACAATCGTTGAACGGTGCACACGTTTAAACATTTCAGAGTCTAAATCTTCTAGCAAATTTTTCAAGGTGCAGCGTTTAATATGAGTAACGCCTTGCGCATGAACACAAACATAATCTCCTGCTGCGTCAACCCATTCAATATCGGTTTGTTTTAACAAGGTTATATCGTCTCGGTCTTTAATGACGATTTTACGCTCAACTTTGTCGGTATTAAGCTTAGGAAGGCTGATACTCTGCGAAGAAGCATTATCAGGGTTTTCCATTTCATTGATTGAGTCTATCGCACTAATAATGCGAGATTTGTTTAAAGTGTCTTCATCACTTTCACAACGAACCAACGCACGCTGAATGGCGCGCTGAATTCGTTCGTCATCAATAGGTTTAAGAATATAGTCAACGGCATGCACATCAAACGCATCTAAAGCATATTGCTCAAATGCGGTCGTGAAAACCACCATAGGAACAATATCAGATTGTAATTTTTTAATAACGCCAAAACCATCAACACCTGGCATCTGTATATCTAAAAAGAGTAAATCAGGTGCTAAGGCCATCGTCGCTTCAATCGCTTCACGGCCATTTTTACATTCTGCAATAATTTCTATTTCAGGAATTTTATTTAACTTTGCACGCAAGAGATTAAGCGCTAAAGGCTCATCATCAACAATAATTGTTCTTAACTTATTCATAAATTTAACTCACCGTCATTGAGTTTGGTACTGGCTAGCAGGTGTTATTTCATCAAGCGTTTCAAAAGGCAGCTTAATGATAGTTTTTAAACCACCTGATGGGATAATATTAAGGTTAAATACGTAGTCATCTGTATATAACACTTTAAGTCTTTCATCGATATTACGCAAGCCGACACCTCGACTCCTTTTTCCTTTCATTTTACTACCGTCAACCGCGGTTCCAGAACCGGTATCACTTAACTCTAACACCAACATTTTATCAACAACGTCAGCCCATAGACTAATAGTGCCACCCTCTTCATTTTGAGCGATAACATGTTTCATTGAGTTTTCAATAATAGGTTGTATTAATAAACTCGGTATTAAAGCTAACTTTGCTTTATCAGAAATTTTAAAATCTAATTTAAGTCGCTCGCCAAAACGGGTTTTCTCTATTTCTAAATATAAGTTAAGTGCGATAATTTCAAATTCTAACGCAATTTTAGTATCAGGGTTATTGTCTAATGAATAACGTAAAAACTTACTTAATTGAACGGTCATCCGCTGAGCTTTCTCTGGAGCTTCGCATTCGATCAGAGAATTAATGGCATTGAGGGTGTTACAAAGAAAATGAGGGTTGAGTTGGTAACGTAACATTTTTATTTTTGCATCTCGGGCTACCGATTGCGCGTTCACTCTTTTTAATTGCTCTTCTTTAGCTTCCGCTGCCTTTGAAAGCAACATTTTATGCTCAAATTGCAACAATTGATAATAGCGAATACCATGAAAAAAACCGGTCCAACAAAAGAAAATAAAAATACTACTAAAATACCAGCCGCCAAACTCGTCCCAATTACCGGCAGAGCTGGTCAGTTCTATATAAAGTTTGACTCGGATAAGTGTCCAAATAAAGGAAATACAAATCACTGAAACGATGGTTATCAGTACGCGGGTAAAAATAGGTGAGTGCCAACACCTCATGAAAATCCAATACAGTGGCAATGAACAAAATATCCCCACAACAGACTGCCAAAAAGTGTGATTAAGGTGCTCGACATCGATTTGGACATACCAAAGTGTCAGTGATATCAGGCTAATTAATGAAACGAAAGACCAAAAGCAGATTTGTAAAACCCAAAATAGATACTCTGGCTTTTTTGAAATAAATTTATTGAAACGTAATAGTGGGTTGTCAGACATATTTGCTCCGAAATCATCTGATATTATACTACCCCTTCCACCACTGATGGTCGAATAAAAATTTCCTTACTATCGTTGCTAAAGACCGTTTCATCTCATTAAGGTAAAAATAGCTTAACTTAACTTAACTTACTGAGTCATTAAGTCAGTAAGTTAATCGATAGTTCATTGCCATCAAAAAATATTTTTGCTATTCAAATAAAGTGATTTTATATTTAATCAGCTGAAATAATTAGCTATCTTGAAAGAAAGTTAAATTGTTGTGGTTTTAAATGGTGCGACTACATGGATATGTTAAGCTCAAGCAAATTGAGAGCGAATCTATTTTAAAACCCTTATAAAAAGGATTTTATGGACAAATCGCCGTAACCGAAAAGTTTGTGGAAAACTTGCAAATAGGATCTATTTAATGAGATTTTTAACCACCCTTTCTATCCGATCTAAGTTAGTCATTGCTATGTTAATGGCCGTTATCATATCGACCAGTATTGTTGGCTTTGTTGGCCACTCAAAAGCCAAAGAACTGCTTATATCCAGACTACAACAATCAGATTTACCTAATCTCCTGCTGCGCGTTCGTAATGCAGTCGACGGTGAAATTTCTGAAATGAAAGTGTTAACAAAATCTATTGCCACTAACCCTTTTCTACTTGATTGGATAGAGTCTGGTGCCAGCAAAGACAATGAAGCTAACGTTATTAGCATGCTGAGTAACATCGCTAAAGATAACAATTTAAGTAATGCTTCCTTCGCCGATCGAAAAACAGCTAAATATTGGAACCAAGATGGCTTTCTTCGTGTTCTCAAAGATGACAGTCTTGATGGTTGGTTTTTTGCATTTACCAATAGTAATAAAGAAGAGTCGGCAAGTACCTACGCTTATCCGAATGGTAATGTAGATGTTTTTATCAACTATCAACAACTTAATGGACGAGGTGTTTCTGGATTATCTAAATCATTTAATGACATGGTTAGTTACCTAAACAGCTTTAAAATTGAAGAGTCAGGTTTAGTGTATCTTGTTGATCACTCGGGGTTGGTAAAAATTCATCAAGATAAAGCAAAAAGTGAAAAGGCGAACTTGACTGATATATATAAAGATATAAATTTTCAAACGCTGTTATCAAAAGAACAATTTTCTTTTCAAGAAACAGAAAGTTTAATCGTGGCGACAAGCTATATCTCAAGTTTGGGTTGGTATGTTGTTGCAGAAGTGCCAAAGGCTGAATTGTACTTAGCGTTGAACGAGTCACGAAATTATATGCTGATTTGGTTTGCCATTATTGTCGTAGTGTTTATTTTGATCAGTATCATTTTTGCAAAAAGTTTAACGCAACCTATCAATGACCTCGCTGGATTATTTAAAGCCTTGGGGGATGGTGAAGGCGACCTTAGTTACCGACTAAGTGAAAGCGGCAGCGAAGAAGTCTCACGTTTGGCCCATGGTTTTAATACTTTTATCAGTAAAATACACTCGGTAGTTAATGATGTCGCTAAAACATCAAAAGATGTCCGCCAAGCATCGTTAGATGTTTCCCAAGATGCAGAGCAGTCAAAACTCGATGCTGAAGGTCAGCGTGACATCGCCACACAAGTTGCAACGGCTATTAGTGAAATGGGTTCAACCATTACAGAAATTGCAGCAAACGCCGCACATGCGGCTGACTCGACCAGCGAAGCGATAACCCAAGCTAAAAATGCACAAGTTGTTGTTAAAGAATCAACTGAGAATATTTACCAGATGGCACAAAATATGGATTCTGTGTCTGTTACCATTGAATCTTTAGCGAATAAAAGCAACGCTATTAGCAGTGTGCTTGATGTTATACGAGGAATTTCAGAGCAAACAAATTTACTGGCATTAAATGCCGCGATTGAGGCTGCTCGTGCAGGCGAACAAGGTCGTGGTTTTGCGGTGGTCGCTGATGAAGTTCGTAACTTAGCGAAGCGCACCAGTGAGTCCACTGATGAAATTAATAAAATGATCAACCTTTTGCAATCAGAGTCTCAGCGAGCCGTTGATAGCGTGAGGGAAAGCAAAGTGACCGCCGAAGTTGGCGCAACGGATGCTCAACAGACAACAGAGGCACTTGAGGAAATTGTTGCTAATATTCAGCTCATTTCAGATCTAAATACTCAGGTGGCCACAGCAACAGAAGAGCAAGCAGCCGTTGTTGGTGAAATTAATATTCACGTTCATACGATAAGCGATAGCACAGAAAACAGTGCGCAAATATCAACCCGTATAGCCTCTTCAAGTGAATCACTTACTGCAATGGCAATGAATCTTGATAGCTTGGTCAAACGCTTTAAAATATAAGGGAAAGGTTAATGGCTTGGGTGAATAAGGGATTTTCAATCATTTAGTCTTTAATTTGACCAATAAAATAAAACCCAACGACTTTGACCGAGCAATATTTGCTGACAAAATCCTTGGGTTATTACTTTTATTGACAGTTAAACTTTAACGAAAACTAAGCAACAGCATTGTTTTTGTTAATGTTTATAACCTCGTTTGGATAAATATTTTTCATCACTAACTTAGGCGTACGGTCGACTTTAAAGAGTCCCCAATGTTTTTCAGGTTCTAATTTATCAGGAGATCCTTTCCATGGTTCATCAAAGGCTTCAAAGACAAAGGTCAGTATTTTTTCTTCTGTCGTCCAAGCAAGTAGTTGCTGATAATATTCTGCCTGTAGTACTTCGTTAGCATTCCAAGGCTCTATGCCCCGTCCATTTGATGCCGTTGTCCAACCCGCTTCGGTAATTATCACCGGTTTGTCAGGATAATGATGGGCAACACTGTAATAATTTTGTTTGGTATATTCGAGTGCATCTTCCATCGTTCTGTATTCCCAGGCAGGGTAAGTATGAATGGAAATAAAATCTAGTTCAGCAACCAAGGGCTCAAGTTTGTATGTCCAAGGGACATAGTTTTCACAAAAAGTTACCGGTTGATGAATTTCTTTTTTAATTTGTTTTACATAGTTTACTAAACTATCGACAGGTACCATATGGTCTGTCCATTCGACACTCGCTTCATTACCGACAGAAACTGAAAATACGATATCATCATACTTTTTGGTAAGTGCGATCATACTATGAATTTCATCACAATTTTTCTGACGATTAGCATTAATAACTTCTTGACTAAAATCAGCGCCCCAAGGACAGTTAGGGTTACTCATTTCTGCTGCCATATCGACGCCTAGCATTACTTTGAAATGCAGTTTTTCAGTTTTAATAACATCAAGAACAAGTTCGGCGTGTGGTCCACAATCGTAAAGTCGAAGGTAGCTCCAGTTTTTTTTCAAAATAAGTAAGTCTTCTTTAACTTCATTATAACTTGGGTAAAGACCTTCTCTTGGATTTTGCCCGTCACGATAGCCAGAATAACAAATAGCATTTTCATGAAGCAATTTCATCGAACTGATTGTTGCTATTTTATCACTGTGTTTTTTAAACATACTTTAATTTCCCGTTTTTATCCCAAAGACCCCAATGCGCGCCAACACCGCCTTCATCTTTAACTTTCCAAACCTCATCAAATGATGAAAAATAGAAGACCGCTATATTTTCTTCTTCTGCCCACTGATAAGTACCTAAAAAGTACTTAATGGCGTTTTCATAAGATGGCACAGCACCCCACTCTGCTGGACCTTCGTTCGGCCAGCCAGTTTCAGTGATAATAACTTTTTTACCCTTGCCAGCTTTAATTGCACGGCGATACATGTCTTTCATGTAAAGAATGGAGTACTCAAGGGCACAGCCTTCCCAAAAAGGATAACAATTCGCTAAGATCAAGTCGCAGGCGTCGGTAACCTTGGGATGTTCTTCAAATTCATAGTAAGCGTCAACATAGCCTACTTCGATACCCGGTAATGCTGCTTTTACACGATTAATGTAAGCGATTAATTGTCCTTCACTTAAGTCTTCACGCAGTAGGACTTCATTGCCAACGGCAACAATATCGGCATAACCTTGTTGTGCAACCGCTATCAGGTTGTTGATTTCTTTCTCATTATTTTCTAAATCATCATCTAGCCACGCACCGACTAAGGTTTTTAAACCTTGCTGCTTTGCTATCTTGGGGATATTTTCATTACCATCAGTACAAGAAAAAGAACGGATCCAGTTAATACTAGGAGAAATAATCGCCATACGTGCCGATATCTGTGCCTCGCTTATCTTAGTGCCAGGCCCTTGCCCTTCGGTATAAGGGCTAAAGGAAATACCATGAATTTTATTATCAAGTACCCCATTAACAGCACTTTGTAAGTCTTCTCTAGAAGAATGACCAAGATTCATTCCAGCCAATGACATATGCTTATTGTATTTACTCGACATGCTCGTCTCCGATAACCATCGTTATATATAATTGACGGGGTATTGATACCCCGCCTTTAATCAAACAACCAAAAAATTTATGCTAAATCATGATTAATAGAATAAATTATCAGTTGACATCGTTAAGGTTAATTGCTGTATTTGACCGCTTCTAAGAAACAGCTCAGTGCTCTCTTTAGCAGGTAAACTCAACGCTGAAAATGTGTGCTGTTTACCGTCTTTATAAGTCACCATTAACGAAGGTTCAACTTCATCGTTAAGCTGGTAAACAATTGGAACCTGACACCAAGTAAAGGCGAGTCCCATTGCTGGCACCGTTATTTCTTGCCAATTTTTGTTCACATCTAGGTAGCGAAATGGCTTGGCTTGTTGAATAAATTCACATGATTGCAATAAGCTTGGTTCAAACGAGACAACGCCTGCGTTAACGCGAAGACCTAACTCGCCAAAACGTGAAAGTATTTCTTCTTTCACTTGTCCGGTCATACCCGGTTGTTGCGCACCCGAATGTTTAGGGGTATGAGAGTATGGGTCCATTGGAAATGCCCCATATTCAAGTGGCGTTTTGTTAAAACCAATACCGTCACGAACTCGATAGTATAAACTGGCAATTTGTCGCCTTACCTCGTCACTTTCTCCTTGCTCAACACAGTTAAAAAAGTTTTCTTCTACCGCTAACATCAGCTTAGAAACCATGTGCCAATAGATACAGCCCAAACCTTCAAAACCAAACATACCACCAGAGCGGCCAGTAAAAGCTTGATGATTAAAGGTTTGCTCATAAAGATCAAAAATCGCTGTTTTATCAGTTGTCAGTGCTTGAGGATATTCTTGACTAAGCTCTGTTAATTTATCTTGTAGAACATTGCTATTAGTAATATCAGCATTGAAGCGATATTGACCATCAATATCTTGCAAGATGATACGTTCATCAGCCTGTTTAAGCATCTGTTGCAGCGAAGTGTTTTCTTGTACCTGCTGGGCATCAACACAATTTTTTTCTAAAAAGCTTGGTAGCTTTCTATCGGGGTAAAGCATAAAACTTTTTTGATCGGGGCGATAAACATCACTCGCAAAAAGCGCTTCGAGTACATCAACCACTTGTTTTGGTTTAAGTGCACCAGAACTTAAGGCAGCAACCTGTCCTTCGAGCATTGGGTACAGATTTTTAACCTTGGAGGTCTTATTTTCTAGGCTCAATAAATTATAAGCGTTATATAATCCGTCGGCGCGTTCATTGGTCTCAATCGTATGTTCAATCGCTTGTAGGGCATCACTTAACATCGCACTGATCTGACTAATCTGCTGATGCGTCTTACCACTAAAACCTTCTTGGCTATAAATAGCTTGACGGTAATGGCTTGCTGCCATGCCTAGTTCTGCAGTACTTTGATAGCGTACCTCAGCAGTTACTGGCTCAGGGGTTAACGTTGAAACTAAATGTGTTAATGCGTTTGCCGTATCAGTCAACCATAAGTTAACTTCAATAGACAACTCAACATCTTGTGTTTCATTAGCAATTAACTCTTGGAAAAAACAAACATAACGACGCAAGTAACATAAGGTCACCATAGATAAACCTTGCCCAACTAAAGCATTGTTTGCATCATTCCACTCGGGTCTTTGGGTATTTAACCAAATGCCGCCATCAACCACTAAATTACCCAATTTAGACAATAAGGGCACTAATAATTTTTCCAACAAGTTAACTTGATAAACATCACCCTTGGCGTCAAGGACCAGTTTGCCATCAGCCCCCATTGTTTTAACACGTTGCTCAATGTTAAGCGCGAGCGACTCATCATAGGTGACGGTGCTTTTAGCATCTTTAACCAAGTCATCAAATGACTTAATGCGATAAGGCACATTGGCATAACTGAAAAGTGTTTGGCGCAGCATCGCAGTCAATTTTTCTGGATGAAATTGCTTCGACAGCTCAAGCATCTTTTGTAAGTAAATTATTTGATGATCACCCCAATAGCCAATATAGCTCCACGGGTCATCAGGTTCTTCTACTTCCCAGTCGATGCCTTCTTTGGTAATTCTATAAGGATTATAACCATCCATCGTCGAAGCATTAACAAACTTGGCAACAACACTTTCAATAAATTGCGGGTAGCTATAGGTTAATGCCTCCCAGTTTTGAAAAATATCTCGCCAATTTCCTTGGTAAGTTAACAAACGCTTATTGTTTTCATCCACTAATTTAATAGCGAACTGGTTCCATGGACGACTCGGATCGCCATGACGACGACCAAATGATATAGGTAAATATTCAGAAGCTAAGCGCTCAAGTTGGCTATCGCCAGACGTTTTAATTTCTGTCAGTAATTCCACAAAATCTAACTTTTCCGGCAAGCTGTCTAACAGCGCTTGATTGCGTTGATAAACCTTATGGTTAAATAAATTAATCGTCTTGGTAAAATCATCTGCAGAGATCTGATACTGATCGTCGAAAATACCACCACGCAAGGCATTAAATAAAACATTAGCATAGTGATGCTCGGCAACACTCTCTTCACCCGTTAATTGAAAACCATCAACAGAAGCCATAATACGTGCTAATTCATCAGAGCCATTCGCTATAGAATCGTTGATATTATCGTCAAGTTTATTTCGTTCGCCTAGCTGACGACGCAAGACAACAGATTGACTTTGAGTCTGCTCAATATTAGCAATAAATTGCCATTTTTTATCACTGTGCGGCTTAAGTTCAAGGGTAGTATTCACTAAATATGCGCCACGAATACCTCGCTTTGTTGTTTCCTGTTCAACCTGTTCGCCACGTCGAAAAGCACTTAATTGCTCAGATGAGAGTAAAATATTAGTGTTATCTAAACCAAGGCAAAAAACCGTATTCGCTTTTAATGACTCACAAGGCTCTGCTCTATCGGTGATGCCCGAAAACAAAGTAAAAAAGGCAAGACCTGAACTTTCATCTAACTCGGTCCACTTATAGGCATCCACTAAATTACTTGAATTTGTTTGCGTAAAGCGCGGTGTACCTGCAGGTAATACATTCTGAAAACCATCAATAATTTCAACACTTAAAGGTTTATCTGATAAGTTCTCTAATTCACATTTTCTTACAAAACCATAGGTGTCGCTCGTTGCCCAGGTATAGCGAAAGGCTAACTGCAAATCATTATGAATTTCTTCAAAACACAGTTTATTGCCTAATACGTTCTTGTATAAGTTTCTGGTGATATTAAAACGAAGTTCATGCTCACGATTAAAGGGTTCCCAATCAACCTTTTCACTACCCGTATCAACACGTAATAGGGTTTTACACCCCGTATTTAACTCACTTTCATGAATTTTGTCTACGGTAATATAAGGAAATAAAGGCGTCTCTGGCGATACACGCCCTGCGGTTAATCCACCCGTTGATGAAACGAATAGCCAATGGTCACTATTAGAAATAACGCTAACAAAAAAAGGAGCCATCTTATTAACATTGTTAATGGCATAAAAACGTTCGTCAGCGATAGTGACAAATTCACCGGTCACTTGATTGTTGTGGGTATTACATATTTTCATTTTTAATTCCTACCTAAACTCAAGGTACTTTACTGTTCTAAATAATTGAATAAATTGATAGATGAATGTTTAAATTCATCTATTTCTAAAATTTACGGTTTACTGATTTAAAGGTTTAAATATTCTGACAAAGTCAACTTCCATTGATACCGGAAAAATACTGTCATCTATGGGTCCACCTGCTTTGCCCCACATACCGCCAATCGCAAGATTTAGAATAACGTGGTAAGGATGATCGTAAGGCCAAGCGCGCCAGCCGCTAGATTCATTGCTATAAAAGAAATAAGGCACATTATCAAACAATACGGTAATACTCTCTGGCGTCCACTCAACGGAGTAAAGATGAAAGGCTTTTTCAACATCTTGACCTTCGATACTGCCCTTTCGTTGTTCCCAATTCGCCCAATAATAAGCTTTATTATGTACGGTGCCATGAATGGTTTGCATGTCGTAACCAACGTGTTCCATGATGTCTATTTCACCCGAGTTAGGCCAAGCATCACAGGTTGCACTGCCTTGCCAATCGTCGTTTTCTTGACAGGTGCTTGAATATTTAAAAGGATCACTAGGTAACATCCAAATAGCTGACCAAGTGCCTTGCCCTGCCGGTAACTTAGCTCTAACGTCGACACGTCCGTAAAGAAAATCGCCTTTACCTTGTGAGTGAATACGGCCAGAGGTATATTTTGCATCATCTAAATTTTCTTTATAGGCGGTGATCACTAAATTACCGTCTTTTACATGGACATTTTTGAGGTTATCGGTATAAGTTTGATCTTCACTGTTCACCTTACGAGCAGGCCAAATATCATAACTCCATTTATTTGGATCTGGCTTACCTTGATAATTAAATTCATCACTCCAAACTAATTGCCATTGCTTTGACTCAATTTCTTTTTTACGGACAATTAGGGCACTAAGGATTGGCTGCCCATTGATCGCTTCAAAGTTTATATCTAGTTGTCCATCGGTTACTTCAACATTATAAACAGCTCGTGCTAAGGCCGATAAATGCTTACCATCTCGAGCAAGCCTGACATTTAAATCACTAATAACCAGCTTATTCTCAGCAAATACATTGAAGACACGAGCATCCATAGCGTTGTCTTCGGGTTCAGCAAATTTAAAAATGATATCGTACAGGCCATTTTCCATGGGTTGCTTAATGCCGATATTACCAAAGCGAAAAGATTGATAAATAAAACTATCTTGTGAGCCTTTGATATTTTCAATCGTACCTATATCACCGGTAGTTATCGATTGATCTGCTTGATAGCTTATACCGTCAACGCCAACATATTCACTACCACCAACATTAATTGCCCAGACTACCGTGTTATCTTTTTCACTATGATCACTTTGCTTGTCGCCCTGATGAACAGAAGATAAATGAGCTTCATCGAGCTGATAACGTTCATCGTCGCTTACCAGTTCTCGGCCAACGAGTAATACGGGGATCAAAATTAAGACCAAGACCAGTAGTGATTTTTTGTTACTTTGTTTATTCTTCATCTTATTGAAGCTCCAAATTCATAACGTTATCTCAGCTACGTAGCGTTATTTATTAGCAATATTAAGAGCAACAATAAGGGAACTAGAATGTATCGCAATCAAAACAAGGCAAGATGGACTAGCCTTGCGGTAAAAACGACACTTATCGCTTAACGACTAAGCCCCGTGAGTCTTTAAGGCTAAATGTATTTGTTCAACTTTTTCTTTGTTAAGCACGTACTTTCGCATGACCCAGGCAACAAGTATTGAACCTAATGCGGGGTAAACAGTGAATGATAGTAAAATCCCCTCTTTAGCCGTTTCTGTTTGTTCAACGTCTGCTTGGTAGCCATAATAAGCCAGTAACCAACCAGCGAAAGCGCCACCAAAAGCGACACCTAATTTGATAAAAAACACCACCGAAGAATAGACCATGCCGGTTATGCGAACACCCGTTTTCCAATGACCATAATCAATGGTGTCAGCCATCTTTGCCCACAACAAAGGGGTTGCCATTTGTAAAAAGAAGCTCCATAAAAAAAACAATGCAAAAGCGGTGTTCACTTGATCTTTGGGGACAAAATAACTGATCACACAGATAAAAGCGGCGATGAGCTGTAAACTAATATAAGCCTTAATCTTGCAGACTCTTTTTGCAAGAGCTTGAGCACAAGCGCAGCCTAAAATGCTACCAATCATGCCCAGCGACATAAATAAAGTAATTTGCGCTTCGAGACCGAGCACATATTTAACATAATATATCGCTAATGTGGCTCTTAATACTTGGCCTGTTAATAAAAATAAACCTGCCAGCGACAATATTCGCCATTGATCATTTTGCCACAGTGCTTTTAAATCGTCGAAAAAGGATGTTTGCTGATTTTCAGGTACGCAAACACGTTCTTTAGTACCACTAAAACATAATAGAAACATCGCCACGCCTAAAAGGCTCATCGCGACCATAGTTAGCTGATACCCTTTGGCTTTATCACCATCACCAAAATACTCAACTAAAGGCAAAGTGCCTGCGGCAACAATTAATCCACCGAGCATCCCTAAGACGAATCGATAAGTTTGCACTGATACGCGTTCAGCAGGCTGCGTTGTTAAAACACCACCTAACGCAGAATATGGGATATTAATTGCGGTATAGACCATCATTAACAAGGTATAAGTAACAAAGGCGTATATAACCTTAGCGTTACCCGTCAAGTCTGGCGTAGTAAATGCCATAATAGAAATAATGCCAAACGGCACAGCGAGCCAAAGTAGATAAGGTCGAAATTGTCCAAAACGTGTTTTAGTACGGTCAGCAAGTGCCCCCATCAGCGGATCAGTTATCGCGTCAAATAAACGCACCACTAAAAACATAGTGCCAACAACAGCTGGCGAAATACCCACCACATCAGTATAAAAAATCAACAGGAACATCATTACCGTTTGGAAAATAATATTACTGGCGGTATCACCTAAGCCATAAGCAATTTTTTCGCGAATTGTTAACATAAAACGTCTCTTTTGATTATTAACTCAAGTAACGAGCTTATACACATAAGGTTATAAAATAAAAAAACCTATAAACAAAAAAGGCCTATATCGCAAAACAATATAGGCCTATTAATTGAAACTCACTAGATTACAGGTTTACTTAAAGCTGTAACGAACACCTACAGTATATCTAGTACCGTATTGTCTAGCGGATAAAAACTGCTCTTCGTAACGACCAAAAGATTGCTCAGTTTCGTTATTAAGATTTAACCCTTCAACAAATATCGTAAAGTTTTCATCAATGTCGTAGTTAATACTCATATCGACTTGACCAAACTCTTTAGCAAATTGTGGTGGCGCATCAGAAGAACCTTGAGCTTGTCCTACACCAATAAGGTATTCGTCACGCCAAGCGTAAGTGACTTTTACTGACAAACCTTCTTTTTCATAGAACAATTGAAAGTTAGCCGAATCACTTAAACCGGTTAGTGGTGTTTGTGGTTCTAAATCAGCAACACTATCAACTTTAGTTATGTCCTCAACATCGAATTTAACATCACCATCAACAAAGGTCGCATTAGCACCGAAACCAAAACCACTCTCGCCAAAAAAATGTTGAACAGCGACTTCTATGCCGTCAACCATCTTGTCATCAGGGGCATTGAATGGACGGGTAATATCCCATTGCATTAAAGGATCATCACCTGCTGGTTCAATAAAGCCTTGAGCGTTTAACGTCGCTCCATTTGCTTGCATTTGTGCGAAAATTTCATCACTGGTTGGCGTGCCACCGAGGTCAGATACCGCTTGATTCCAACGTGGTCCCTGATAAATATCACGCATATCATCAACTGATGTCGTTATTGTTTGGCTACTAATAAAATTCTTTACATCTTTTCTAAAGTAACCAATAGCAGCATAACTGCCTTCTGCGTAATAATATTCTAAAGAAATATCAAGGTTAGTAGACTCATAAGGGTCAAGATTAGTGTTACCTTCACCACCTATACGAGAGTTAGGACGCGTACTTGCCCCTAATGAACGGCCACCAGCTAAGCTGCCTAAAGGAGCACGAGCTATCGTTTTCCCCCAAGATGCACGGGCAACAAGTTCCTCGCTAAGATCAATTTTGGCATCAATCATAGGTAAAAAGACGTCATGCTCACCTTCAAGCGATAAAATAGTATTTTCACCTGGTTGATATTGAGTAAGCCACTCACTGCCACCTTTCCACCAAACTTCGGTAGGTATAGGTTGCAAGACATTACTAGTTACATCGGTTTGCTCATATCTAAAACCAACATTCACCTGCACGGGTAATTCAGCAACTTCAAATTCAAATAAAGACGACGCATAAACACTCGTTGTATCTTCATCTACTGAAGATTGTGATTGAACACTACCAGGGCGGTAAGCGTCGGTACTAAAAAAGTCGTCGCCTAATACATCACTGTTTAAATAAGACGTTGAACGAGCAACCGCTTCATCAAAGTCAAAACTATAATAGTATCCAGCACCCATAGGGTTGTCGCCATTTGAAAATTCATCCAAAAAGCCATCGGTTGTATTGTACTCAAACATGCCATCAGGAAATGCCGCTGAATAATTGGGGTTAAACAAGAAACCACCAATCAAACCACTCCATGAACGTGAGCCACCCATGGTTTGCTCAGTACGAGCAACACCAAACTTAGCTGACTTTAATGGCGAGTCATCTGGATTTTCCCATGAACCATCGATTTGCAGTTGATCAATTTCAGACTTTCCAGGAGTATGCTCAAATTGGCTAAAATGTGAATCCATTTCACTAGGTGCAAGCGTTGTAGAGCCATTTTTCCAGAAGATTGTCCCTTGTGGAATATCACCTTGTCTGAAGTCATAATGTTTATTAACTAATTGATCTGAACCAAAAACTAATGATCCCGTGCCATTCATGCCTTTATCTTTGCCATTATCAGCTTTATTTTCTGAACTATGGTAATCGACTGAAAAAACAAAGTCATCTGACGGTCGCCATTCAACATTAAAACCTAATGAGCTTTCATTCGTTTCAGTTGTATTTCGATTGGCCGTATAAGAACCATCGTTACCAGACAAGTCGGCAAAAATAACTGTACCATTTTCATCTAATTCGTAAGCATCAATGTTGCCACCAAAATCGTGCCATTGACCCCAACCAATAGAATTAGTGCCCGTGGTTGACTCTCCCATCGTATAATCAAGTGTCATAATCACACTTTCAATAGGCGCATATTGAAAAGTAACATTGGCATTAGTTCTTTCACGCTCAACATTAGCAATACCATAGTTCATATCACGAGGGAAAAAAGCACCCGCTGCCGCATTTGCATCACGATTATCAATGACTTTGTCATCATCTAAAGTCGGAAGCTGTGCGTCTGGCTGAAACTGCCAACCTTGAATATTTGCCGATTGTTGTTGAAAGTCACGTTGTTGATGAGAGAACGACAAAGCAAAACCAAAGGTGTCATCAGCAAAAGTATTACTGTATAAGCCTGAAAATTCTGGTGTTACATCATCACCTTCAACATTAGACGAGTCATAAATGCCTTTTCCTGAAAGAACAAATTTCTCACCTGGGCTAGCAAAAGGCTTCATGGTAATAATATTAACTGTCGCGCCAAGACCACCACTTGGGTTTTCTGCACGCGCAGTTTTATGTACTTCGATAGCACTAACACCATCAGAAGATAAATTTTCTAAACTGTATGAACGTGAATTACCCGTACCCGGCATTTGACGACCGTTAAGTGTAATTAGGTTAAACTCTGGACCAAAACCACGCACGGTGATCTGGCTGCCTTCGCCATTAGAACGACTGACCGAAACACCGGTAATACGTTGTAATGACTCGGCTAAGTTAGTGTCTGGAAATTTACCCATATCTTCAGCAGATATGACGTCGACAACGCCAGAAGCGTTTCTTTTTACTGACATAGAGCGAGACAAACTGCTCATGATACCAGTTACTTGAATAACTTCTATCGCAGCGTCTTTTTCACTATTATTGACTTTATCTGTTACTGCTTCTTCGGCATAAAGCTGACTGCTCAAACCGGTTGCTAAAACCGCTGATATACAAACGGCTAGGCGCTTTTTATTAAAAATTGAATGTTTCATGGTTACCCTACTTTCTTAAAATTAGTTTTAATGACGGCGGCTGTTTAAAGCCGCTCAACCTTTGCTAATATCGTGGTTACAGTGCCGTTATCATCACATTGTCAAGACGAAAAACAGCCCCTTCTCCAGTTCCCCAAGCAGGGAAAATCATTAATACATCTATCTGACTAATATCCAAACCCGCATCAAATAATGTTTGTAGTGGGAATGTGTAGGTTTGCCATTCACCCGTAGTCGGTGCTTTTCCTTCTGTGCTGCCTGTTAAAGGAAGCTCTGCAAAAGTTTCGGCTTTATTTGACTCGATTTTAAACATCCAAACACTTGCCGCATCATTTGGTGGTGTAACAACTTTAACATCAAATTTCACCACACCGTTGGCTAAGATAGCTGATGCATCAACAAAAACGCCATCTTCAGCATCAAGCCCAACAACCGTTGGCTGTGAACCAATAACATATTCAGCCGTTACGCCATGCGCGGTATCATCGTTTTCAAGTGTTGGTGTTGTGCCACCACAACAATCCCACATTGACCAACCTGTAGCAGGTGCATCAGCAAATAAAACATCATTGTTGACAGTTGTTGCTGTTGGGTCATAAATTTTAACGTTATCTAAACGGTAAATAGCACCTTCGCCAGCACCCCATGCAGGGAAAACCATTAAGACATCAATCGCACTGACATCTAAACCAGCATTTGCTAAGTCAGATAAGTTAAAAGTATAGGTTTGCCATTGGTCTAGAGCAGGTGAAACACCTTCAACAGAGTCAGTTAACGGAAGTTCTGCGAAGGTCGCATTATTGTCTGCTTCAACTTTAAACATCCAAGCCGCATCACCAGGCATAGCCGTTACTTTCATTTCAAATTGAATTACACCGTTAGAAAGAATCGCAGAGGCATCAAATGGCGCAGGTGAATCTGTGTTATCAGCTCTTGAAATAAAGCCCATTACAGTTGGCTGACCACCGATAGAAAATTCAGCTACGTTACCGTGAGCATCATCGTCTAACTCAACAGTAGGCATAGAACCGCCACAACAATCCCACATTGGCCAGCTTGGATTTTCGTCATCGGTAAAGACCACTAATTCAGGCGCTCCACCAACGTCACCTTCAATCGCGATATTAGTAATTAAGTATTCAGCACCTTCGCCTGTTTGCCAAGCTGGGAATATCATCACAACATCAATTGCACTAAGATCTAGACCTGCGTCTTGTAAGACTGATAATGGGAATGTATAAGTTTGCCATTGACCAACAACAGGATCTGCACCTTCATTACTGGTGTTAAGCGCAACATCGCCAGTATTAGGTCCGCCGTCACCGGCTTCGACTTTTAATAACCAAGTAGTCGCAGAAGATGGCGGGGTAACCACTTTCATTTCAAATGACAAAGTACCATTTAAATCAACTAATGGTGATGCATCAAAAGGGCTAGACTCACCAGAAAAATCATCGCCAAAATGTCCGCCTCGCGTTGAAAAACCTAATACGGTGCCATTGTTATCATTAATATTAAATTGAACAGCATCGCCTTTATCGGCATCAGCGATAATTGCAGGAGAAGTACCACCACAGCAATCCCAAGCAATCCAGTTAGCATTTAAAGTACCGTTAAAAATATCTAGGTTTTTAGCAACACCATCACTTGGAGGCAATGGAACTGGCGCTTTACCTTCAATTAGACCATCTTCTAAACTATCGTAACCAGGTCTTACTGTTTCACAGCCTTTACCGGTATCAATATTTTGCTGACATTGGTAAACACGTACATAGTCAATTTCAAATTTGTTATCTGCACCAAAAGCTGTTGCATCAACACCTAAGTTATTAACATTTTCAGGCCAAGTGCCACCAACAGCAAAGTTAAGTACTAAATAAAATTCTTTGTCGTAAGGAGCCTTGCTCCAATAGGTTTTTAATTCACCCGATAATTGGTCGTAGTATTCAGTAAACCAACCTCGATGTGCTAAGCCTACTGCTTCATCTTTAGAGTTGTAGCGAATTTTGGATTGTCGCTGTGTTGCATATAAATGGTCATCCATGTACCAACGAATTTCACCTTCTTGCCACTCAATGGCGTAAGTGTGGAAATCATCAGCTGGGTTAGCGCCACTTGCTAGGCTATAAGCTTGTCCTGATTGAGAATTGTTAGGCCAGCTCTTACCATAATGAAGTGTTCCGTAAACATGGTTTTCTGCGGTACCGTCTTCTCTCGCGACACCTAAGTTAACTGATTCAAAGATATCAATTTCACCCGAACGTGGCCATTCGCCATATTCTTCATCGGTAGGCATCATCCAAAATGCGGGCCAGCTTCCTTGTCCTGAAGGCGCTTTAGCACGCATTTCCATACGTCCATATTTAAAATCGGCTTTGTAACGCGTCATCATGCGTGCCGATGTGTAAGGTAAAGCGGCGCCCTCGGCTGCGGGTAAGGCTACAATGTTTAATATACCATCTTGTATATATGAGTTTTCAGCGCTGTCGGTGTAACATTGTTTCTCTTGGTTACCACCACCGTCACAGTTAACTTCATGCGTCCAGTTTTGACTGTTTATTGTGCTTGCATCAAACTCATCATTCCACACCATTTTCCAATCAGAGACAGGTTGTTGTGGATCAATAATATCTGGTTTAGTTTCGGTGGCTGCACCACCACAGCCAGCAAGTCCTAACGTAACCGTTAGCCCTATTAACGCGGCCAAGCCTTGTGTTTTAAATTTAACACTGCTTTTAGTTTTCATGTCTTCTCCCCTAGAGATATCCAAATCAAATATTTATAATCATTTTTATAATGTCTATACGCTGCTTTTATCTACAAAGCTCACGTGAATACAAATACAATCGTAAACAAAATACTGTTATTAACTAAATATCTTTTAGCACAACGATTTACTAATTAGCATTTAAATACGGTCAGATGGGATAGTGCAAAGTTGAAATGGACAAAACAGGGTCAAACGACTTTTTTTGATGACCTTTTTGGCTTTTATAATTACCGCTTTACTTGGGTTTTGTATTAAGAGGCTAATACAACTTTAAAGCAAGGTGAGTCATCATCTATATAATATGATAAAGACTAAGCTCAGTGCTCTCTTTACCCATTAGCTTTTAAGAATGAACACCAAAAGACACCCAATTGATAAGTGTTAAACCTTAGCCTCTTGCCATCACACTAATAAATACTCCGCATTATTTCAAGGGTTGATTGCCCGATAAAATCGCCCGTCACGTGTAAAACACCGCTAACAATTAGCGGATAAAAGCTATTATTTATCTCCCTACCACTAACAATCTCGTACATTTTAAACTCAAAGCGTTCAACAAAAGTACGATTTCAGTACAAATTTAATAAAAACCCACTTGACCATGAAATTAGGGACGACTCACCGTTTCCTGATTGTTTGTATCACTTTTTACTGTAGTTTATTTTTGGCTTTTCTACGATTAATCTCAGTTAAATTTAACTAGAAATGCATCATAAAATAATAAAAGAAGAACAAGTTTGGCTATTTAATTAGCCAAGTGAGTACCTTCAACTAAGCAGCACGGCTGCTATATACAAACCTAAGTATAACGACACAAGCTTGGTTTTATATTGCCAATACTGCAAATAATCAAATGACAATTGAACAGTTTATAGGGGATCTAAATGACTAATATAAAAAATAAAAAAAGCTTCAACAAAAACATAATCGTCCTAAGCCTAGGTTTAGCTTTATCTGCATGTGGGGGAAGTTCAAGCGATGATAAAGTTGCTGACGTTATAGAAGTTAACTCCGCACCAACTATTAGCAGCACAGCGGTCACAACAATTGAATCAGGTTCCACTTATAGCTACTCACTAGTCGCTGCCGATGCCGATGGTGACACTTTAACAATGTCAGCCACAAATTTACCCGCTTGGTTAACGTTTGATAGTGCAACCGGAAGCTTAACGGGTACGCCAGCGGATAGTGATGCCGGAGATACGGCAATTACTTTAACCGTAAGTGATGGAACTGATGAAATCACTCAATCCTTTACTGTTTCAGTCACTGTTCAAGCACAAGCTAACAATGCTGCTGTTATTACAAGTACTGGCGTTACAAGTGCTACTGTTGGTGAGTCATACTCCTACACACTTATGGCAACCGATGCTGACAGCGATACATTGACAATGTCAACAACTGTCCCAGGCGCGCTTTCTTGGTTAACGTTTGATGACAGTACAGGCATATTGTCAGGCACACCGGCATCGGGTGATGTTGCTGCTACAGAAATCACCTTAACAGTGAATGATGGCACTGTAGATACAATGCAAACATTTACCATTACCGTTGCTGACGCTGCAGTTGAAAACACCCGTAATATGATTGCTTTTGAAGGTGCTGCAGAGACCTATGCTTTCAATAATTTTGATGGCGGCATGTCAACTGTGATGGCTAATCCACAAGCAATGGGCATAAATACCAGCAACCAAGTCGTAGAAATGCAAAAATTGGCTGGACAACCTTGGGGAGGCAGTACACTAACCTTGCCTACAGCATTAACCTTGGCTGCGGAAGATAACACCTTCACAATGAAAGTTTGGTCGGCGCGTGCAGTACCTGTGTTATTTAAACTTGAAGGCATTAATAAAGAAATATCAATGGATCATGCAGGCACTGGCTGGGAAAATCTTAGTTACGATTTTGCAGATGATGTAACCGGCGCCTTAGACAGCGTTACGGTAATATTTGATTTAGGCACTATGGGCGACGCAGAAGGAAACGCGGCAGATTGGACCTTTTATTATGACGAAATAACAACACCTGCAACCGCTGAAGAAGAAGTCGTAGTTGGTGGCTCTACAAGTACCACTGATTTTGAAGCTGATCCACAAAGCTACACCTTTAATGATTTTGATGGAGGTGCAGCCGTTGTGCTAGCCAACCCAGATGCAACGGGTATTAATACCAGCGCTCAAGTGGGTCAAATGACAAAATCTGCGGGCCAAACTTGGGGTGGTTCAACAATGACATTGGCTACACCAGCGGCAATTCCAGCTAATAGCATGATTACCATGAAAGTTTGGGCTTCGCGTGCTGTACCCGTTTTAGTTAAATTTGACGATATGGATGCAGAAAGAACAGCAAACCATACTGGTTCAGGATGGGAAGAGTTGAACTTTGATTTTACTGGCGCGACCAGTACAAGTGAAACCAGACTTACCCTAATTTTTGATAATGGCGTGATGGGCGATGCCGCGAGCGATGCCGCTAACTGGACTTTCTACTTTGATGATTTTACCACCCCTGCTGCTGAAGAAGTCTCTGCAGGTAACTTTGTTGCCGTTGGAACTCCATATGACTTTGAAGCCACAGGTTTAGGCAGTGATTTTGTTTGGGCGGTATTTGAAAATGATGATAACCCTGCACTCGAATTTGTTGCTAACCCGGCTTCATCAACAGTGAATGACTCAACAACAGTTGCTATGTTTACCGCTAGAATGGCAGGTCAGCCATGGGCTGGTACTGAAACAACGGCGGCCAATACCACACCATTTACGATGGACGCAACCAATAGCATTGTTAAAATAATGGTTTATAAGTCTGTTATCAGTGATGTGGCATTAAAGTTCTCTGTAGGCGCTGCGGCACAAGCAGAAATCAAGGTACCTAATACTAAAATCAATGAATGGGAAGAGCTTACTTTTGACTTTTCTAGCCGTATTGGTATGGCTGAAACCATTAATATTGACTCGGTAATAGTTTTCCCTGAATTTACTGACGGCAGAGCTGCCGATACCGTAAGCTATTTTGATAATATTACTTTCGGTCATAATGAATAGTGTTGATAAAAAAATAAAACTTAGCTTGTGTTTTAATTAGCTAAGTTTTACATTAATTGTTAGTAAAATAAAAAGGGTTCTGGTTTACATTGCTAAGCCCTTTTATCTCGTTTTAATAGACTTATTTGAATAAGCGGAGAGGTTTTATGAAAATATCAAAAATGTTACTCAAGAGTGAACTCGTGTTGAATATAGGATTTGGCTTAACCGTATTGTTAATTGGCAAAATAACCCTATATTTTATCGCCTAAGAAAAGCACTAAAGGTCGTACATAATGGACAAAGCCTTTAGTAACTTTTAAATAACTCCTTTTAATCTCCGCAAAAAAAATAGAATCTAGCGATGTAAAAATCTTTCAGCGATGATGACTCTTCCCAAAATAAACAGTAAACCCAATATTTTTACCGTCAGCTAAGATATAAAATTCATTACTTTATTAACAGATAACAGCTTAAATATTATTGACTCGTTTTTATCGCCCAATGAATATTAAGTGAAACTATAGCATTTATCAGCAAGTAGTCAGCGTTAGGCATTTAATGAAAGACTGACTTAATCAGTTCGCATTATCTCATCATTAATTTATTTAGTTTTAATTGAAAGTAAACCATCATCCAACACATCTCGTACTACTTAATAATAACTTCTCGACACTATCTATTAATAATAATTAATGTTGAGGAGAGAATAAAGTTATTCGAATAAGTGGAGAGATTTTATGAAAACACTAAAAATGTTACTCAAGAGTGAACTCGTGTTGAATATAGGATTTGGCTTAACCGTATTGTTAATTGGCAAAGTAACCCTATATTTTATCGCCTAAACAAAGCACTAAAGGTCGTACATAATGGACAAAACCTTTAGTAACTTTTAATTAAACAGTTTAAACAGCCTATCTCTATTATTGTTTTATCTGATAACCACTTTTAAATATCCAAGTAACCGCTAATAAGCAAAAAGCTAAAAAGCCACTCATCACAAAAAAGCTTGTTAGTAAACTTACGTCAGCCACTTCATAAAAACTCCATCGAAAGCCACTAATCAAATAAAAAACTGGGTTAAATTGCGTTACTGTTTGCCAAAACGGCGGCAGCATACTGACAGAATAAAAAGTGCCCCCTAAGAAAACCAAAGGCGTAATAACAATAAGTGGGATCACTTGTAGTTTCTCAAAATTATCTGCCCAGATGCCAATAATAAAACCAAACAAACTAAAGGTTATAGCGGTCATCACTAAAAAGAACAACATCCAAAATGGATGGGCTATTTCCAGAGGCACAAAGAAATGTGCTGTTGCGAGAATAATCAATGCTAGCAAAATAGATTTTGTCGCTGCCGCACCGACATAACCGAGCAGCACCTCAAAGGAAGATACCGGAGCAGAAAGTAGTTCATAAATAGTGCCGGTAAATTTAGGAAAATAAATACCAAATGAGGCGTTGGAAATACTTTGTGTTAATAACGAGAGCATAATTAACCCAGGAACAATAAAAGCACCGTAGCTCACGCCATCTATTTCAGTAATTCGAGAGCCAATGGCAGAACCAAAAACAACAAAATAAAGTGACGTCGAAATCACTGGAGAAATAATACTTTGAAAAATAGTACGTTTAGTCCTGGCCATTTCAAACTTGTAAATAGCCGCAACAGCATAACGATTCATGTTTTTTCCCTTACTAATGAAACAAATATATCTTCTAACGAACTTTGATCTGTTTTGATATCTTTAAAAGCAATACCCGCTAATGACAATTGCTGAAGTAAAGCAGATATTCCTGTGTGTTCATTGGTGGTGTCGTAACTATAAATTAATTGCATCCCTTCATTTTGTAGCTGTAAATTAAAATCAGTCAATTGCGCAGGCATTTCAATTAACGGTTCTTTTAAATCGAGGATCAATTGCTTTTTACCCAATTGATTCATTAACGCTATTTTATCTTCAACTAAAATGAGCTGGCCGTTTTTGATCACACCAATACGGTCTGCTATTTCCTCAGCCTCTTCAATATAGTGTGTCGTTAAAATAATGGTGACACCGTCGTTGCGTAATTCTCTAACCAGTTGCCACATATCTTTGCGCAGCTCTACATCGACACCTGCGGTTGGTTCATCTAAAAACAAAATAGCAGGTTCATGAGAGAGCGCTTTAGCTATCATCACTCGTCGTTTCATACCACCGGATAACTCAATCATCTTGTTATCTTTTTTATCCCAAAGTGATAATGATTTTAGCGTTTTTTCTATAAAAGCTGGATTCGGTTTTTTGCCGAATAAACCTCGACTAAATGAAACTGTTGTCCATACTGTTTCAAAGGCGTCAGTGGTTAACTCTTGTGGTACTAAGCCAATAAGACTTCGGGTATGTCGGTAACCGGTGACGATATCTTTGCCATCAACGGTGATTTGCCCAGACGTGGCATCAACTATGCCGCAAATAGCACTGATCAGTGTAGTTTTACCTGCGCCGTTTGGTCCTAGCAAGGCAAAGATTTCAGCAGGTTTTATTGATAAGTTAATATTATTAAGTGCTTGAAAACCACCCGCATATACTTTGTTAACATCTGTGATTTTAATAATGGGTTGCAAGGTTATTTCTCATCAGTATTTGAATACTACTAAGGTATACGACATACCCTATTGATGGCTAGGAAAATCAATAAATTAGTTGCCCCGTTTTTGTATTAGCTGTATTCAGGTCTTGTTTGGCATAGCTAATATCGAACGCTTGGTTAGGTGTTACGCTAAAACGGGTTAAATAAAGTGAAATTTATATGAATAAATGTCGCTTGTTAACGTTTATATTTTTACTACTTTGTCATCATTGATTAACGTATCTGTAATCTTTATTTTATGCACTATACTGGTATAGAACAAAAAACAAGCAACTGACTTAGTTTCTTGATCATCGCAACAAAAGGATTTCACCCATGATAAAGTTTCCGCTATTGATTACAATAATTTGCACAGGACTATTACTCTTTGCCTGTTCTAAACCCGTCGAAGAAGTAGCTAAACAAGCCGTTATCGAAGAAAAAAAACCTGTCTTTGAGACCTATAGCGCAGAAGAGTTCTTTAAAACAACCTCAGTCTCTGGCTCATCAATTAATGCTGATGCCAGTGCGGTTTTGATCAGTAATGATAAAACAGGTATTTTTAATGCCTACAAAATGCCACTTGATGGCTCAGCCCCAATACAGTTAACTCAGTCAACAGTTGACTCTGTTTTTGCAGTAAGTTGGTTCCCTAAAGACGACAGAATTCTTTATACCGCAGACAAGGGCGGTGACGAATTAGATCATTTATATGTAAGAGAATTATCAGGCAGCATAAAAGACCTTACCCCAGGTAAAGACTTAAAAGCTTATTTTGTTGGTTGGCATGAAGATAATAAACAGTTTTTTGTTGCCTCTAATGAAAGGGACCCTAAGTTTTTTGATGTATACCGTTATCAAAATGATGATTATTCAAGGGAGCTTATTTATCAAAATGCTGCCGGCTATTCAGTCGAAACTATCAGCCCAAATGGTCAGTATATTGCTTTGAGTAAAACGAATAGCAATGCAGACTCCAACTTATATTTAGCCGACTTAAATAAAGCAGACGAGTTAACTGCACTTATAACTGAGCATCAAGGTGATGTTGAACACAGTGCCTACACTTTTACTCGTGATAGTAAGCGGCTGATATATTCAACAGACGAATTTGGCGAATATAAACAGGCTTGGGCTTATGATATAAAAGCAAAAACACAAGCACTAAACTACGCTGCAGATTGGGACGTTAGTTTCACTTACTTCTCTAAAGATGGCCGTTATAAAGTCACTGGTGTTAATGCCGATGCGCAAACTAAAATAGAAATTATCGACCTGAAAATAAAACAACCGTTAACACTTCCTAAATTGCCCAGTGGCGATTTACGTGGCGTAAACTTTTCAGCTGATGCCAGTTTAGTTATTTTTTATATCAATTCAGATACGTCGCCTTCTAACCTCTATGTTCATCAATTAGGATCAAAGCGTATTAAGCGCTTAACTAACACAGGTAATCCTAATATTATTGAAGAGAACTTAGTTGTTGGCGAAATTGTCCGCTTTAAAAGTTTTGATGGTTTAGAAATTCCTGGGATTTTATATAAACCCAAACAAGCCGCTACACAAAAAGTCCCCGCTTTAGTATGGATACATGGAGGCCCAGGAGGTCAAAGTCGTAAGGGTTATTCCGCTACCATTCAGCATTTGGTCAATAACGGCTACGCTATTTTTAGAATAAATAACCGTGGTTCAAGTGGCTATGGTAAAACCTTCTTTCATTTAGATGATAAGAAGCACGGTGACCATGATTTAAAAGATGTTGTCTATAATAAATATTATTTACAGACTTTAGATTGGGTCGACAAAGATAGAATAGGGGTTATTGGCGGAAGTTACGGTGGCTATTTAACCATGGCCGCAATGGCATTTACCGATGAATTTACTGTCGGTGTCAATATCTTTGGTGTCACTAATTGGGTCAGAACGCTAGAAAGTATTCCACCCTACTGGGAGGCATTTAGACAGTCTCTTTATGATGAGTTAGGAGATCCCAGTACAGATAGAGAACGTTTACGCAGTATTTCTCCAGTATTCTTCGGTGATAAAGTCAAAAGTCCGGTACTTGTTGTACAAGGTAAAAATGACCCTAGAGTATTAAAAATTGAAAGTGATGAAATGGTTGAGTCTATTCGAAGCGGTGGGACTTTCGTTGACTATTTGGTCTTTGACGATGAAGGTCACGGCTTTAGTAAAAAAGCTAATCGCATTGAAGCATCTAATAAGTACTTAAGCTTTTTAAAAACCTACTTATAGTCTGTTAACCTAAAACTCGTATGTAAAGGTAAAGTCTGTTGTAGACTTTACCTTTTTTATAAGATGTTATTGCTAAAAAAAGCTAATACAGCCTTAGCCGTATTAGCGATATAGTTTAAAAATAAACAAGTTTACTTTAAATCAAACCGGCCTAGTTGCATCACTTTAATCCAGGTTTTGAATGAGATGTTATTGCTAAAAAAAGCTAATACAGCCTTAGCCGTATTAGCGATATAGTTTAAAAATAAACAAGCTTACTTTAAATCAAAGCGGTCTAATTGCATCACTTTAACCCAGGCTTTAATAAAGTCATTAATAAACTTTTTGTCAGCATCATCTGAGGCATACACTTCGGCAATGGCTCTTAATTCAGAGCTCGAGCCAAAGATAAGATCAACCGGTGTCGCTTGCCACTTTACCTTGCCTGAAGCGCGGTCAGCACCGATATAAATTCCAGCTGTAGATTCATCTTTAGTCCACACGGTAGACATATCTAATAAATTTACAAAGAAATCATTCGTTAAGACACCAGGAGTATTTGTGAACACCCCAAAAGATGAACCATCATAGTTTGCATCAAGTGCTCGCATACCGCCAACCAACACCGTCATTTCAGGGACATTTAAACCAAGAGAATTGGCTTTATCCACTAACATCTCTGTTGGCGATAGGTAACTTTCATCCGTATAAAAATTACGAAAGCCATCCGCTTTTGGTGCTAAATAATTAAATGATTTAACATCAGTTTGTGCTTGTGTTGCATCAGCACGGCCAGGCATAAAGGGGACAGCTACTGTTGTGTCTGCTTTTTTGGCTGCACTTTCAATAGCTGCTGCGCCACCTAATACGATTAAGTCTGCTAGTGATACTTGCCTTTTAGCTGATTGCTTATTGTATTTAGCTTGAATAACTTCAAGTGTTGTTAATACTTTATTAAGTTCGGCTGGATTATTAACCGTCCAACTATTTTGTGGCTCTAGTTTAATGCGAGCACCATTAGCACCGCCGCGCATATCGGTGACACGATGACTCGACGCTGAAGCCCAAGCCGTTCTCACTAACTCAGCAGTGGTTAAATCTGACTGTGTAATTTGCTTTTTCAGCTCAACAATATCTTGCTTGGTAATCAGTTGATAGTTGACCGCAGGAATAGGGTCTTGCCATGTTAGCACTTCACTCGGCACTTCACTGCCCACGTATCTTGCACGAGGTCCCATATCACGATGTGTTAATTTAAACCAAGCTCGAGCAAAAGCTTTTTCAAATGCTTCAGGCTCTGCTCTAAAACGTTCAACAATTTTACGAAACTCAGGGTCTTCTTTTAGAGCAAGATCTGTAGTAAACATAATGGGTGCATTACGTTTATTAGGGATATGGGCATCCGGTACTAAGTTAACCGCAGCTTTGTTTTCAGGTGTCCACTGTTTAGCTCCAGCAGGGCTTTTCGTTAGAACCCAATTGAAGTTCATTAGGTTGTCTAAGTAATTCGTTGACCATTGTGTTGGTGTCGTTGTCCAAGCACCTTCTAAGCCACTGGTTATCGTATCTGCGCCAACACCGCTGTCACATTTATTTTTCCAGCCTAAACCCTGTGCTTCAATATCAGCGGCTGCGGGCTCTGCACCAACACAATCACTGGGTTTTTTCGCTCCATGTGCCTTACCAAAAGTATGACCACCAGCGCTTAAAGCAACAATTTCTTCATCATTCATCGCCATACGACCAAATGACATTCTGATGTCTTGAGCAGCTAAGAGAGGATCAGGTTTACCATGGGGCCCTTCTGGATTAACATAAATCAAGCCCATTTCTACTGCAGCAAGAGGACCTTTCAATTTACCCTTTTTATCGCGACGTTTATCAGTAAGCATGGTCGTTTCAGATCCCCAATAAACTAAATCAGGTTCCCAATCATCCGTTCTGCCACCAGCAAAACCAAAGGTTTTAAAACCCATCGATTCTAGCGCTACATTGCCCGAAAGCACCATCAAATCAGCCCAAGAAATTTTACGACCATATTTTTGTTTAACCGGCCATAATAATCGACGCGCTTTATCTAAGTTAGCATTATCAGGCCAACTATTAAGGGGTTCAAAACGTTGTTGCCCACCCGACGAACCGCCGCGCCCGTCATGTACTCTATACACACCAGCACTGTGCCAAGCCATGCGGATCATTAATGGGCCGTAATGCCCCCAATCTGCAGGCCACCAAGATTTTGAGTCAGTCAGTGTGGTTTGAATATCTTTTTTAAGTTGGGTTAAATCAAGACTGGCAAATTCTTCAGCATAATTGAATTGTTCGCCGTATGGATTAGATTCAGCGCTATGCTGGCGTAAGGGGCTAAGATTTAACATATCTGGCCACCAAAACTGATTGGTTTTTGCTTCATTGGCCGCGAATGCAGTTGTAGGTATTACCATTGCAGATAACGCAACAGAGATTGCCGCAGCAATCGGAAGGGTTTTATTAAACATGTCCAGTCCTTTTTTATAATAATGGGTTTATAATAATGGGTTTATAAAATGTCATCCTTAGCATAAGAACAATAAGGAGAATTGAATAGTTGATTAAATTGAAGATAACGTTCTATTTTACATAATGACTGGTTTAATATTTTCAATTAAAAATTATTGAAGACCTATCACATAGACTTGTTGAAAAGGTACCTGCCAGTGAAATTGATGCCGATATTCTTGCATTACCCTACTCTATTGAGGGATTGATCAGTTTCAATTTTTGGCAAGAAGGCTTTTATTGGGTCTGTCATAAAGATGAGTGTCCAAAAAAAGTTCAGGGAATTATCAGTGAAGCGTTAGAAATTGATAAACTGATGTTGTTAAAAGAAGGTCATTACTTAAAAGATCATGCCATAGCAGCTTGCCGCTTGCAGCCTTCACACAAAAAGCAAGACACTGATGTTGACTCGGCGAGTCCTCATACTTTGATACAAATGGTGGCAGGAAAATTTGGTAAAACGCTTTTGCCACAGATAGCCTTAGAGCCATTGACCTAGAACGAGTCAGAGCTTCGGGCGGTTCATGTAAATGAACCCGGACCACACCATTGTCTTAATCATTAGACTAAACTATGTCCGAACTAATGAATTAACTCTACTTAAAGATATTTTCACCAAACAATTAACTAACAAGTATAGCTAAAGCGAAATGCTGTTTAGTTTCATTAAATTAACGATAATTCGCTTCTGCTAATAACGCCAATATCTTATACTAGGCAGTCATCATTATTGAGACTGAAATGACAAATAGACAACTTTTACCACTGCTGATTTTAATGGTTATTTTTAGCCCCTTAGCCATAGATATATTTTTACCCGCTTTACCCATTATGGCTGAAGAACTTCTTGTTCCCATGAAGGAAATTCAATGGAGCATAACGATATTCATTCTAAGTATGGGCTTTGGTCAACTGATAAGTGGCCCACTCGCTGATAGATATGGTCGTCGCCCCGTTGCGATAGCTGGTATAATTATTTATGGCTTGGCTTCTCTTCTTTGTGCTTATGCAGATAACTTAACGTTTTTTCTCCTTAGTCGTTTAGTACAAGGCTTTGGTGCTTGCGCCATTGTTGTAGCCGCCTTTGCCAGTGTCCGTGATAAATACAACGCAATAGAAAGTGGCGTGATGTACTCTTATTTAAACAGTGCTATATGCTGTATTCCTGCGCTTGCACCATTACTGGGTAATGTTTTAACCGAGTATTTTGGCTGGCGAAGTAACTTTCAATTTATGACAGGATATGCTGTTTTTGCCGGTTTGATTTTGTTTTTTACCCTCAAAGAAACCAGGCCCACATATACCATACCCTCTAAAAATCTTATCAGCTTGGGGCATTTTATTACGGTGGCGAAACACCCTGTCTTTCTTTTTAATGCTTTAGTAGTAATGTTATCAATGGCAATTATTATTGCCTATGTAACGAGTTCACCTGCTTGGTTAATGGTGAGATTGGGGTTAGATCAGCAAAGTTTTGTTTATTGGTTTAGTCTCAATGCTGTCATTAATATTGTCGCTTGTTTTTTGGCTCCTCAGGTTTTAGTTAAATTTGGTGCCCGGGTGACCATAGGTTTTGGTATGGTTTTACTGATTGTAGCCGGATTGTTAATGTTAGCTTTATTAACTTGGCAAACACCTGTCGCTTTTATGTTACCAATAATGATCAGTTCACTTGGTTTTTCATTACTGATGGGAGCTTGTGCAGGACAAGCTCTAGCACCTTTTGGTGAAAAGGCAGGTTCAGCTTCAGCGCTGTTAGGATTTGTACAAATGAGTGGTTCAGCAGTTATTGTATATTTATTACAACTATTGCCACTCAATGAAGCTGAGCAATTGGTGTTATTAATGTTGTCAATAATTCCAGTGTATTTCATCTGGAAGTTGCCTAAAGTAAAAGCCCGTATCATGTTAGATGGTTAGCAATTGGTGGTGATTTTTGATTTATTACCACGATTACCACTAAATTTAGATAATGAAGATATACCTGACTTGAGACTCTGGCACAAGAAAGTGTAATCGCTGACAAGTATTGTATTTTTGGTCAATATCAATATTTCACAGAGTAGATTAATTTTGACTTTGATAAATATAAACTAACCTTTCTTGTTATTTTTAACTACTTGCATAACGAACGCTTAATATTCGGGTAGCCAGCGTTTCAATGCCTCTTGTAGCTTGTTAGGGTTCACAGGTTTAGCAATAAAGTCGTCCATTCCTACGGCTAAGCATTTCTCTCGGTCACCTTGCATTGAATTGGCAGTCATGGCGATTATCGGAATATTGCTATTAAGTACCTTAGATTGAGGAAGACGAATTTTTTTAGTCGCTTCATAGCCATCCATTACCGGCATTTGACAATCCATAAAGACTAAATCAAAAGGTAAGTTTTGTAACGAATTTAGTGCTTCTTCACCGTTAGCCGCTATGTCGACTTGCACACCAAATTTTCTCAACAAACCTTGTGCAACTCTTTGATTGATAGCATTGTCTTCTACAACAAGAACCCTTGCTTTGAACTGCGGAAGTGCACGAGCGCTAAACGCCGTGATCAAAGGTTGCTGTTGGGAATTAACGCCAGCAATGGTCATTAAGGTATTGTAGAGAATCGACTGATCAACAGGTTTGTTTAGATATCCGTTAAAGCCAGCCGCTTTTAATCTTTCGACATCGCCACGTTGCCCTTGTGAGGTCAACATTAATAAACGAGTCGTTGAAAAAATATCGCTATCGGCTTTAATCTTAGTTGCTAGTTGAAGCCCATCCATTTCAGGCATTTGCATATCCAAAATAGCAATATGGTAAGGAGTTCCTTGTATTCTAGCTTGGGTCAGTTTTTCTAATGCCTTATCTCCACTATCTACTAGGGTATGCTCGACTTGCCACTTGGTCAGTAATAAACCTAACAAAGTCCGGTTAGTTAAATTATCATCAACCACCAGTATCTTTTGATTCTGTAAATTGTCATAAATTTTCTTGGGTCGCATGTTATCAGCATTAGCAATATTTATACTAAACCAAAATGTAGAGCCTTCTCCGTCAACACTTTTCAGTCCGATCTCGCCGCCCATCAATTCAACTAATTGTTTACTTATAGATAGCCCCAATCCGGTGCCACCATATTTACGGGTCGTTGAACCATCGGCCTGGCTAAAACGTTCAAATAGCTTGTTTTGATCCGCTAACGTTAGACCAATGCCAGTATCAGATATCTCAAAGAGTAATTTAGTGTGCTGATTAGTCTGCTCTTGTAATTTGCAATGTACTGAAACCTCGCCTTGCTCTGTAAACTTTATCGCATTACCGATAAGATTATTGAGTATTTGACGAATACGCCCAGAGTCTGCAATAAATGACTGAGCGGGTAAAATATTAGCCGGACAAATTAGCTCTAAACCCTTGTTATGCGCTTGAAAAGCGAGACTGGTAGCAAGGTCATGGAGCAATACTTCTAAATCAAATTCAAGTGGTTCAAGCGCTAACATTCCCGCTTCAACTTTTGAATAATCAAGAATATCGTTAATAATACACAGTAATGACTCGGCACTATTTTTTACTGTTTTCGCAAAGTTGTGTTGTTCTGGATTTAGAGCCGTATCAAGTAAGAGGTTAGTCATGCCGATGACGCCATTCATCGGTGTGCGGATTTCATGACTCATGTTAGCTAAAAAAGCGGTTTTTGATTCATTAGCAACATCAGCTTGTTTTTTGGCTTCAGCTAAGCGAATAATCGTCTCTTTTTGATGGCTAATATCAGTACTGATATAAGTATAACCACTGAGTAATTTATTTTTATCGTAAAGTGGTACAATCGTAGTGTCTACCCAATAGCATTGTCCCTCTTTAGCTTTAATACGCACCTCATCATGCCAATATTTCCCCTTAGAAATCGCCGCAAAAATCTTATGCCAATAATTTTTTGATTGGTTATTAGCATTGAGAATACTATGACTTTTACCGATGAGTTCATTACGATTGTAACCAGTAATGGCGCAAAACTTATCATTGGCGTAGCTAATAATACCGTTAATATCGATGACAAGGACCAACGAATGTTCGTCCATCGCTTTTTTTTGTGCAGCCAAATCTTGTTGGGCGGTAATGCGTTTTTCTTCATTGATCACTCGTGCATCAATTTCTATTTTTAGTTTTTTATTCATGCGAAAAAACACTAAAATAATCAAAATGAGCAATGAGGCTATCGGTAATGCCCAGACGAGAATGGTTGATAATTCAGTACCCGATTGAACGTGTACCGATAACCAATTATTTGCAATAGCAGAACGTTTTTTTTCATTCATCGCAGCAAAGGTTTTATTTAAAATAGGAATAAGAGGTTCAAGCCCTTTTCTTACCGCCATCGATATTTCAAGTGTATAAGGGGTAAAGGAGGTAATAATCAGATCATTAATTTTATTTTTGTTTATTTCATAATTAATCGCAGCAATAGAATCAACAAAGGCATCAATTTCACCCAACTGTAATTTTTTAAGTCCGTCTTCAACCGATAAAACATCTACAATTTTAATACTGGGGTGATCTCGACTAATCAATTCATTATAAACATAGCCTTTAATTAGACCTAACTTCCTGCCTTGTAATGACGATAAACTTTCAGCATAGAAAGCGTTTTTCTTGCTAACAATGACGAGAGAAATTTCAAAGTAGGGTTCAGTAAAATTAATATATTCAGCTCTTTCTTTTGTATAAAAAATTGAAGACATGACATCAATATTGCCAAGTTTAAATTCCTCTAGCGCTTCCCCCCAACTCTTACCTACTGTTGGTGTTAAATTTATTTGTAGTTGTTGTTTTGCATGCAACATGTAATCTGCTGATATTCCGCTATGTTCACCCAATTCATCATTAAATTCAAAAGGAGGAAATGCAGAGTCAGTCCCCAAACTAAAAGAATTATTTTCTGACAGCCATTTTTTTTCGTTATCCGTTAAACTAGCAACAGATGATGATTTTTGAAAAAATGGTTTTAAGGTGGGGAGCCACTGTTTTTCTAATTCAATAATGTTATTAACGGGCATGTTTTCAATACCAGCATTAATTTTAGCTAATAATTCAGGTTGACCTTTTGCTATCACCCCAAAGACATTATTAGAAACAATAATCTCTTCAGAAATAGTGAATACTCCACTTAAGCCTTTTTTCGCTATTTGTGCAAAGGCATTAGGTAACTCAGCAACAACAGCCTGAACCTCATTATCTAACAACTTCTCGAGAGCATCATCAAAGTTTTTATACGTTGATTGTTCAAAGCTAGCAAAATTTTCCTTAAGGTAGGACTCTTGAAAGCTAAAATATTGACTGGTTATTTTAATATCACTTAATTCTCTTAGCTTAGATTTTTTGTCAATTGAGCGATTATAAATGATACCGGTTTGTACATTATGGATAGGTAAGGAAAAATCAGCCCACTGTTGTCGTTGCTGATTCTTAAAGAGCCCAACATGTAAGGTATTCTTTTGTTTGAGCAACGCTATACTTTCTTCAAAGGGTAATAGAACAAAGCGAATAGGAATATTGTTAGTTTTAGACCAGAGCTGCCAAAACTCAACATAAAGCCCACTAGGATTACCATTGGGAAGCTTAAAACTAAAGGGCAAGTTATCTTCAGTGCCAACAACAGTAATAACACCTAACGGCTCATTACCCAGCTCTTGTGAAACTGATTGAAAACTATGAATAAATGCAAAAGTTAATAGCAGGTAAAAGGTAATTCTTAATTTCATATTATTAATTTTTATTCTTCATAGTCGTTAGTATAAGTTAAGTATTTTCTTGAATATCTTACCGGGAAATTAATAATTCTCAGTCAATAGCATTACCCGTAATATATCCATAATAGAGTCGTGTGTTGAGAACACATTTCATTAACTGATGATTAGAAAGCTTATCGTTATACAAGCGCATTCTATCAACAAAACTTAGCACTAAGTCGCTTTAAAATCAATCAGCACTAACATCCCTCTCCGTCTAAAATGTGCGCTTTGGCTATCCAACTACAGATATTAAAAACTATTTTTGCAATTCAACACATATCAGTTTATTCACGTCGTTTAATATCACCAACCGTAAAATTAGTCTTTGCGATGATAGCGCCAACTTAATACCTCATAAGCTTGACGAATTTCGATAAAATCCGCCGCGCAGCCACCTTTATCGGGATGGGTAATGGCAATTTTCTTCTGATAGGCCCGACGTATCCCAAACCAATCAATATTTTTATCTACCTCTAACGTCGTTAGAGCAGCAGCAACCTTATCTACTGCACGGTATCTTTGCCAAAAACGGGAAAAGAGTGACTCCACTTCTGCAAGGGTAATGTTATTCAAGTTAGACCAGCTTAAATAGTAATGGGCTAGATCAGTATCGCGCATAGCCAAGGTACCTTTTGCTGCAGCATGATTTGGTACTAAACAAATTTCTAATGGAAAAATAGTCAGTAAAAAACCCTCACTTTTAATATCTCGTTGAATTTGATAAAGCGCATTCATAACAAAAAAATTCTTTTGAAATATGGCAATTTGAGGGTCAACATCCTTTTTTATCAGTAGCAAAAAATCCTGTTGGCAAAGATTGACTAAATCAATTATGGAACAAGCACAGTTTTGTTTTTTTAAATATCCCAGTATGTTAATAATCAAAGGATTGGTCATGGGTTCATTCCTTGTTGATTTAATACTTTTAAGCCAGTAGATAAATTAAAAGCTAACGTTAAACGGTTGTCTTCTGATGACAAGTTACCTTAACGGCTACGCGATCACTCGCGGGTAAGTTTAGTAACACACCTGCAATTGAAGACATAAACTATTTTCATCTCTTTTCAAGAAAATAAGTAATAGCTCACATGTAATGTCAAAAAATAATAACTAAAATTAATGATAGGCGCGTTAGACTGATTTGTTGATATTATGGATACTATTTATCTACTAGACAGCAAGAATCCACAAAATTTTCTGTATACCTTGTTCACCAAAGGTCTGCAATTTATTATTGTGCAGCAGTAAAGTATTAAAAAAGTCATTGCCTCTCACATATCAGGAGTAATGACTTGTTAGTATTATCTATCTTAAATTTTTTCGAATACAGTCACTCTTAACTTGCGGTCAACATTATCATCGGGAAAATCACACTCACTGGTAAAGCGTTCTGACATTTTCAAACTATGGCCAGATGATTCAATAATCTCGGCATCTGACTCATCCCACGTTGCATCATAACGATGAAATAAACAAATCAACCAACCGCCCTGACTTAAAAGCTTTGAACACATACTCACCAATTTAGAAAAATCTTGTCCTTTAGGCTGATGCTCTGCATAAGGTGATTTATAAACGGTTGGCGGTGGATCTAAAATAATGCCTTCGAACTGCTGACCACTTTTTATTGCCTTAGGTAAATGCTTATAGATATCACCCTTTATAAAACTGCGAGTGCCAAAGTCCATAGCATTTTTTTCGTAGCTTTTTTCAATACGCGGTAATAACGCTTTCGATCTGTCCAGGTGAATTGCGGCCTTCGCGTTCCCTTTTAAAGCCGCTATACCCAAACTGCCCGTGAATGAAAATAAATTCAATACACGACGGCCTTCACTATTATTAGCTAACCACTTACGAACGGGACGTGCATCCAGATATAAACCACAATTATGCATCGTATCGGCAAGCAAACTATAATAGACCCCGTATTCTTTGGTAAATTCTGGCGCATCAGCAATATCGCCATGAAGCGAGAACATTCTATTCTTCAAGCGTAACCCGAGAGTTTGATCACCTTTTGCCATAATAAGCGTGAAGGGAAAACACTGTAATAGTGCATCTTTGATTACATCAAGGTCCTCACGAATATCGTCTTTAAATTCGACCAAGGCCATAGTGCCAAATTTTTCAATAACTACACCCGGCGCTCCTTCGGTGTAACCATGGAAAACACGCCAAGAATCAAATTCATCTGATTCATTTAAGACTTTTCTATCATTCCATGCTTTTTCGATGAGATCTTGCCACTTTATAGTCAAATCTATGTCCTGCCCTTAGGTATATTTCTAGTGTGGATTGTCTATATTCGTTAGATAATAAGTTAACAAAGAACACACTATCGCTTAAAACTTGTCAGCACGAGTTACTTTGAAAGCAGAACATCAAATAAATAAAATAATATAATGCTGCATCAGCAACTTATTCAATCAATATTATAACTAACCACTGCCGGTGTTAATACTGATATCCTAATAAATCAACCTTGTTATTAAAAGTTCTCCTAATTGAACATATTTTGTTTAAGATACTTCTGCCTAAATACTATCAACATCAGCAGTAGTAAATAACTGAATAAACCACCACTACTTTTTTCCCTCTTATCATCACCAGTGTCAAGCGGCATGTTGTTAACGCTAAATTTAATAGTGTTGCTTACTGAAAGTCTTGGGTTACCGTTGTCAGTTACGGTCAAGTCTACTTGATATGAATTCCCGCCGGCCATAGAAGAGGGATCAAAACTAACAAGACCACCGTCGATAATAGGTGATGGAATAGTACCGGATATAAGCCAAACATAAGAAAGGATATCGTCAGCATTTTCATCGGTGGCGTTAGCAGATATTGTGACTAAACCTACGCTAATATCAACTGATGACACAGCCACATTATTCTGTGTTATCGACAAAGAAACTTCAGGAGATATATTAACCATCTCTTCGAAACAGCCCTTTTCATCAACACTTTCTCCTGATGGAGTATTTGGACACTGATCAAGGTTGTTCTCTATGCCGTCATTATCATCATCAGCATAAACAGCGGGCGTATTTTCATTACAGCGCTGGGCATTATTTTGATTGGTAGCAGTACAATGCGCCAAATAATCCACTTCCATGGTTACTTTACGCAGACTTGGGTCTATCGCCCCACCTAGATTTCCCCCCATAGCAACATTGAGTAAAACAAACATCGGTTCTTTATATTGTGGACAATTCGATACATTATGCGAAGTAACTAAGGTATCATCCATATAAAATGATATGTTGTTTTCATCCCATTCAATGGCGTAATCATGCCAATCGAGTACATCATTAGCGCCATTTGGATAAGTGAATCTCACTTCACTACCACAAGATCCCCCTCCGGTATTAAAAAAGTTAGTTATATAAGTGCTAGGACTATTGGCAAACCATTCCCAGACATCAATCTCGCCAGCACCTGGGTTGGGCCAGTTAACAAAGTCATCATCATTTTTACGGGGGCTTTCAGCGATACGATTCTCTAACATCCAAAACGCCGGCCAAGACCCCCTTTCAAGGTTATGAAAACGAATTCTTGACTCTATTCTGCCATAGAGAAACTCACGTTTATCTTTACCGTTAATTCGACCGGAGGTCCAATCTCTAGATTGATTATTCAAGCCTGCACAATTAGTTTGCTGCTTTCTGGCGATTATTTTTAAGGTGCCATTAGAAACATCAAAGTTCTTATCAATGGAACTATCATCATCGGTATAACATTGAACTTCATTATTAAAGTTGGCATCGACTTGGGCCGTCCAATTTTGCCAATTAACACTGTCCCCTGAAAAAGTATCTATATAGTTAACTTCCCAACCTGCCATAGTAGGTGTCGTTATTAACAAACTCAGCAAACTCATTAAAAACAGTCGACTTTTAAAGCTGATATTCTTTAGCATTGAATTAACATTGCACTGATAAACTGAATATTGGTTCATTATTATTCTCTTTTTTCTTAAAAGAACTTATTAAATCAATCGATAATCAATTTAATAAGCTGCCGATTTTATAGTGATTTTAAAAAGGCTATTAATGAAGCTTCGTCAGCATCAGAAAGTGCTTCATACTTAACTTTAGAAGCTTCTGATTCCCCACCATGCCAGAGAATTGCTTCATCAATCGTTCTCGCACGTCCGTCATGCAAATAACTATGCTCGGGCGTACAAACTTCATTACCTTGGCCGCCAACTGGGTTTTCTACACCTCCAGTAACGCAAGCCGACAAACCTATGCCCCATAGCGGTGTTGTTCGCCATTCAGCCCCTGTAGCGTTGCCCTCTCCTAAGTTGTCAGCAAGACCTTCACCCATATCATGTAACAGTAAGTCGGTATAAGGATGAATAGTTTGATCTCTTAGTTCTGTAAACGGGTGATAGATACTGGTTTGTAATGTTTGCGTATGACAATCCACACAACCAATACTTGAGAATAACGCTTGTCCTTGTTGTACCTGAGGATCATCAAGGCCACGTTGCGCTCGTACACCCAACAATGCGATGTATTTCACTAAATTGTTCAAGTGCTGGTCGCTTATTTCAGATTGGTCATGACCACATTCATTTCTTTCTTGTTGAGCAGAACCACAATCTGGTGATGGTAGTACAGAGGTCATCACCCCCATATCAGTATTAAACGCTGCCGCAACTTGATGCTTTATGCTTGATGTAGCGGCTTTCCAACCAAAACGCCCAAGGCGAATATCTTGGGTTTCGGGATCGATAGCACTTTGCGCTTTACCTGAAATACCAAAGGGAGCAAATTCATCATTAACATCAGCCATCGCTAAAATAGTTTCTTCAGGAATTGCTTCTAATAATCCTAGGCCAACGAGTTGAGGTGCAATGCGTGCTGAGAATTTTTCTGGCGTACCCGTTGAAAACTTATAATTAGGTGAACGTAAACCATTCACCTCAGTCCATGATTCAATAGCTACCGTTCCTTCACTTTGTACGCTTCCCGTATTCGATGGCTGTAAAACATCGCCACGCTGGGCATCGGGTTCACCATCAGCATCAGCAATTTTAAAGACCCATTTGTCTAATGCCTCGCCAATTGGTGCTGGAGCTGCCCTACCATTACGTTCATGACAACTTGCGCAACTATGATTAACAAAATGCGTACCTGACTTACCTACCATTTCTGAAAAAACACCATTGGCTGGGTCTTCATCATGCTTACCATCAACAAAAGAGGTATGATGAATACGTCTTCCTAAAACGAACGCTTGCCCATTTAAACTTGATAAATTAGTCGCCATTTGCATGAAATGGTCATTAGGTTCATTAGTATATTGATAAGGTAATGTGGTATTACCGCCTAACCAACCTTGTTTAGCGATAGGATGTGAGTTTTCACGCTCTGATGATTTATCATCAAAATCTCCGACTGTTTTCCAAGGAGCCATGCCACCTTTACCGACTTGGTAAAGATAAGTTGTGCCGTAATAATTTGACCGCCCCTCTGGAACGCCTAATAAAAACTGACTGACTTCAATTTCCATGTGTTGGCCAATACTGAGGGTTTCTATGCTGCCATTAAGTCCGCGAAACTCATTAATGGTTACTGAATATTTATATTGATCGCCATTTGTACTTGTTTGCACAAGGTCGTCGTCGTAACTACCGTGACCGACCGTCACAACGTTAGGCTCATAATTACCATGGTATTCAGCAACAGTATTCATTCCTGAATACCATGCTCTAAATTCTAACGCCTCAAGCTGCCATTGTGTTACCCATTCAATTAAAATAGATGAGCCGCCTTTAGCCACATAATCGGTGAATTTATAACGTGCTGTTCTATGAGTCCAATAATGAGAAAGGTAATGGTCGTATTGCTGAAATTGATCTTCTTTAGCATGACGATCACGTCCTCTGTCAGCAAACTTGGTGACCACAGCATCATTAGTTTCATAAATTAAAGCATGTTCTTGTGCCGTGCTAGAGGTATAAAGTGGCACGATATCACCAAAAAGTCCGTATTCTTGAAGGTTCCAACCCGCTATAGCCGCACCTTCAATAGTTCCTTTTTCGGTGTCACCTTTATAAAAGTATAACGGTTTACCCTGATAGGCAGCTTGTGTTGTGCCATCATTTCGATTAATGATTGATAAATTTGGCACACCAGAAGCGACACCATCAGTCACTAGAAGCGGAGGCCAATTAACCGCACAACCATCGTTGCAATTACTGCCGTCAGATCCAATGTCATTATCAAAGGTATATAAGCTAAAACTTGGCTTTTGGCTGTCTTCACCACCAACAAGAATATCGTTGTTAAACGCCACTTCAATTAACTGTTCTACGGCTTCACAGCCGAGAAAATCCACAAAGGTCCCGATAGGTGTATCTGGACAATTATCCAGATTATTAAATACGCCATCACCATCTGAGTCAGCGCACCCGACCTCATTAATTTCTGCATTTTCAAGCGTATCAGGACACAAATCTAGGTCGTTACTAATACCATCTAAATCATCATCAATAACCGCTGTTATTTGCAGCCAATTAATATTGAATGAACCTGCGTTTATCGCTAATCGTAAGGTAAAAGTACCGCTCGTCGTTAAAAACGAATTAACCACCTGGGTTTCAAAGGTTTGCCATCCCCCCGTGCTAGCAACATTGTCACTACCAATTGTATTGCCATTTATCGACAGCGTATAATTACCACCGCCTGAATCTGAAGCCACACGGCTGCTAATGGTATAAGTCCCAGCACTTAAGGTTACCGGGTATTCTAGCCATTCTGTTGCTTGGGTATAACCAATATTGTAACCGCCGCCCACATCAGTGGTAACTTCGATATCTACAGCGTCATTACGGTAACTTGCTCCGCCTTCATTGCTCGCTGTGGTATCAAAATAGCTGATGTAATCTTCTGCTTGAACAAGCACATCAACAACCTCTTCAATGACCGCACAGCCAGAGCTGTCTACCCTTGTATTGTCTGGAGTTTCAGGACAAGTATCATCTGCATCTTTAACACCATCATTATCACTGTCCGTATCGACACTAACAATAATGATGTCGCAACCACTCGTATCTACAGTGGTATTGGCTAATGTATTAGGACACGAATCGACTTGGTCGAATACCCCATCATTATCAGTATCTACATTGATAGTCTCTTTTTCTGTTGGAGTTGACCCACCTCCACAACTTATTAGCGTACTGAGTAATAACAATGAAAGCATTTTTTTTGAAAAAACACTTAAAGCTCCTGTTAGTGCGCTAAGATTTAATGTTAATTTGCTCATTATTTTATTATTCTTCTCTTAAAATATTCAATTAAGTCAATGATTAACCAGCTTAATGAATAATTTGGTTTATAACGATCCCAAAAGATAAACAGTACTGCTGCACTTATATCAATAAGCGCTAACTCTGCATTTTTGAATTATCTTACTGTCTAGCATCCTATAAATAGTCATGTTCAGACTTGACTATTTTTAGCACAATTATTGGCCAAACAGCATCGAAATACGGTCAAAGGGGGGGTAGAAAAAGTTGAAGTGGATAAAGGAAATGAACGAGTATTAATGATAAACTTTTGTTATCACCCTCACAAAAGCTTGCTTTGTTTTCATTTAAAACAATAACTTAAAAACTTTTACATTTATTTTATTTCGTACTCATATTTAATAAAAGTATAAAGATCTCACGAAAATAAAGCTCATTGTATATCTACATAGTTAACTATGTAGATATACAATTTATAAGTGCCTTAGGCAGGCGTAACACCGTCAGTACTGTCATCTAAGTCATTCACTTCAGCCGCCATTTTTCCTCGACGTGCCTCAAGTTTACTGCGGGTATCATGAGCCATTTTCTCAGTAATCGGGTAAGTAGCGACCATCCAAATAGCAACCACCGAACAAAGTACAGGCACAAGTACATCAGCTAAGCGCATATAAAACAGTGTATCAGCAGATTGGGCTCCAGCTAACGCGACATCAAAACCTGTTGCATGAAGTAAAAATCCGCCAGCTGCCATCGCCGCTGCCAAGCCTAATTTAACAACCCACCAATAAATTGAGCCAAACATACCTTCACGTCGCTCACCGGTTTCCAATTCATCAAGATCACAGACATCCGCAACCATAGATCCCATTAAGGTGAACAAACCGCCTAAACCAAAAGAGAAAAATATTGGTGGAATAATCACTAGCATTGGATTATCCGGTGTAAAACAAATCCATTTAAGTGCATAACCAAAGATAGAAATGGCAATGGTTATGAAAAAAGCATTTCGCTTCCCTAACCAGCTTGATAATTTAGTAACAATAAAAATAGCACAAGACGTTGAAATAAATGACACCGTACCCGCCCAACCGACATATTCAGCACCTAATGCTTGATCGCCGCCAAAGACATAATAAATAATCACGTAACTTTGGAAAGCTGAAACCATCATAAAGCCGTTGAACACTAAAAAGGTTGCGCCACATAAACTAAGGAAAGGCTTAAATTTAAGTGTAATTAAAAAGCCCTTAAAGAAATCAGTAACGGCATAACTCAAGCTTCTTGGTTTTACTGGTGGTGCATTCGGGTCAATAATTGTTTTTGAAGTTGCTATGGGTGTAAAGCGTTCAGTAAGAAATATTGCCGGTAAAATACCAACAATAATAGTAAATAGCCCAATAATGACGGCCAACCAACTGGCGCCTTCAATCATATCGCTAAACAGCGATTCATTTTGCATAAACAGTAAGAACCAAGGTGCAAATAACCAAGCAAATTGGCCCATAAAATTCTGCACAGCCATGATGCTGGTACGTTCATGATAATCAGGCGTTAATTCATAGCCTAATGCGACCCAAGGTGTTGCAAAAATAGTATAGGCTAGATAAAAAATGATAGAACCAATTAAAAAGAACCAAAAGTAAAATTCTTCACTCTGGCCTCTCGGTAATTGCCATAACAAGGCAAAAGTAATACCTGCGACAATAGCGCCCCAAAATATATAAGGTCTGCGTCGACCCCACTTTGATCTTGTGTGATCGGAAATATACCCCATTAGCGGATCGGTAAAGGCATCGACCAAACGAGGTAATGCACCTAACAAACCCACTAAAGCTGGATTCATACCTAAACCCAAGTTAAGCACTATGGTCATAGTACCAATTGCCGCACCTAATAAGTTATTTACGAAAGCGCCGAAGCCATAGATAATTTTTCTTAGTGTGGAAATTTTATCTTCAGTCGCGGTTTGATAATGTTCTTGCGTACTCATAAAGCGCTATTCCGTTAAAATGATTATTGAATGAAACTTTAGCCTAATTAAAATTTAGTGAAAGGTTTCAATTATAAATGTCATTTGACACTATATAATTGTAAATCTTAAACAATATAAAAACGATGAGTCGGTCATTGTGGGGCGATGAAATGGTCACAATGAGCTTTTTAAATTGATATAATTTTTTCTACTAGCTCAATAGTCCAATAAAAGTATTTACTGAAAAATTGATAAAATCCCAATAACCTCGAAATAAGTCCACCCTACCGTATTTTAGTTGTATCAATTTACATTCGTAATAGTCTGTTAAAGTAAACTAATTTATAAATAATATGGCTAAGGTTAATTAACCGTTTAAATTTATATTTTTAATTTCATTTGAGAGATGTAATACCTGTAAATATTTGTCAGCAACTAAGCAACGCTAAGGATCTAGATATAGCGTTTTACGTGCCTGCTTAGCTCACTCAAATGACATTAAAATAAAATTGGCAAAATGAAGAAATTAAATAATGTCAGGATAACTCAATACTATGCAGCCACTACTTAGTCAGCCGTCAATAAAGGAACAAGTTGATGAGCTAATGTCAAAAATGACATTAGCACAAAAAATTGGACAAATGACCCAAGCTGAACGACTGAGCTGTACGCCCGATGATGTCAGAAAGTACCATTTAGGTTCGGTATTGAGTGGCGCAGGTTCATTACCCGAAAATAATGATCTTAACAGTTGGCTAAAAACAACCGATAGCTATTGGCAAGCATCAATGGTTAGTGACGAAAATCATTTAGCAATCCCCTTACTCTATGGTGTTGATGCCATACATGGTCACAATAATCTTAAGGGAGCAACAATTTTCCCACACAATATCGGTTTAGGTGCTGCCGCCGATGCTGATTTAATAGCACGTATTGCACAAGTAACACGAAAAGAGGTATTAGCGAGTGGCGTCGATTGGGTCTTTGCACCCAACCTAGCTGTTGCACAAAATATTCAATGGGGTCGCAGCTATGAAAGCTACGCTCAAACCCCAGAATTAATTAATCAATACGCAAGTGAAATTATCAACGGTCTTCATGGAAAGCTTGCTGGTGAAGGCGTTATCGCTTGTGTCAAACATTGGGTTGGCGATGGAGCTACAACGCATGGTATTGACCAAGGTGATGCTAATATTTCTTGGCAAGAACTCAACAATACCCATATTAGCCCCTACATAATCGCTTTAAAAGCGGGGGCAATGACAGTTATGGCGTCATTTAATAGTTGGAATGGCAACAAGTGCCATGGCCATAAGTATCTGCTCACGGATGTACTAAAACAACAATTGAATTTTTCTGGTTTCATTGTTTCTGACATGAATGGTATTGATTACCTCTGTGATGATTTTTATCTCGCGGTTGCTCAAGGCGTTAATGCTGGCATCGATATGTTTATGCTCCCCGAAAACTGGCAGCAATTTATTCACCATCTTCATAACCATGTTGAATTAGGAACTGTGCCTATATCAAGAATTAATGACGCCGTCCGCCGGATATTGTCAGTAAAGTTTGCCAGCGGATTATTTAATTCGCCTCGTCCCAGTGAAAGGATTTGGGCAAATAATGTTAGTTTTGGTGCTAGTGCGCATAGGAATATTGCACGAGAAGCGGTCAGAAAGTCACTTGTGCTGTTAAAAAACAAGAAAAACACACTGCCTTTAAAAAAGCAGGCTCGAATTTTAGTTACGGGTAAGAATGCTGATAATATCGGTCATCAGTGCGGAGGGTTTACCATTGATTGGCAAGGTGTATCAGGAAACGATCAATTTGAAGGAGCCACTTCTGTCTGGCAAGGTATTTCAGCGGTTGCGCCCAATGCGGTATTAAGGCGTGATAGTGATGTTTCAGCAATATCGGCAAAAGATCATGATATCGCTGTGGTGGTGATCGGTGAGTACCCTTATGCAGAAGGCCATGGTGATATCAGAGATTGTGAAAACCTTATAATAGAGGCAGGATCACAAATAAACGGTCAAGTAAATATTTCAGCGCCCTATGGCAACTCACTAGCATTAAAACAGTTACACCCAGAAGACTATCTATTGATAAAAGATATTAGTGATAAGGGCATACCCCTGGTTGTTATTTTGATCTCAGGGAGAACATTAATCATTAATGACGAATTAGATAAGTCAGCAGCATTCATTGCTGCTTGGCTTCCTGGCTCGGAAGGCCAAGGTGTTAGTGACATGCTCTTTGGCGAGTTTAACTTTCAGGGAAAGCTGTCTTTTTCTTGGCCCAAAAAAACCTCAGCAGAAAAGAAGAAAAATAACACCAAACCACTCTTCCCCATCGGTTATGGTTTACGTTACAAAAAATAAAATAATGATATTCACTGGCAATAAATCCTACGATGATAGTGCATTCACACTTAGTGAGCACCCACCATCACTTAGAGCAACTGGCAATAGGATGGACTAATGCTTTGGTAATTTTTCCCTGTTGGTGTTTAACCAATGGTTGATTAATATAGCCAGTAAATTTAGCTGACATGCGTTCAGATATTAAGGTAGCGCCTGAGCTTAAATTGGCAATAAACCCCGTGGACTTTTGTAGTTTTTGTTTCTTTTTATTGGCATTTTTATTGGCGTTATCACTATGTGAATCGACCGATAAGCAGCCCGCAGCGAAGCTCTGTTCACGACTCGCGGCAAGAATACAAATTCTATTTTCTGCGGCACGCGATAACAAGCAATATTCAACCTCACCTGGCTCTTGAATTTCAAAAGGCACCAGTAATAAGTGAACTTGATTCAACGCCGCTACGTTAACTATTTCAGGTATGGTTGCATCATCAGCTGTTAGCATAACAAGCTTGATATTACCTTGCTCTAACGGTAATTCTACAAGAGTTAACGCATCTCCAAGTGGTGTCCACTGGTATCGTTGGCAAAAGTGTAATTGCTGCTGTTTTGCCAATAAACCCTGTTCGCTTATTAACACCGCCTGATGTGCGCCATCAATCACTAAACTAGTACACACATATTGAAAAGGTCTCAGTACTGAGCTGATTTGTATAATGAGTTGTTTACTCAAAGAGGCTATATCGGCGAGTTGCTCAGCATTATTCGTTATGGTTTTATCTGCAATAAAAAATAACTCAGGCAATTGAATAATATCACTGAGGTTGTTTTCAATGTAAAAACAAACATCTTCAATGGCTTGTTCATTAGACTTATAGGTTGCAAATATTGCGACATTCGCCGTTTCGGGAACCTTGTCATTATTCATATGCTTAGCCACCTTTTTTATCGGTAATGTTAGCGCTTGATAAAGTTCAGGGCGTCGTTGCATAAAGACATCGCTGCCATCAGGTCGGCATTTGTTATTGGGTGCTATCGCAGAGTTTTCTAAATCAAGATCAGCAAACACAAAACCTGCTTCATTATGGTTCATTTTAGCGAGTACTTTACCCTCAGGAGAAACTATTTGGCTTTGGCCTGCGCCACTTAGAGATCCCGTTGCTGACAATCGACCAATTTTATTTGCTGTGGCCAAAAATACTTTATTTTCACACGCTCGAGCTGGGTCATGTAAGTGACTTTGATCGTAGGAAAATGTGCTTATTGAATTACAGAATAATTGCCCACCTTGCAAAGCTAATTCACGAGAGGTGTTAAAGGTCATCGTGTCATTACCCATTAACAGTCCAATTTTTGCTAGCGGCGTTAAAGTTAACGTAGACGCCTGACTTGCATTAATAAAAAAATCATTTTCATGACCTTCTAATTTTTGTTTATCGACTTGGTCAAGGCGTTGCCCAAACGGCGAAAATAAACAAGTGGTTATACTAACACCTGCTTTAATCGCATCCTTTTTTTGTTCAGGTGACCAGCTACTTGCAGCATATCGCCTTAAAGTAACGTTAATTACGATGTAGCAGTGATGCTTTTTGGCTTGTTCTGCAATAGCCAGTAAAAAAGGACCGTCAATGTCTAAAGCTTGATGCCAAGCCTGACTACGGTCCTTGTACCCTGGTTCGGTATGGCAAAAAAGTGTATTACAAAATTGAGGTAACACTATGAGTGCTGGCTGACAGACGGCCGCCTCATTTATCATACCCAGGCAGGTTACTTGATTTTCTTGAACATCCAAAGTGGTGGCAAATTGAGAAACGGCGACTCGCATGATATTTTTTCCGGATAATGGGCTGGTGCAGTGATGCAAGCTTAAAGTCATAACTTTAAGCGAGGGGATATTATACTATTAAACATTGCAGCCCAAACTTTCGACAAACTTAAGGGTGGGCTAACAATTAAGGGGTTAGCAATAGTAGGTGATTAAACCTTATAACGTTGCGTTACTTATAAAAATTTCATTTGCATACCCAAACTAATGCGTTGTTGATGACGGTCATAGTCGATAAGTGAATCCCCATAACCATTAAAGTACTGTATCAAGAAGTCATAACCTTCAGTCAATGAATAAGAAAGATTTAGTTCGACACTACCTTTATTATCACTCAATTTAAGATTATTTCGCACCGCAGTGAAAAGGTTGAATTTGCCTAGCTGAGTACCAACACCAAATTCCATATGCCCAAGATAGTCTGTAATATCTGGATTGTCATCACCAATCACAGAAAGTGGTGTTTCTTTTTCATCTTCAGCTAGTCGATGCCAAGCTTTTATATAATAAAAAGCACTTTCGTCACTAAACACTAACGAAGCAAAAACTCGGTTCCAACTGCGCGATGAAAGACCACTTTGACCATTGGATTGATGATTGATGCCAAACTGAACTTGATTAAACTCAAAGCCTAATATGCTGTGATTCTGTTGCCAACTGTAAAATAATTCAGGTTCGTAATTTGTTTCTCGAAAAGGTTTAGATGCCTCACTGTTGTACAATTGCCAATACGATACTGCGGTAAAACCAAAGTACAGACCTGAAGCATCAGTCGTTGGTAAATATATAGGAAACTTGATGCTAATTTGATATTTAGCCTCTACATTATCAACATTATCATTAGTTAACTCTTCAACCGTGCGGGTACCTGGTTTACTAATATAGGAGACTGGCAGTAGGTAATTTAATCTATGTTGCGAAATAGCAAAGGGGTTAGCGGTTGTTTTCAAAAGCGCTTGTTCTCTTTTCTCTAGAATAGATTTTTCTTTTTTTGTGGCGACACTTACTTCTTCAGCCATTAATAACTGAGGTAAAAAAAGCAGGATTAAGCATAAGGTTTTAGTTATAACTGTTGGTATATGGACGTTGTTCAAGTGTTATTTCTCATAAAAATTTAGTATAGGATCGACTTATCAATCAATGTTTAAAGGCATTGTGATAGTCGCTCAGTTTATTTTTCGTCATTCACTGTTTTGTTATTAAGTACTTAAACAGGGGTTGATTAAGTACATTGTTAACTAGAGTTAATAATAGCGATAATAACAGGTAAATCCAATTGGGTCAGTCAAACTTATTTGTAAAAGTAGTTTACATAAGCACCAGGGTGCGGCTTATTGGCCTTCTGCTGATGATTAAAACAAGGCTAATTAAATCAAAATATAAGTCGCAGTCCCTAAAAAGATTAAAAAACCAACCGCATCGGTTATGGTTGTTAAAATAACACCGCCCGCAATGGCTGGGTCTACACCCAGTTTTTTCAATATTATAGGAATAAGCGCACCTGAAAGCGTACCGGTAAGGCTCACAACAAAAAGAGCCAGCGCAAAAACGCCCCCTAACTGCCAATCGTCATACCATAAAATTGTAATTAAAAAGACCACTGCAGCCCATAATATGCCATTAATAAAAGAGACTTTTAATTCATGAATGGTCAGCGAAACAATATTGGCACTACTGACTAAATCGCGCGCAATACCACGAGTAACGACAGTTAACGTTTGGCTACCTGTAACGCCTCCCATGCTTGCCACTACGGGCATGAGTACCGCGAGCGCGACAAGTTGTTCTATTGATGCTTCAAAAAAGCCAATGACCCAAGCGGCCACAAAGGCGGTGATTAAATTGGTGCCTAGCCAAATAGCTCGATTAAAAGAAATATGAGAAACAGGGGCAAACATATCGAGCTCTTCATTAAGGCCGGCGGAGGCCAATAAACGCTGCTCTGAATTATGTTTTAGCACATCGATAACATCATCAACCGTTATTCGACCCAACAAAAAATTATTTTCATCTACAACTGGCGCAGAGATTAAATCATGGTCTTCGAAAATTTGTGCAACCTGAATGGCCGATTGTAACGAATCAATCAAGGGCACATCGTTTTTCATTACATCGCCAACCGACAAGCTATTATCCATTGAAACCAAGTCACTAAGATATAAGGTTCCTTGTACCTTGTTATTTCTGTCAACAACAACCAGTTGGTCAAGTTGTTCGGGCAACATACCTTCTTTTTTTCTTAACTTACACAAATACCGATAGACGGCTTTAAGACTAACATCCTTTCTGACCGCCGTAGCGTCAACATCCATCATACCGCCGGCTGTATTATCAGGAAAAGAGGCCACTGTTTGGTAACGCTCTTTTCGCTGACTATCCATGGCCTCAACCATAGCGCTTACTACTGGTAATGGTAAATCAGCATCAATGTCGGCTAACTCATCCATTTGAAGCGTCGATAAACATTTAAGTAAATCAGCTTCACTGGTTTTTTTAATCAAAAATTGGCGCAGTTCGCGGTGCACTGAGAGTAAGACTTCACCCTTGTAATTAACCGGGATCAAACTCCAAAAATCATCGCGATATTTATTGGGTAGTGATTCGAGTAATCGGCCCAATTTAGCCGGATGATATTTCTCTATTGAAATCAACAGCTCACGATCGTCTTCTTGCTCTAATGAATGCGTTAATTGGCTAACAAGTTTGGTAAAAGTATTGCTCATAGGATCCACTTATAGTGATTAATTCAATATTTACTGGAAAAGGCGTGCTTAGCAAGTTGCTTGAGCGTAATTTAGTCGCAATCACCACTGACATCAAGGCTTATTAATAGGTCAAGCTATTGCTTGAAAAGCCCGGCTAAATTTATGTAAATAAAACACTTACTTTAGGCGCTTAACAATAAGTCATCGCTAAAAGCGCTAGCCAGTCACTAGATATTAAAATAACGAGGACAAAAATAATTTTAACAATATGCATATAATAATGTAGACAAAGCAGTGCATTGGCCTTATAAAAACATTAAAATTGTACCATTTGCTAACTTTACTGGACCACCACTTTTTAGCCTTTAAATAATAGATAGAAGTAAGGCTTTCTCTATTTCTTGTTATAGAAAGCCTTAATGTAAACACTGAGTGCCAGTAATGCTAACCGGTAAGCTAACACCTACAAATCGTCAATAGGCCTAGTAATAATAACGTTTAAATATCGCCTGAGGTTTTTAATTACTTGGCTTACCAAATGATAATGACTGCAATAATTTTATTATTTTAAAATACCACACAACAAAACAATTAGAGTATACACTGAGCCAATTATTTGTATTAAACAAGGGTTACAATGAAGGAAAATATGCAGACATTCATCGCTTTATTGTCAGCAGATGACGATAATGATTTACGCCAACATTATTTAGCTTCAAGTGAGTCGGAAAATATCATTCAATTAGCTTATCTATTTCAACAAGGAATAGCGCAAGTCGCATCGTTTGATTTTTATCAACAATTAACCACGACATTAATAGCCAGTAAAATTTTACCTGTTGCGCTTATCGCACAAATTAAAACCAACGACACATTGAGTTTTTTTACCCCTGCCCTTCAGGTACAAGACAACTTTACAAAAACAGATCGCAGACAGCGCAATGCTTTACATTATTTATTCGCTGGCAATAAAGCAGTCGCCAGTACCCCACCCTTTATTTATTTACGTTCAATGATGTTATTTGGCAGCAATAATACCTTACGTGATGCACTCTGCCAGCGTGACCACGAAAACTTAACTCCCATTGAAGTTTATTTATCGACTAATCAAAATTTAATTTCGCTAGCGCCGCACGAACTTACCGCATTATTGGCCTTAATAGAGATCGAAAGTAAACAACAGCCCTTAGCCACAACCAACTACTCAAAGGTAATTAAAGTGCTTGCTGAATTATGTTCTCGTCAAGATAAGCACTTTGACAGTGAGCTACAACGTCTTATCTTGGTCGCCATCTACTACAAAAAAGCCATTAACGATATCGTTAATGGCTTACACTAAATTCCAGTTGGCGTTATCGCAATGATTATTGAGACTTGTTATCTTGTAAAAATTGTTTAACAACTAATACTGTTGCCTGAGGGTTTTCTTCGTGAGGTACATGCCCTAAATCATCAAAGACAACTAATTGACTGTTGATAATATCTTTCTTAAATTTCATCGCAAGCTTGATGGGGATGAGCTTATCTTTTCTTCCCCAAATGATAAGCGTTGGTACATTTATTGTTGAGATCTTTTTGGCTAAATCCCCGGGGACCGTCTGCTTAAAGCGTTCTTTTAGAGCGTTACGATTTCCTTCACGAAGCGTCAAATCATAGTATCTGTCAACTAATTCACTGGTGACTAAGTCAGGGTTTCCATAAACATTCTCAACACTTTTTTTCACCAAAGATTTAGGTAAAACGTTTTTTAATAACCGGCTCGTTATCGGATTTTTAGACAATTTAAAGGCTAAGGGTAAAGATTCAGACTTAAAAGGATAGCCACTCGCGTCGACTAAAATTATTTGAGAGACTCGCTCTGGATATAACACTGCGGTAGCCCAAGCAATATACCCGCCTAAAGAGTTACCTGCTAATACACTTTTTTTAACCTTTAACTTATCTAACACAGCAATAACAACTTCAGCATAATGTTCAATAGTATAATTATTTTTAGGATCGGGGCCGGTTAGACCAAAGGCAGGTAAATCAAAGCGAATAACTCTGCGTTGTGTTTTTAGTTGGTCAACCCAGCCATCCCATGTATGTAATGACGCGCTCGTACCATGAATTAAGACAATAGGATCTTCATCAGACTTTGGTCCTTCATCTCTAAAATGTATATTCATACCAGCAATCTGCATAAATTGTGATGGCTCAGCAGCCCAGCGCTTGCTGAGTTCAGCGACAGACTTATCAGGTGCTTGATTAACATAAAGATAACTGGCAAATAAAACGACTACGCTTAGTAGTATAAACAGACTGATTTTTAAAATTCTCAAGAGATTATTGGCCTTTTTCTCTATATATTGTTGATGAAGATTGATTGTAGCTGAATTTATTCTATCAGTATCAGCTACAATGAATAATCATCCCGGGTAAATATCCAAACGCTAACAACGCCATAATGATAAGTTGTTATTAAGCATAATCGTAATGACCTCCAGACTTAAGGGCTTTTTGATAGGCTGAACGGGCTTGAAAACGCTTAACGTAAGCGGTAATTTCTGGGTAGTTATTGTCATTTGAACTTTTGGCAACCCAAGCCTCTAGAGGAAAACTCATTTGAATATCAGCACCAGATAATTCTTCTCCAGCAAACCACTGATTATTTTTTAAATGGCTTTCGATAAAGTCTAAGTTCCCGGTAATATTTGGCCCAACATAGCCTTTCATTACTTTTTTCACAATCCCTCTAGCAATTGGCTTAACAAAAAAGGGCATCGTACTTTTCAATATTTTTTCAAAGATTATTTTTAGTAATAATTGTGGCATCAATGTTCCCTCAGCAAAATGTAACCAGTATATATACTGGCGATGTGCTTCTGTGCCAATATCGGGAGTAAAATCATCACCATAAGTTTGTGCAAGGTATTCAATAATGGCTCCAGACTCAGCAACAGTAATGCTACCATCAGTGATCACTGGAGATTTACCCAATGGATGTACTTTCTTTAAGGTGTTAGGCGCTAAATTTGTTTTTAGGTCTCGCTCATAACGCTTAACGTCATAAGGTACGCCAAGCTCTTCTAAAGCCCAAAGCACCCGCTGCGAACGTGAGTTATTAAGGTGGTGTACAACAATCATAGTTTTCCCCATTAAGATAAAAGCCTAAAGCCAACTATTGTACTATAAATCGCTATCATGATTTATTCGTGATGACCGCAACCAATAGTACAATAGTGCTAAGTATATATTATTTTAATAGCTTTATTTCCCGGCGTCGCATACGATTGAACCACATAATTATACTATCGGACTATTTTAATGCTTTGGACCTCCTGTGTTGTATTACGTCGAGATATCGAGCAACACCAGCATAACCTCCATGAGTTTGTCGTCTGTTTAAAAGGTGCTGTAAGCATAACGATTAATGACGAAAGCCATCAACTTTTAAGCGGACATTCCGTTTTTATCCCTGCTGAATATCAACATTCAATCACGACAGATAAAAACACCGAAACAAAATTACTGTTTGCATGTATTGCTCCCCCGTCCTTTGATAACTTGTCAACACCCGCCAACAGTTTGTATTTAAAAACGTTATCTAAAGGAGGATTTTTAACTAACAATCTCAATTTAAGCAGCCAGCACAGTACGCAAGGAATGCAAAAAATTGCCAATGAACTCGAAATACAACCCATTTCGAGCTCACCATTAAATGTTTGTTTAAAAGAGAACCTCTACTTACGACTATTACTGATCCATATCAGCAACGCCGGTTACGAGCAGCAAGCAAATGCACAATCATCTTTGCGAATGACCAATGCTCAAGATTGGATCAACAATAATTACACTATGGATATCACTCTAGATAAGGTGGCAAAGCAAGTTAATCTATCAAGAAGTCATTTTGCTCGCCAATTTCGCCAGCACACCGGTTTCAGCTTTATTGAATACCTTTTAAAACTGCGTTGTGATGCCGTTGCTAAAAACCTTGCTAGTTCCAACACCGATATAACCGAAATTGCTTTTGCTTCGGGCTTTAGTAATCTTAGTCATTTTTACCGGCACTTTAAACGCCGCTACGGGATAACTCCCGGTGCTTTTAGGTTAATGATTAAACATCAAGGGGTAACACTGAGACCTTAGGCCGCTGTAAAATTTTTCTAGCTAAGGAGTGTTTTACCTTAAGTGTTGTCATAGATGTATTAGCGCAAATATAGACTTCAAAACCCTATAAGCTCAAATATAATAAAGTTACCCTTGCAAGGGTTCGAGATAGAGTGACACAAGATTCATGCAATGTGTTGCCAGAATACTATTTTTCAAAGTAACCACAGCAGAAATTTGTCTACGTCAGATAAATTTATCATTTGAGAACCTGCTTAGATTCACGATTAAATACCTGTCGATTATCAGAATTATATAGGGGAGCTAAGATATAAACTTTGCTGAAGTCTTTACGGGTAATGGGGATAACGTTGAGCAGGTATTATGCAGGATAACAAAAAATAAAATCGAGCACGATGAAGATAACGAACACCTACTTCAGCATGCTTTAAATCAGCCTTACTTGATTGAACTACTCGGCACTTAAGTACCGAGTTTTCTCGACGACACTGATAAATTTAACCGAACTTTAGTCATAAGTATTAAATTTATTAAACTTTATAATAGAGGTTAATTCATCACCATATTCTGCACCCTTTTCAGAATAACGGTCTAACTTTTTAACTAAAGAGTAGGGGTCATCAGTTTTTAGTCGTAATTGCCTAAATTTCTGAAAGGCGGCGCTGCGTCCAAGGGTTCGATAGTAGCCCCTTACCGAGGCTTTAATAGAAGGGTATCTTTTTAGCCAAATGGTTTTATCACCCCTTTTTTTCAGTGCCGCGATTCTAGGTTCATCTTCATCGAATGACCAAACACCAAAAATATTATTAGCTTCATTAAAAAAACGAGAGGTTGCCCAAGAACTCTCCATTGCCGCTTGTGCAATAGCAATACTTTTAGGGTGAGGTTTAAGTGCCATTAACAGCTCATTATCAGTTTTGGCTTTATATTCTATTTTCAGTTTTTCTATCATATCGTTATCACTACCTAACTTAAGTGACTCTGAAACGTCAAGATATTGAACCATAAGTTCATCATAAACTTCGTCTATTGCAGGAATAATTAAATTTTTAAAGCGAGCCTTTTTCTCTTGTACTGTCATTTTTGGCAAAGTAGGTTCATTTGCGCCATAGAAATAAATCGCTGTCGATAATAATAATATTAAGGGGATAAGTATCAATAATGTTTTTGACTGAAAAGCAGTTAATTTCATGGCAAGCCTTGTAGTTAGAAATATATTGTTAAGTATAAAAAAGCGGTTAACTTTCAGGAAGTATAGCATAAAGTCCGCTAAAATTTTAAAAGTAAAGTTATCTAGTTCTGCAGTCTCGTGTCATAAAAAATTTACTTGTTTGATAAACAGCTGTGAAAAATTATTTTTCGTCTATTTTTCGTCTATACTCATTTTACTTATTTATTATCCTATTAACTAACATATGCAGCTAAAACTATTTTTATTAATCATCAGTTTGTTATTTACTCTGCCTTCCTTTGCTCAACAAAAAATCACCATTGCCTTTGGTGATGCTCTTGCACCTTGGGTAATGCCTGAAACTAACGACGGTATAATAATAACTTTAATAAGAGAGGCCTTAGAGCCAGCTGGCTATGAAATAGAAGCAATTTATTATCCATATGCTCGCCGAATAACATCATTCAGAGCTAAGGATGTTGATGCGGCCTGTGACATGAACTTAAAAACAATGACCAAAGAAAACCTTACCGGTTTCTTATCTGATGAAGCTTATGCTTACGAAAATTTTGCCTTCGCATTAAAAAAGCATAATTATAAATTTACTCACTTGAATGAGCTAGCTTCATACTCTTTATTGTCTTGGCAAGGCGCCAAAACACACTTGGGTGGAGAGTATGCCGTAATGGCCAACAAAAACCCGCTTTATCTAGAGAATCATGATCAAGAATTACAGGTTAAAATGTTATATCTAGAACGTTTCGATATCATTCAGTTAGACCTACAAATATTTAAACATTACCGAGCTAAAATTCAAAAAGAAGGACAAATCAATACCCATTTATTAGTGGATAAATTTCCACTTTTTGGAGCAAGCCCTAATAATATTCTTTTTCATGATAAAAAAGCCAGAAATGCCTTCAATAAAGGCCTTAAAGAATTAAAAGCGAATGGTCGTTATGAAAAAATATTCGCATCGTATACCTTAGGTAACTAGTGAGTTATTTACGGATTATAGTCTCGACTCTAAGGATGACGAACCATTAGCGAAAAGTGCTCAACGTTTAGTGGTTTATTCTTATCATCCTCGCCTCAATATTACTCATCAATTTTGCACGAAGATAAAATGCCTTCGCTATTTTATATCCGTTAGCTTAAACAAAAATATTACAAGGTTAGCTTCATAGCTACTTATGCTCTATATTTCACGTAAAAAATACCGTTAGTTTAATCTGATCTTGACCAGAATATTAAGCTTAATGTAAAGTTAGTTTAAATGAGCTCGTCGTTCATCTTAACCATTATTTCACTCAACTATTTTAAAGGGCAATGCTATAGCGAAAGCATTTTTTTTACGCTAATAGCCACTTAAGTCTGGACTAAATGACTAAAATTAAAAACATACAAGATGTCTCTTTTGGCACCCCTATCGGTATATCGATGGGCAATGTAACCGCTTATTCTAGCGATTATGATACCGTAGACCCATTAATCTATAAATCGCGTAGTCACTTTAGAAGCTATGTAGATGATATTTATATGGGACATAAATGGCAATGTGTTGAATTTGCTCGTCGATGGCTTTACACCAACAAAGGTTATATTTTTAACGATGTAGCTATGGCTTACGAAATATTTAATTTACGTTCCGTGAGAGATATTGTAAATAATAACGAACTCGCCTTAAATGCCTTTGAAAATGGCGCAAAGAGATTACCTGAAGTAGGAAGTTTACTAATTTGGGATGAAGGTGGAGAATTTGAAGAAACGGGTCACGTAGCTATAATCACTGCAGTTTTTAACGATAAAGTGTATATCGCCGAACAAAACATGGCCTTTGCACCTTGGCCAAATGGGCAAAACTATTCGCGTGAAATAAAAGCAAAATTAGGCAGTAACGGCGACTACTGGCTACACTGCCCCTCTGATGGGTCAACCATTTTGGGGTGGTTAATACAAACTGATGATGAAACAGATGCGCTGATTTCTTCTCTGCCAGAACCCGAAGTGTTTAATATTGAAGCTTGTACTGCGCCAGCACAAAATAAAGCCAATACCCCTTGGTTAAACCTCGCCAATGACGACGAATATGCATTTTTTCAAATGATGGCTGGCCATAGACTGTCATGTGATGATGCAAGCGCTTTACGCTATTACCGTATATCACCCCAAGCTCATTTAGCACTAGAAACGGCCACGGATGAACTGCATCAAATGTTTATGCATACTACCGATTACGTGCTGGAACATCCAGAGCTATTGGAAAAATTTGGCTTACCCAAAAACCTAAATGAAAAAATTAAGCGCTCATGGTCTAACCGCGCTAATCAATTAGTAACAAGTCGTTTTGATTTTTCAATGTCTGAACATGGCTTGAAGGTCTACGAATATAATTGTGATTCGGCATCATGCTATATGGAGGTTGGAAAAGTACAAGGTAAATGGCTAAAACACTTCCAAGTGAAAGGTGGAACTGATGCAGGCACAGCCTTATTTAGCCTTTTAGTTAAAGCTTGGCAAGCTCGTGCTATCGACTCCGTTATTCATATATTACAAGATGATGACCCCGAAGAAACCTATCATGCACTCTTTATGAAAAACGCCATAGAAGCGGCGGGTCATCAATGTAAAATATTGGTAGGGATTGATTCATTAACGTGCAATAAAAATAATGAAATTGAAGATTCAGCCGGCATAAAGCTTCAATGGATATGGAAAACATGGGCGTGGGAGACTGCACTTGACGAAATAAGAGCAAATCAAGATGATGTCATTAATAAAGCTCAGCATAAAAAACCGCATAAACCTAGCTTATCTGACGTACTACTAAACGATAATATTATGGTTTTTGAGCCACTTTGGACACTTATTCCTAGCAACAAAGCGATTTTACCTGTGCTATGTATGCTATTTCCAAATCATCCCTACTTGTTAAATACCAGCTTTGAATTAACGGATGAACTTGAGCAAACTGGCTACGTAAGCAAGCCAATCGTTGGCCGCTGTGGTGCAAATATAAAGATAATAGATGAAAACAAGCAAGTGATTGCCGAAAAGTCAGGTAATTTTGAAACAAGAGAGCAAATCTACCAAACATTGTTCCCCTTGCCCTATGTCGAGGATAAATATGTGCAAGTTTGTACTTTTACCGCAAATGGCCATTATGCCGGTAGTGGTGTAAGAGTGGACTCGTCAATGATTATTGATAAAGATAGTGATTGTTTAGCATTACAATGTAAACATGACGTATAAAAATGTTTCTTGCGCTAACATTCAGCATATCTGCGCTTATTTCAACCGTATCTAGGATATTAACTTGCAATTATTAAGTATATTAAAAAATATTAAAAACTTTTTATTAACGGCATTTATTGGTGGAATGGTTATATTATTGCCCGTTGTTATTGTTTTTAAAGTCGCTTTTTGGCTATTAAATTCACTTTCAATGGCCTTTGAACCGATATCTACTTTTTTCTCAACACAATTTGTCTCTCACATCCCTTTAGCTGAAATCCTTGCGTTTACTGCAGTGTTTTTATTGTGTTTTATCATAGGACTACTCGTACAAACAGTATGGGGACGCTATGTTCATGGCCAATTAGAACAACGCTTACTTGTTCCAATTCCTGGTTATACGCTGATAAGAGATATACTGAGCCAGTTTAAAAATAAAGATGGTGGTTCTTTTACGCGCCCAGTAATGCTTAAAGCATTTCAATCTGAACAATTAGTTTTGGGTTATATTACTGACGAATTAGAGGATCATTTTGCGGTATTTGTGCCTACTAGCCCTAGCCCATTTAATGGTTTTGTTATTTTTGCTCCTAAAGCAGATGTTAAACACATTGAAGGCAGTGCTAAAAGCGTGATGAACTTAATCGTCGGCTGTGGTGTTGGCTCAGCCAAAACATTAACAAAAGATCATTTTAAAACCCCTTAACTTTACCATGTGTTAATGCGCCAATTTACAGAGTAAAACCAATAAGATAACAATTTATTTTTGGTGCTAACGCAATTTTTGTGAGTTAACTCAGTAAGTAACTCGTAATGACTATGGAATTTAAAGACCCATGAATACATTAGAAGTGGAAAAAGAACGGATATGCCAGATAAGTTCTATTCTATATAGCGCGAGCCAACCGATTAGAATACTCACTCATTTAGAATGGAACAGAGATATTAAACAGCAATTCTTTGCGGATAAGTGCAAAGAGCTACCTAAGGTTAGCTACCCTACTTTTGATCCCAGTAAAACCTTAAGTTTAGTGAGTGAAGCTAGAAGCTTGATGGGGAATTCAGACATAGATGAATGGCTAAAGCGCATTTCAACTAAGCTTGAACATGGTGCTTTGATGATGGGATCGGTAGGCACTAAAAAGTTTTATGAATTTTCTGAGGCGCTTTACGGTAAACCTACCAACCCATTTACTGACGGTAAATCAACACCGCTTGAATTGGCAAATATTTTTGACAAACAAATTAGTAGTTATGCTAGTTACAACTTTGGTAGTCCACCACCTATGTGTTATCTAGCTTCAGATATCGCTGAGCAAATGCAAGCAGCCGTGACTAAAATGTTTGGTACAGATGCGCCAAAAGTTGAAGTGGTTGACGAGCTATCTGCCAACGCGCTAGCAAACCCAAAGTTAATACGGATTAGGAAGACAGCCTGTTTTACTGATCTTGACGCGCAACAACTCATTAATCATGAAGCCCATATTCATGTTGCCACCTCAATTAATGGACTTAATCAGCCGCACCTTAAAATATTAGCCGCTGGTCATCCTGGGACCACTAAAACACAAGAAGGCTTAGCGGTATTTTCTGAATATATCACTAATTCTATCGATTTGGATAGACTGCGTAGACTAGCTGACCGTATTATCGCGATACAAATGTCGATTGAAGGCGCAGACTTTTTAGAAGTGTATAACTACTTTTTAGGTCGTATTGGCAATGAATCACAAGCTTATGAAAATACTCGAAGAGTTTTCAGGGGAGGTGTTTTAACTGGCGGCGCTCCCTTTACTAAAGATGGTGTTTACTTAGAAGGACTTATCCGCGTGCATAATTTCTTAAAAGCTATCGCCGCTAATGGTCGAGCAGATTGTCTTAAGTTATTATTTTGTGGAAAATTAGATATTGAAGACATTCCTGTACTATACAAATTAGAGGAAATGGGGCTATGTCAGCCCGGTAAATACTTACCACCATGGGTTGAAGACGCACGCTATTTATTGGCTTACTTAACCTGCTCTGAGTTTCTCAATAAAATGGATATGCCTAAAATTTATAGCCATTATGATGAGTTGCTGCACAGCATTCCAAAAACGTTCAATTAACGTTGCGAAATACATTAGCTACTAGCTGCCATCAGGCTTATATATGATAGCGGCTAATGCTGTTGTTAAAACAGCGTTACTTATGCAAAAGTTAGTGGTCGTCCTTATATTTTTCATAGACCTTTTCAAAATTCCCTGGATGTGCGGCAAAAGCAGCAAGCACCTTAGGGTCGAAATGCTCAGGCATGGTTCTACCATCACCTTCAATAATTATTTTTACTGCCTTTTCATGACTAAAAGCATGCTTGTAAGGACGTTTTGAACGCAGCGCATCATAAACGTCACACAGCGCCATAATACGAGCAGATAATGGAATATCTTCACCAGAAAGACCATTAGGATAGCCAGTGCCATCCCATCTTTCGTGGTGATTTAATGCGATTTCAGCGCCCATTTTTATAAAAGGAGAATCCCCCTTTTGCAGGATTTTTGCGCCAATAGCACTATGCGTGTTCATGGTCTCACGCTCTTGAGGTGTAAAAGGCGTTGTTTTGAAAAGAATAGCATCTGATATACCAATCTTACCAATGTCGTGCATTGGGCTCGCATAAAACAATGCTTTATTCATTTTTTTACTCAGACCAAGCAATCGTCCTAACAGATATGAATAGTGTGCAATACGGCGTACGTGTGCCCCGGTCTCCTCATCCTTAAATTCAGCAGCGCTGACCATAGTGATGATAGTTTCCTTATAAGCATTTTCAAGCTTAACCGTACGTTCTTTAACCTTGTCTTCAAGTTTATTGTTGTATTCTGTAAGGAGATCACTGTAATCCTTTAAGCGCAACATATTCCTAACCCGTAATATAAGTTCAGCTCGGTCGATTGGCTTAGTAAGAAAATCATCAGCGCCTACTTTAAGTGCCGTCAATTTAGCCGCATGCTCGTCCTATCGAAGTCACCATAATAATTGGAATATACATGGTCTCAGGATTAAGTTTTAACCTTTCAGCAACTATATTGCCATTTAGCCCAGGCATCATGATGTCAAGTTAAGGTTTGATAGCGTGCTCAATAAACAAAACACTTAATATAGCTAATTCATTAATACTCAGCTTGGGGTAAAGCATAAGTAGCTTTAATCGCTAACCGTTGCGGTGCAATATCATCGAAGGCCTTTTGATATAGTGCTATCACGTCATTGGCTGTGTTTATATTGAAAGCAAAGTAGTTACCTACCTTATTGACCTGCCAGACCTGTTCATAGTCAGTTTCATCAAAGCCAAGTTGTTCTGCTAAATGAGCGAAACCATGTATAGAGATAACAATCATGTCGACACGATCTGATTGCATCATTAAAAAAGCTTGTTTTAAGGAGGATACTTTTGCCAAGTTAGAGGAAGGGAAACCCACTTGATTAAGCGAAATTTCTGAAATATCGCCTGCTACGGTGGCAACTTTACGGTAAAAAATTTGCCCTAAATTAGCGAACTCAAAGTTTTTTGATTTTTTGGCTACTAGCACATGAGTAGAGTAAAAAATAGGCCCGACCCATTTAAATAAACCTTCGCGAGCTTGAGTTCTAGAAACGGTAAACAAAGCGCTGTTGGCTTTATCTAAGGTAAATCTATAGCCACGCGCCCAGGGAACAACCAGAATTTCTTGTTCTGCAATGTCTAAATGTTTCCATAACGCTTTTAAGGTCTCTACTGAAATTCCCTTAAGCTTATCATTAACTAAATAATTAGCCGGTGGATAGTTTTCAGTATAAAAAGTAATATTTTTTGTTGGCGATAATTGTTGAAGTGCTTGTAGCGGAGCAATCACAATAAAAAATAGTAAAATAGACTTAATAATAAATTTATTCATTAAAACTGAATCCTCCACCACGATAAAATAAAATTAACAGACTTTATTATCAATTAACGTAAACCTTATTTATAGTCAATATATCTGCCCATATCAACGTTATTGATGGTGGACTGAGCTATGTGCTGTAAATAAAGTACGGACTACATTTATCAGCTGACTATAAAACTATAACTAACTTAACATATTGTTTGAGTTTATTATTTTAATTAGTAACTTTTTTAGTGTCCGGGTATTACTGGCTATAATCCTCGTTGCCATTCTTGACGAAGCGGAATTTCTGTAGAATGCGCTAATGCCATTTGCACCGTATTAACTAGTTTCTCTTTATCTTTGCCTAAAATGCCCTTTAAGACTAAGTAATTTGAAGCATGATCAGACCTAAAAATAGTTTTTTCTAATTCCAGAGCGGATAACAATGTTGCCATTTCAATAAATAACTCTTGCTGACTTAGCAGTCGATAGGGTTGATATTGTCGGTCAGTAAAGTTTTTAGCAAAACGTTCTTGCCCTAAAGGAAAGCTAACCACGAGTGTCGATAAGTAGTCGGGTTGTGCTTCATTCATTAATTTAGCTGAGTTAATGGCATGCTGTTTGGATAGCTCAGGTCCGCCAAGTCCATTTAAGATCATCACTGAACTTTTAATACCTGCTTGCTTAATTTTGTTGAGCGCAATTAAAGAGCTTTGATAGGTTTCGCCCTTGTCAATTAATTGTAAGACCTCATCGTCACCGCTTTCACAACCAACATACAAGAGAGACAAGCCTAACGCCTTTAACTCTGCTAGCTGTTCAACCGTTTTATTACTGACGTTTCTTGGTAGACAATAACTTGTAACACGAGTGACTTGCGGAAAATATTGCTTTATTAGCTCAAGTATTTCTTTTAAGCGTTTAAACGGTAACATCATTGCGTCACCGTCGGCTAAAAACACCCGACCAACCGGTAAACCTGAGTCGACAACTTTAATCATCTCTTCTTCAATTAATGCGACTTTTTTCGGTTTAAATTTTTTATTTTCGGCCGTATACATTTCACAAAAAGAACAATTATTCCAAGAGCAGCCATTGGTAACTTGCAAAATAAGGCTCTTCCACTCACTGGGCGGACGAAAAACTGGCTCTATATATTTAAGGGGATACATTGGTCACTCACTTTTTAGATCACTTTAGATAGCTACACATCATCGAAAAAAAGTAGCAAATTCAACCTGAAAATATTCAGTTAAATCTTACGACCAATCGCCTCTATCTTTAAAGACTTTCGCTTCACTGGTGCTATGGGTTTGGTTGTAAGTTTTTATCTTTTGATTTTTACCTAGCATAACTTTTAATTGATAATAAGTTTCACGGGCTAAGGTAAAACGGTCACTACGCCACCAAACATGATTATAAAGTTTTTTAACACCTGCAACCGCATCCGGTGATTGCTGGCAAAGTTTATCTGCTAAGCTTTTTGCTGACACTAAGGGATCAGCACAAATATTGGTAATTAACTTGAATTCAAGTGCTTGCTGCGCAGAAATTTCTTGACCAGTCATCGCCAACAACTTCGCTTGATCTGCTGGCAAGTGTTCTTTAAGTGCCAAAGTGCCGCCCATATCCGGAATGAGTCCCCACCTTGCCTCTAAAATAGATAAAGTAGCACTGGGCTCAACAAAGCGAAAATCGCCACCGAGTGCTATTTGTAAACCGCCCCCCCAAACTCTGCCATGTAATGCCATGATCACCGGAGCAGGAATTTTACGCCAGCCCGTTGATACACGTTGTGCTAAATTTGATTGACCGGGTAACCATTTAAACAGGAGTTTAAAGATATTAACCGGTGCTTTCATCACAGACTTAACATCTAAACCACTACAAAAATCGACACCCTTACCATGAACAATTACTGCTCGCAGTGATTTATCTTTTTGTAATTGTTTAATAATTTTATCAAGTTGATAAAACATCATCATATTAATAGCGTTATGTTTATCTGCACGATTAAGGGCAACATAAGCAATGTTGTTTTCGATAGTTAACAATACGGTTTTTTCTGGCATACTGACCTCTGGTTAGACCAGAATAAAATAACCTTGTCGACATGAGATGTAAATAAATAAAACAAATAAAAACAAATGAAACTGGAAGCATAAAGATGGAACATTATTTTCAAGGTAAAACAGTCGTTATTACCGGTGCATCTGCAGGTGTTGGTGCAGAAACTGCCCGAGCCTTTGCCAAATTGAAAGCTAATTTGGTTTTGTTAGCCAGAGGACAACAAGCACTCGACGAGATTGAAAAAGAACTTAGTGTTGAAACTTCGGTGTTAACCATCAAGATGGATGTCGCTAATTCAGCTGATTGCCAAAAAATGCTAGAGAGTGCTCAAGAGAAATTTGGCAGTATTCATTATCTTATTAATAATGCTGGCTATCATCAACGCGGTAATGTTGAAGATAATACCGCTGAACAATTAGCAAAAATGGTCGATGTAAATTTACGTGCGCCAATAGCACTGTCGGCATTAATTTTACCTTATATACGCAGCAGTATAACTAATGGTGGCTTTGGCGGCATCGTTAATGTTGGCTCTTTAGCTGGTCGAACACCATTACAGGGCGCTGCAACCTATTGCGCAACTAAGTCTGGGCTGCGTGCATTTACCTATGCCCTTGCTGATGAATTAAGCGGTTCGGGGATTAGTATTGGTTTGGTTTCTCCGGGGCCAATCAATACTGGCTTTATTATGTCTGAAATAGATGAAGTAGAAGATATTGTATTTTCGCAACCCATGAGCAGTCCACAGCAAGTCACTGAGGCAATAATCCGCGTAGCTAAAGGTGAGCAAATCGAGATTACATTACCTCGTTCGAGCGGTTGGTTAACTACTGTTTCTTATCTATTTCCTTCACTAAGACGCTTTCTAAGACCGGCACTTTATAAAAAAGGTCGAAAAGCAAAAGAGCGTTATCGAAACAAAAAATAATAAAGGCAAGTACATTGTCCGCATATCCGTATATAATATGGCTATAACTGTTTAGTAAAAAAGAATCTCATGACGCTAGAAGACGAACAACTCAATAATCCCTTGCACGGGCTTAAATTAGATACACTTTTAAATGAAGTGTATGATCATTATGGTTGGGAAATTCTAGCGGAATATACCAATATTAATTGTTTTAAAAACAAGCCTAGTATTGAATCTAGCTTAAAGTTTTTGCGTAAGACCGAGTGGGCACGTGAAAAAATGGAACGTTTTTATTTATATCAATTTAAGAACTTGCCTAAAGCTGATGATGAACAATATGAAATTCCACCGCGTCTGCGAGTGATACCCGCACGCCAGAAACCTAAAGACCCTGCCGTACTAATTTTAGGACAAGCCCCTATCCCTACAATCAGATCATCCAATTTTTCTGATAACAAACCTTCATCACAAGGTCGAGATAGCAGAAGTAATAGCAGTAAGGGTAGCTATAAAGATAAAAGTGAACAGGGCTTTGCTCGTCGTACAGAAAAACCTGAACGCTCAAAGCCAGCTAGTGCATCTTCAAATCCTTACTCTGATTCTCCTAAGTAACATCAATATAAGCATTCAAGTGACAGATTTACTACAGGGTTAATCTGTCAACATATCAATAAATCTCAAACTAAAATTATAAATATCTCCAGGCCATCGCGCCGATAAGTAGTTTCTATCTTTAACGATAAAGCCACGTGACAAGTGCTGTAAATCATCACGAGCTAATGGCAAACTGCCGTTAACAAACTGAGTTTTACTGGCAAGTGCTGCCACTAATTCATCTTCTGTGGTTGTTTCTGGATACGTTAAATAATAATCATCTAACCAAAGTCGAGTTAATTGGAAAGCCATAAGCTCTTGACGCTTTAATAGCCCGGTACATTGATAATTATAGATGACCGATTTTTGACTTTTGGGATCAATACTTCTCGCTGGAATTAATACGCCATGACAAACAGCCGCGACGGGTTTATTTTCATTAAAAAAATCAACCACCAATCTTTGTAATACCTCTGACTCTAAATATTCTTTTACCCCTTTGTCATGCCCACCCGGTAATAATAATCCATCGAAGTCACTGGCTTTCACATCGGTGTAAAATAAAGGCTTATTAAATTCAGCTGATTGTTCCAGTTGACGATAGGCATTTATGGCATCTTGTCTAGCCTGTAATAAGGGTTTGAGCAAGCCCAAACCTTTTCCAGTCAGCATAATATCGTCAGCCGTCGCGACCTTGCCATCAGGTGTTATAAAGGTCATTTCAACCTGCTGTTCTTTTAGCAATAACCAAGGAATAGCGACTTCTGAAGGATCGCAACCATAGCGCGGTAGCGGGATCAGTACTTTTTTGTTATGCATCTTTATTGACCCTATTTAAGATTTATTTGTTAGCCTGTTCTTGTTGCAGGAAATAAGTCCATTGCTGCTCGTAGGCAGACATTTGCTGATGTTTCTTAGTGGCTAAATGCATTTGCTTGTCGTGCTCTGTGGCGAAAGCGCCTGTATGACAAGCTAAGCATTTTTTATCTTCAGGCACCCTACTTTTACGGTTATAGGTAATATAGTCGTCGCTGTTAGCATCAAACATCGCCTTACAGTTTTCTAGAGGCGCTTGGCTGTATATATAAGTTGTACCTTGAGTTGATTTAACATGTTTATCTCTGTTTACATTCCTGACTTTATAATCTGGAAATTTAGTAATATCAAAGAAAAAACGACCAATATAGTTGATATCGGTATCAGTGATTAATGCTTTTTCAATATTCCATTGCAGATAAGGTTTAACATTCTTTGAAGTGATCAACGCAAGTTTTGCACCGTTTTCATCAAGAAAGTATTGAAAGCAGTTCAACAGATATTTTCTCAGTAAAGCTCTGTTTAAGGTATTAACACTTAATTGCTGGCACTGAGCTTGAAAAGCTTGTTCAGAAGGAAAAGCGGGTAATAATGGAAATTGAAAGATCACCAAATCAAATGATTTTTCAGCTAACGTCCCCCAAGTATTTTCATCAGTGACGTCAAAATCAGTGATGACTTGGCAATTGTCCTGCTGTAACTGCTGATAATAAACATCACCGTACTTTTCCTGTAAACAAGCCATGCTGTCAAAGATGGTTGCTGTCAGCTGCTGGGGTTGATGATGTTTAAGTAAAGATGCAGAAAAAGATAAGTCGCCATCGCCAACCGTTAAAACACGCCATTTAGGATCAATATGCATAATGAGATTTATAGAATAATAAAATTAGCATTGTATACCCGTTAACGCGTAAAGTGCAGAATTTCAGTGCTAATTAAAGTGACAATAACAATCGCCAGCTTTTGTCTAAATTGATAACTACTCGCAATTAAGGTACTAGCTTTGTACTTTACTTACGGCATCTTGCCACTGTGCATAAAGACGATTTTTTTTCTGCTCGCTGATTTGTGGCGTAAAACTTTTTTCACAGCGCCACAAGGTTGATAATTGATCAACAGAAGAAAAAACGCCTGCTTGTAAGCCGGTTAAATAAGCAACGCCTAACGCTGTGGTTTCAACGATATCAGGGCGTTCAACCGTTATCGATAACATATCGCTGATAAAATTAAGCAGCCAGTTATTTTCCGCCATACCGCCGTCTACTTTTAAAAATGAGAGCGCTAAGCCATCTTTTGCCATAGCATTTTGTAAATCTTTGCTTTGAAAAGCAACCGACTGCAAAGCAGCAGAAATTATTTCATTTCGACCTGAGTCACGACTAAGGCCTGAAATGACAGCGCGAGCATTAGGATCCCAATACGGGGCACCCAAGCCTGTAAATGCTGGGACTAAAAAAACACCATGCTCAACAACCGTATTTTCAGCAATTTTTTCACTGTCACTTGCTTTATCAATGATCTTTAATTGATCTCTTAGCCATTGAATAGTTGCCCCTGCCATAAAAATACTGCCTTCAATAGCATAAGTAACGTCACCGTTTAAACGATAGGCAATAGTTGTCAGTAGGCGATTAGTTGACTTTAAAGCTTTATTGCCGGTATTTAGCATTAAAAATGCGCCTGTACCATAAGTACATTTCGCCATGCCCTCAGTAAAACAAGCTTGACCAAATAAAGCCGCCTGTTGATCGCCAGCCATCGCTAAAATGGGGATTTCACCATTAAATAAAGATGATTGCGTGACACCAAATTCAGCGGCGCAGTCCATCACGTCAGGCAACATACTTTTGGGTATTGAAAATAAAGCCAGTAATTCATCATCCCAACATTGTTGGTGAATATTAAATAACATAGTGCGAGAAGCATTAGTTGCATCGGTTTTATGAGATTTCCCCGCCGTTAATTGCCACAATAAAAAAGTATCAACAGTGCCAAAAAGTAACTGACCTGCGTCTGCTTTTTCTCTTGCACCGGGTACATTATCCAATAACCAATTAATTTTGGTCGCAGAGAAGTACGCATCTAAAATTAACCCCGTTTTATCCATAATGCTATTTTTGATGTCTTGACAATCAATTGAATCACAAAAAAAAGCAGTACGTCTATCTTGCCAAACAATCGCATTGTAAATAACATCGCCAGTATTTTTATCCCATACGAGGGTCGTTTCTCGCTGGTTTGTTATGCCAATACCTAAGATATCGCTAGCACTCAACTGATTTTCATCTAGCACTTTTTGACAGGTACTTAAGACACTCTGCCATAGTTCGTTGGGGTTGTGTTCGACCCAACCATCTTGAGGAAAATATTGCGGAAACTCTTCTTGGGCACTCGCGTAACGTTCACCTTGGGTGGTGAACAATATCGCTCGTGAACTTGTCGTGCCCTGGTCTATCGATAAAAGATACTTTGCCATAAAAAGAAAAGTCTCCGCTGAATGAATAAAGTTAAACAGATTATGCCACGACTTGCGCTATGGCTTGGCTATTATTACCCGCGTCTGAAATTGTTATCGCTTAAACATATCGATAAAAGATACTTTGCGATAAAACAAAACAGTCTCCGCTGAATGAATAAAGTTAAGCAGGTTAAACAGATCATGCCACAACTTGCTTGTTGAGCAATTATAAAGGTTTTATCGCCACAACTTGCGTTATTGCTTGGCTATTATTACCCGCGTCTGAAATTGTTATCCCTTAAACATATCGATAAAAGATACTTTGCGGTAAAACAAAACAGTCTCCGCTGAATGAATAAAGTTAAGCAGGTTAAACAGATCATGCCACAACTTGCTTGTTGAGCAATTATAAAGGTTTTCTCGCCACGACTTGCGCTATGGCTTGGCTATTATTACCCACGTCTGAAATTGTTATCGCTTAAACATATCGATAAAAGATACTTTGCGGTAAAACAAAACAGTCTCCGCTGAATGAATAAAGTTAAGCAGGTTAAACAGATCATGCCACAACTTATTTGTTAAGTAATTATAAAGGTTTTCTCGCCACGACTTGCGCTATGGCTTGGCTATGACTTCCCGTATCTGAAATTATTGTCCCTTCAAAAGAATGAATAATTTGCCAACCAGCAAAATGCTCAAGTAATTCTCCTTTTTTTAATAAAAAATCAGGATTTTTGGGGCGACCAAGAACCGCTTGTCCTAAGGTGAACGTTTCATAAATAACGAGACCATTAGGAACTACTGCCGCTTTAATCTGCTCGATAAGTGGTCGATGTAAGTAGCGAAAAACCATTACGGCACTATAACTATTTTCAACTAATGGCTGAGAAAACCTTTGTTCAAAGTCAATAAGCCAAAAGGTGGCTAATGTTGATTGATATTTATCTGCATCATGACTTATTGCTTGCTGAACATTCGCTAATGACTGCGTGTTAATATCAGCAAAAGTCACCGCTAAATTTTTCTCTAGGCAAAACAAACCATTCCTGCCATTGCCACAAGCCAGATCTAAGATGGGTAATGAATTTTCATGAGGGTTAAGTTCAGGTAAATACTTTTCTAGCAAGGAGGAATGCATAATTTTAGCTTTTTGACTTTTTTCTATAAGTAATAAAAAAGGCTGCAATCAATTTGCAGCCTTCATTTAATTCAATACTCATCATTAATAAGTATCGTTATTTAATCGCTTGATGACTGAATCACTTAGCTACTTAAAACTGAGATACTGGCGCCGCTATTGCTTTACGTGTGATCTCTGCATTAACTTTTAATGCTTCAACAAAGCTTTGGTAAGCAGATTGTGCAAGTTGTTGCGTTTGTTGTTGTGCCATTCTTGGGTCAAGTGCTTTTTCAACATTACTCGCTATAACAGCTTGAACTTCTAATAAGGCTAAATCACCGTTATTTAATGTTACCGTCGTTGCTGAAATCTGACCTTCACTTGGATGAGGTAATTTAAAAGCCTCACGACTTAAGCTAGGCGCAATATCACTACCTGAGCGTGTAACATCAGCTTTTTCAATAAACACGGCGTTAATCGCTGTTAACTGCTCGCTAATATCATTACCTGCTTTAAATGAAACAAGTAAAGAGTCAGCTGTTGTTTGTGCTAGCTCTGTTGCTTTCTCGCTAATCAAAGTATCACGAATTTGTACAGTAACTTCAGTAAGTGGCTTAACTTCTGCTGGTTGGTACTCTTCTAAACGAATAACAATCGCTAAAGTATCGCTAACTTCAATAATGTCTGAGTTTAAGTTCTCTTGAAGGACTAAATCAGAGAAAGCAGCTTCGATTGCTTTAGGGCTATCAAATGGCGCTACGTTGCCAAATTTACTTAACCAATCTGTCGTCATTATTTTTGAGTTAACGGCTTCAGCAGCTTCGTCTAAACTATCAGGGGCTTCAAAACTTAATCGTGCCATTTCCTGTTGTAAATCAAAAAACTTATCTTGTGCTTTTGATTGACTCACTTTTGCTTGCAGTTCTACTTCTACATCAGCAAAAGCCTGAACTTGTTCAGCTTTTAGGTCGGTTAATTTAATGATATGAAAACCAAAGTCACTTTCGACAACATCACTTACGCTATTAATCTCGGTTAACGCGAAGGCGCCTTCGTCAAACGCATCGCCCATGGCACCACGTTCAATCCATTCTAAATCACCACCATTTTCACCGCTAAAAGTATCGTCTGAACTTTCTTTGGCTAAAGTAGCAAAATCTTCACCGGCATTAACACGGGCTAATAAAGCTTCTGCCGTTACTTTTGCCACAACTTCATCATCACCAAACTCAATTAAAATATGAGCAACACGACGCTGTTCGTCTTGACGATAGCTGGCAATATTCTCTTGGTAGTAAGCTTTAACATCAGCGTCACTAACTTCAATTGTTTTTGCAATGTCGTTAACATCAAGTGCGATGTAGTTAAGTTTTACTTTTTCTTCGTTTTCAAAACGGCCTTGATTAGCTAAGTAGTACTGATTGATTTCATCGTCAGTTAACTCAATACCGGCTTTAAACTGTTCAGCATTAATGGTCGCATAGCGGACGTTACGCTTTTGGTTTTGTAAAGCGCTTACCCGTTTTTCTTGGTATGGCAAGTTGAACTCGCTGGCAACAAGTGCTTGTGTTAATTGACGACGAGTCATTTGAACACGTAAGTAATCACGAAAATCTGAAGATTGATAAAAACCGGCTTGGTTAATCATCGCTAAATAACGATTATTATCAAAAACACCATCGACCTGAAATTCAGTCATCGTGCGAATAGTTTGCTTAATACGTTCATCAGAAGCGCGAATAGACATATCAACTGTACTTTGATCAATCAGCTTTTCATTGATTAGGTTATCTAAAATACCGTTACGAAAGTTAGCCATATAATTTTCATCTGCTGATAATGTTTCGAACATATCACCAAATTGTTGTGCCATACGATTACGTTGCGCTTGATAAGCTTTATTAAAAGCATCTTGTGATATTTTTTCACCGTTAACGTCAGCGACAGATGTGTCTACTGAGTTGGTATAAGTACCAATTCCCGCTAAAGCAAAAGTTAAAATAACTAAACCTAGGATTGATTTTGCAATCCAGCCCTGTGAACCTTCTCGAATATTTTCTAACATCTTTTTCTCTATTTATTACGACAGATATATCTTTGTTCAGGATTCTATCAGAAGCATCACTGACCTTGAAGTAGCAGACGAAGATTTAATTATTTTATAGTGATATAAATGAAGCTATTTATGGGATATGTAAAATAAAAAAAGCCTTCGTTTAAAAAGGCTTTTCTGATTTATCTACAAAAATTGAAGCAGATAATTATGGATTAACTGAATCTTTTAATGCTTTACCAGCTTTAAATGCTGGGATTTTAGCTGCAGCGATTTGAATAGTTGCACCCGTCTGTGGGTTGCGGCCAGTGCGCGCAGCACGGTCACGTACTGAGAAAGTACCAAAACCAACTAGAGCAACTTGCTCACCATTTTTCAATTCGTCTGTAACAGCTTCAATAAATGAATCTAACGCACGACCAGCAGCAGCTTTAGAGATGTCTGCACCAGCAGCGATTTTTTCGATTAGTTGAGATTTGTTCACAAGTATTCCCCTTCAATTGTTATTATTCAGTGCCATCATTTGTTTTAGCGTCCTGCGGAAACTTTTATATTGAGCTTCTTTTGAACATCAAGCACTGTGTTTAAGAAAATAAAATTTATTATTTATTTTTATCTTAACCAAACCCTAATCCTATGTATGGATAGGGGTCTAGCGTTATCAGCGACATTAACTTAACACAGTTTCAGTGTTTGAAAAGCAAAAATCACTGTTTTTTGTTAATTTTTTGCAATTTTTTCTTTTATTTACTAAAAAAACAGCAATTTTTATAAATTAGTTGCCTAATTTGAATTTTTCTACTGGATGCTCTAAGGCAATATCTAATACCTCTTCTATCCATTTTACCGGATGAATAACCAAATCACCTTTAACATTGTCAGGAATTTCTTCCAAATCACGCTCATTATCTTTTGGAATAATGACTGTTTTAATACCACCACGATGCGCAGCCAAGAGTTTTTCTTTTAAGCCGCCAATAGGAAGTACTTCACCTCGTAAAGTAATTTCACCTGTCATAGCAACATCTGCTCTGACCGGATTACCGGTTAGGCTAGAAACTAATGCCGTACACATACCAACACCTGCGCTTGGCCCATCTTTTGGTGTAGCACCTTCTGGGACATGAACATGGATATCACGTTTTTCATGAAAATCAGCATTAATACGAAATTTATCGGCTCGACTTCGTACAACGGTCATCGCTGCTTGTATCGATTCCTGCATCACGTCACCTAATGAACCGGTGTAAGTCAGTTTACCTTTACCTGGAACCGAAGCTGTTTCTATAGTTAATAACTCACCACCTACAGATGTCCATGCTAAACCAGTCACTTGACCTATTCTATTTTCACTATCCGCTTTACCATAATCAAAACGTTGTACACCCAAAAATTCAGATAAGTTATCTTGATTAATAGTGACTTTTTTAATGGTTTTATCTAATAAAATCGCTTTTACCGCTTTACGACAAAGTTTTGATATCTCTCGCTCTAAGCCACGTACCCCAGCTTCTCTTGTGTAGTAGCGAATGATGCCCATAATAGCGCTGTCTTCAATTGAAATTTCTTTCTCTTTTAGACCATTACGACCAACTTGCTTATCGAGTAAGTGATTCTTGGCAATATTAAGCTTCTCATCTTCGGTATAACCCGACAAACGAATAACTTCCATGCGATCCAATAAAGGTCCGGGGATATCCATACTATTAGAAGTAGCAACAAACATCACATCGGATAAATCGTAATCAACTTCCAAGTAATGGTCGTTAAACGTCGTGTTTTGCTCAGGATCAAGCACTTCCAGTAAAGCAGATGCAGGATCGCCACGCATATCAGACGCCATTTTATCTATTTCATCTAATAAAAATAGTGGATTCTTAACCCCAACTTTAGCAATTTTTTGAATCAACTTACCTGGCAAAGAACCAATATATGTGCGGCGATGGCCTCGAATTTCAGCTTCATCACGCACACCACCTAGTGCCATACGCACGTATTTACGTCCGGTTGACTTAGCAATAGATTGTCCTAAAGACGTTTTACCAACCCCTGGAGGGCCAACTAAACAAAGAATAGGTCCTTTTAGCTGGCTAACACGTTGCTGCACCGCTAAATACTCTAAAATACGTTCTTTAACTTTATCTAAACCGTAATGATCTTTATCTAAAATATCTTGAGCAAGTTTTAAGTTACGCTTTAACTTACTACGCTTCTTCCAAGGTACACTGATCATCCAGTCGATGTATGAGCGAACCACGGTTGCTTCTGCCGACATCGGTGACATCATTTTTAATTTACGTACTTCGGCTAAAGTCTTTTCTTTAGCTTCTTCGGGCATTTGCGCATCTTCAATTTGCTTTTCAAGCTGCTCAACTTCGTTTGAACCTTCTTCGTCATCGCCTAATTCTTTTTGAATGGCTTTCATTTGTTCATTCAAATAATATTCGCGCTGACTTTTTTCCATTTGTTTTTTAACACGGGTACGAATTTTCTTTTCAACTTGCAATAAGTCAATTTCGCCTTCCATCAGTGCCATTAAATATTCTAGACGTTGAGCAACATTCTCTATTTCTAGTACTTTTTGTTTTTCAGCTAACTTTAATGGCATATGTGCAGCCATCGTATCCGCTAATTGTTCTGCATCATCAATACCTGAAACTGAAGTTAACACTTCAGGTGGTATTTTTTTATTGAGTTTGACATAACCTTCAAACTGAGAAATAGCCGAACGAACCAAGACTTCACAATCGTCTTCGTTAACGGTTTCTACGTCAAGAAACTCAATATCGGCAGTGAAGTATTCTTGTGTTTCAACAAATTGAGTTATACGCGCTCTACGCGCTCCTTCAACTAACACTTTCACCGTGCCGTCAGGTAATTTCAACATTTGTAAAATAGTGGCAATCGTACCCGCACGATAAACATCATCGGCTGTAGGGTCGTCAACTGCGGCATCTTTTTGTGCAACAAGAAAAACCTGCTTGTCGTTTTCCATCGCGATATCTAAACAGCGAATAGATTTTTCGCGACCTACAAATAATGGGATCACCATTTGGGGATAAACAACAACGTCGCGCAAGGCTAGAACAGGAATTTCATTGATACCAGATAACTCTTCGGTCATAGGTTACTCTCTCGAAAATCAGTAGGGAAAAAATTGTAGTTAAAAAGTATATGGGGATTTTAGTAAAGCTTTCAACGGATAGACAAAAAAAAAGAGCTAAATGATCAATGTCATCTAACTCTTTTTATCGAAACACCTAAAATTTTAGCAATGAACGGCTATTCGCTCGCTACTTTTTCCTGTGGTGTATCATAAATAATAATCGGTTTTGACTCACCTTTTATTACTGTTTCATCGACCACAACTTTTATCGCATCATTCATTGATGGCAATTCATACATGGTATCAAGTAAGACGCTTTCAACGATTGAGCGTAAACCACGCGCGCCCGTTTTACGCACCATTGCTTTGTGTGCAATAGCAATTAATGCATCTTCTCTGAACTCTAATTCAACGTTTTCCATGTCGAACAATGCACCAAACTGCTTAGTTAGCGCATTTTTAGGCTCTTGCAATATTTGGATTAATGCGTCTTCATCAAGTTCTGTCAATGTTGCTACAACAGGCAAGCGACCAATAAACTCAGGAATTAAACCATACTTAATCAGATCTTCTGGCTCAACATCTTGTAAGTGTTGAGTTAGCGTTTTCTTGCTATCTTTGCCACGAACTTCTGCGCCAAAACCTATACCTGCACCAGTATGTGAACGTTGCTCAACAACTTTATCTAAACCGGCAAATGCACCACCACAGATAAATAAGATTTTCGAGGTATCAACCTGCAAAAACTCTTGTTGAGGATGTTTACGCCCACCTTGTGGTGGAACTGAAGCGATAGTGCCTTCAATAAGCTTTAACAATGCTTGCTGAACACCTTCACCTGATACATCACGCGTGATTGATGGATTATCTGATTTACGTGAAATCTTATCAATTTCATCGATGTAAACAATACCACGCTGGGCTTTTTCAACATCGTAATCACATTTTTGTAAAAGCTTTTGAATGATGTTTTCAACATCTTCACCAACATAACCTGCTTCAGTTAATGTCGTTGCGTCGGCCATAGTAAACGGCACATCAAGTAAACGCGCTAAGGTTTCAGCCAGTAATGTTTTACCACTACCCGTTGGGCCAATAAGTAAAATATTACTTTTACTTAACTCTATACCATTGTGAGAGTCACCATTGCGTAAACGTTTGTAGTGATTATAAACCGCTACGGCTAATACTTTTTTCGCGTGATCTTGACCAATAACGTAGTCGTCTAAACTTTCACGGATCTCTATCGGTGTAGGTAAGCTTTCTTTTTCTTCTTTCGGGGAAATTTCTTTTATTTCTTCACGAATAATATCGTTGCACAGTTCAACACACTCATCACAAACAAATACTGACGGACCAGCAATAAGTTTACGAACTTCATGTTGGCTCTTGCCACAAAACGAACAATACAAAAGCTTGCCGTTATCACCGTCACCATTTTTAATATCGGTCATACGGAACCTCAATTTGTTTAATTTCTAATACAGATACTGTTAAGTATTTCATAAATTATCTAGATCACAAAGTTGTGAAATTATTTATCTAATCGTTCTGTTAATATGGAGTCAACTAATCCATATTCAACCGCACTTTCTGCACTTAGGAAGTTGTCACGGTCGGTGTCATGAGAAACTTTCTCTAATGACTGACCTGTATGCTCGGCCATTAAACTGTTCAATTTAGTTTTAATATAAAGAATTTCTTTCGCATGAATTTCAAAGTCAGATGCTTGACCTTGGAAACCACCAAGTGGCTGATGAATCATCACACGGGCATTGGGTAGACAGTAACGTTTACCTTTTTCACCGCCTGACAATAAGAATGCGCCCATGCTAGCCGCCTGACCGATACATACTGTACTAATGTTTGGCTTAATAAACTTCATCGTATCGTAAATAGCCATACCTGCAGTTACCGAACCGCCAGGTGAATTAATATATAAGTATATATCTTTATCAGGACTTTCAGACTCAAGGAATAATAACTGAGCAACAATCAAATTAGCCATGTGATCTTCAACTTGACCACACAAGAAAATAACACGCTCTTTTAAAAGTCTTGAATAAATATCGAACGAGCGCTCACCCTTAGGTGTTTGCTCAATAACCATTGGCACTAAAGCACTATCGATAGTGCTGGTGATTTTCTGAGAATTATTTTGAGAAGTAAACAACTAAAATTTCCTTTCTATATAAAAAATGGCTCGTATGTCCCCATACCAGCCATTTAAGCGATTGCTTGACATAATGTCAATCTAAAAGGTCTACCAATTCACATTTGTTTCACTAAAGTGCTACAAATTTAAGCAAATGGCAGCAACTTAGCCGATTAAGTTTCTTTGCTCAGTGGCAAGAATCCTAAGAGACTCAGTCTTATTTACCTTCTGGATTCATTATATCTTTAAAGCTTGCTTTCTTTTTATTAACTTTTGCGCTTTCAAGTAACAATTCAACAGCTTGCTCTTCTAATGCAACATTCTGCATTTGTTGATTAAGCTCTTTGTTTGTTGCGTAGTACTCGATAACTTCTTTTGGATCTTCGTAAGCTGATGCGGCTGATGCAATTAATTCGTTAACTTTGTTTTCGTCAACTTTTAATTCATTAACTTTGATCACTTCACCTAGTAACAAACCAACTTTAACACGGCGCTTAGCTTGCTCTTCAAACATATCAGCTGGAAGCTCTGGCATGTTATTAGGATCCATTTGACCCGCAAAACGTTGCATTGCTTGCTTACGTAAAACGTCAATTTCTTGAGCGATTAACGCTTTAGGAATTTCAACATCGTTAGCAGCTAATAAGCCTTCGATTACTTGCTCTTTAACTTTAGCTTTAACCGCTTGGGTTAACTCACGAGTCATGTTAGTGCTTACTTCAGTGCGTAATGCTTCTACGCCACCTTCTTGAACACCAAACAATTTAGCAAAATCTTCATCGATTGTTGGTAATACTGGACCTTCAGTTTTATGAAGAACGATATCAAACTCTGCTTCTTTGCCTTTTAGGTTTTCAGCATGGTAATCATCAGGGAAAGTCACTTTAATTGTTTTTTCATCGCCAGCTTTCATGCCAGTAATTTCTTTTTCAAAACCTGGGATCATGCGACCAGCGCCTAATTCAAGTTCGAAATCTTTAGCTTCGCCGCCTTCAAAAACTTCACCGTCAACACGGCCAGTAAAATCTAAAACAAGTTTGTCACCAGCTTTAGTTTTACGCTTGTTTTCTTTCCACGTTTTATGTTGATTCTGTAATGTAATAAACATTTCATCTAAATCAGCATCTGTAACTTCAACGTCAGGACGTTCAACGTTAATTGAATCTAAGCCCGTTAAAGCAACATCAGGATAAACTTCAAAAGTAGCTTCGAATTCTAGCGCTTTGCCGTCTTCATTGCTTTTAGCAATAAAACTTGGACGACCAGCTGGATTCATTTTTTCTGCAACAATTGCATCAACAAAGTTACGTTGCATTAATTCGCCAGCAACTTCTTGACGAACTGATTGACCGTAACGCTTTTGGATAACAGTCGCAGGAACTTTACCTGGACGGAAACCATTAATTCGCTGGGTTTTTGATATGTGACGAAGACGGTTTTTAACTTCTACATCTACTGATTCTGCAGGAACAGAAATAGTTAACTTACGTTCCAAACCTTGTGTAGTCTCTACTGAAACTTGCATTTTAATACCTCAAAACTTAGCGTTTTAGTAACGCTTTCAATAACACAACTACTTCACAGCTTAATTAGCCAAAGAGTGTGACGTTTGTAGCCCTATAACCAACGCTACAGAAGCCCGAAAAATCAGAGTAAATACCAACACTAATAAATAGTTCCTCGCTCAGCGAGGTTTAAAAGGCATGATATAGACCTAGATTTTAAAATAATGACGCGAAATTATAGCGATGCTTGATATAAGAGTCGACCCTTTAATGACGTTATTTTTGACTTATTTTTTAAATGGGTGATAAAACGAGTAAAAACAGTGTGTGCTGACTTCATTTAAATGTAATAAATTAAATTTAAAGTGCATTAAAATTGGTGTAACTGGTAGTTAAAGAGTTGTTCTAGATTAAATTTATGATTTGTAAATAGAAGTGTATACGGAGAGTTGACAAAGATAAAAGGCATATAAAATAAGAAGTGGTCGGTGATGCAAGATTCGAACTTGCGACCCCTTGGACCCAAACCAAGTGCGCTACCAAGCTGCGCTAATCACCGACATTTTCTACTTAACCTACTTACTACAATATTTCATCACCATTTCTTGAGAAAAAATGGGGTGGCTAAAGGGACTTGAACCCTCGACAACCGGAATCACAATCCGGGGCTCTACCAACTGAGCTATAGCCACCATTGTAAAATACTGTTTGGTACGCCCTGCAGGATTCGAACCTGCGACCCACGCCTTAGAAGGGCGTTGCTCTATCCAGCTGAGCTAAGGGCGCACATTACCTACAGGCCAAATTTTTAGTTATTAAAAATAATTAAAAAAGTGGTCGGTGATGCAAGATTCGAACTTGCGACCCCTTGGACCCAAACCAAGTGCGCTACCAAGCTGCGCTAATCACCGATATGTACTGCGTTTAAAAGAACTAAAAATATGCCCCTTTCAACGGATGCGGATATTACCTAGTTGCCTGAGTCCCGTCAAACCTTTTTTATAAAAAAATAACCGTTTGCTCACTTTTAAAACAAGCCGCTTGATAATCAGCACTTATTGCCTATAAATATAGCAACTCTTCAATTATCAATAAATTCAGTTTTTGGCATACTTGATAAGCGTATATTTTATTTTTAAATCTTCATTTGACGATATATTACCGAATAAAAGACCATTTATAAGAACAGTAGCTATAACAGTCCAGGTTTTTATGCGAAAATAGTGTCGTTTTTCATCATTTAACTAAGTTAATAGAAACTATCATGACAGCAACTCTTATAGACGGTAAATATATTGCTCAGCAGCTTAGGCTCTCAGTAAAAGAAAAAGTAGCAGTACGCGTTAAAAATGGCTTACGACCTCCTGGGCTAGCCGTGATATTAGTCGGCTCAGATCCTGCTTCACAAGTTTATGTTGGTAGTAAGCGTAAAGCATGTGAAGAAGTTGGTTTTCTTTCTCGCTCATATGATCTGCCCCCGACAACCACTCAAGCTGAATTATTTACTTTAATTGATGAATTAAATAATGACGAAAATATTGATGGTATTCTTGTTCAGCTCCCTTTACCAAAAGGTTTAGATGCTAATTTAATTATCGAGCATATTAACCCTTTAAAAGATGTTGATGGCTTCCACCCATTCAACGTCGGCAAACTAGCACTTCGTCAACCAGGATTGCGCCCCTGTACACCTAAGGGCATTATCAAGCTGATAGAGACTACCGGTATAGACCCACATGGTTTAGAGGCGGTTATAGTCGGTGCTTCAAATATTGTTGGTCGTCCTATGACATTAGAACTATTACTGGCCGGTTGCACAGTAACCACCACGCATAGATTCACTAAAAATCTTGAAGATAAAATACGTAACGCTGATTTACTTGTTGTGGCCGTAGGAAAACCTGAGTTCATTCCTGGAGAATGGATTAAGGCTGGCGCTATTGTTATTGATGTGGGGATTAACCGTTTGGCCAATGGCAAACTTGTTGGTGATGTAGGTTTTGATATAGCTCAAACGAAAGCCGCTTATATTACGCCCGTACCTGGCGGCGTAGGCCCAATGACAGTAGCAAGTTTAATCGAGAACACTTTGATAGCTTGTGAAGAATTTCACTAAATTTTAAGCCGCTTAATATAAAGGAATAATCAATGTCTGACGCTATTTATCAGTTTAATGCGCTGAACAATAAAAAAGAAACCGTTGAGTTGAAAGACTACCAAGGTAAGGTAATGCTTATTGTAAATACGGCAAGTGCCTGCGGATTTACGCCTCAATATGAAGGCTTACAATCACTTTACAGTCAGTATCAAACACAAGGTTTAGCGGTTTTAGCTTTTCCTTGTAATCAGTTTAAGCAACAAGAAAAAGGCAGTAATGAGGAAATACAGCAGTTTTGTGATCTAACGTTTAATATCAAATTCCCATTATTTGATAAAATTGACGTCAATGGCGACAACACTCACCCTCTTTTTACCTTTTTAAAGGCACAAGCACCTGGAATACTAGGTTCTAAGAGCATCAAGTGGAATTTCACTAAGTTTTTAGTGAACAAGAAAGGCCAAGTAGTTAAACGCTATGCGCCAACCACTAAACCGACTAGCATTAAAGCGGATATAGAAAAGTTACTCGCTGAGTAACTTATAATGAGCAGCCAAAAGTGTTGGCTGCTCTTACTATCTTATTGAGCTTTTGCTACTTTTAACATTTCAAGGTTACTGGCAATATCTTCTGCCGCTGTTCTTGGCGAAATATCATCATCTATTTTCAAGATTTTACCTTCTTTAGAAATATAAAATGTCACACGACTAGCAACCTGCATCATATTCAACACATCGTAGGCTTTTGCAGTCGCTTTTGTCGGATCGCTTAACATCGGAAAGTCTGCGCCGGTTTTCTTAGCAAAATCTCTGTTGTCATCTAATGGGTCAACACTGGCCATAACGTAACTTGCATTATACGCTCTGATCAAATGCCCTTTCTCAACCAATGACTTACATTCAATGGTACAACCACGCGTGTTAGCCATTGGATACCAAGCTAAAACAACCGCTTGCTTACCTTGGTAGTCACTAAGTTGGTAATAATCACCATTGGTGGCTTGCAATTTAAAATCTGGTGCTTGCTCTCCCACTTTTAAATCAGAGGCTAACAAGCTAAAGCTCGTTAATAATGCTAAAAATGTACAAACTACTTTTGATGTTCTTTTCATCAGAGTTACCTTTTAAAAATGAATAATATTTTTTGTTAGTTTACCTTATTTTAGCTCATTAACCTTTAGCTAAAAGGTTATCGAGCCAACTTGTCGGTAGTATACGTTTGAATACGGCAAATAGTTTAGTAGGCACGGTAATTCTGTATCTTATTTTCGGGCGTTTACTCTCTAAGGCATGGATCAACGCTTTGGTGACATCTGCCGCTTCTAAGGTAAATTTTGCATTCGAGGTTTTACTGGCCAGCCTTGCTATTTGTTGTTGATACTCAAGATGATGGGCACTGTCTTTAGCGTCAATGTTGGCTGTAAAAGCACTTAAGGCATTGGCGCGAAATTGAGTATTAATGGGACCCGGCTGTAAAAGTATCACTGCGATATTCGCTGATCTCAATTCTAACCTTAAGGTGTCAGATAAACCTTCAACAGCATATTTTGAGGCATTATAAGCGCCACGAAAAGCCATAGAAATAAAGCCTAACACTGAGCTACATTGAATAATTCGGCCATGACCTTGCTTGCGCATAACCGGAATAACTTGTTTAGTCAGCTCGTGCCAGCCAAAAACATTGCTTTCAAATTGGCTTATAAGCGCTTGAGTTGGTAAGTCTTCTAATGCGCCCGGTTGACCATAGGCACCATTATTAAAAAGAAAATCTAATGTCCCCCCAGTTTCATTGAGCACAAAAGCAAGTGCCGCATGGATACTGTCAACTTGGGTTAAATCAAGCTGGCAAGCGGTTAAACCTTTTTCTTGTAGCATAACAACATCGGCTTGTTTTCTTGCGGTAGCAAAAACTTGATAGCCTCTTGTTGATAACGTCAGAGCCGCATCTAAACCAATACCGCTTGAACAACCTGTTATTAAAATAGATTTTTTCACGCTGTTATTATTACCTGTAATTCGAAAATTTGCTTTATTGTCGGTGAGCATACTGGGGATATCAAATCAGTACAAGGCGAGATAATTAATTGTATAGATAAACACGAATGCCCAGCGCAATAATTGTTAGGCTAACATGATACACTTTTGTTTAAACACTAAAACGAGTTAAGCAACCATTGAAAGATTGTAATCAATGTGGAAAATGCTGTATAAAATATGGCGACGGAGGCATAGCAGCTTCGATTGAAGATATTGAGATGTGGGAAATTTTTCGCCCTCATATTCATCAATATGTAATAAAAGATAAGATTTGGTTTAATCCTCAAACCGGTAAACAACTGACACAGTGCCCTTTCCTAGAAAAAATGCCTAACCAAGATGCTAGCGAGCAAGTTAAATATACTTGTGCAATTTATCAAGACCGCCCTGAAGACTGCCGGGATTATCCGAGTAATGTCAGTGAGATGATCAGGGATGAGTGTGAAATGATAGAAATCATCGATTTAACCCATCCCCAACAAGCGCAATACAAACTTAATAAATTAATGAGCCGTAGTTAACGTTTATTTTTTGGTACATAATTTAGAATAGAAAGTGGCACCACTTTTTTGACTGGAAATCCTTCAAATTCTTTGCGTTTAATAACATGCCCTAAACGGCTTTCTATCGCACACAAGTTTCTAAAATTGTCCTTGGCTACAAATGATACCGCTTCTCCAGAGGCTCCCGCTCGACCTGTTCGGCCAATACGGTGAATATAGTCATCGACTTGATCAGGTAAGTCGTAATTAACCACTCGAGTGAGCTCGCCGATATCAAGACCGCGTGAAGCAATACCTGTAGCGACAAGAAACTTAATTTTACCGGTTTTAAAGTCATTAAGAACTTGTTCTCGCATCGCTTGTGTTCTGCCACCATGAATAGACTCGGCACTAATGCCACGTTTTTCTAGCTGGCTAACAAGTTTAGCTGCACCGTGTTTTGTTTCGATAAAGATCAGCGCTTGCTGCCATTGATGTTCAATAATTAAATGGCTCAGTAATGCCGACTTATTACCTTTATCAACCGTTATTAACCATTGATCAATTTTAGGTTTAGAGGCGCTATTATTGCCGATAGAGATTTCTGTCGCATTACTAAAGGTACGCTTTGATAACGTTCGAACATCATCAGAAATAGTGGCTGAAAATAATAAGTTTTGACGTTCGAGTGGCAAACGTTCAATGATTTTATTAATATCTTCAATAAAACCCATATCAAGCATTCTGTCAGCTTCATCTAAAACAAGGACTTCAAGTTCATCAAAATGCAGAGCACGTTGATGAGCCATATCAAGTAATCGCCCGGGAGTCGCAACAACAATATCAACCCCCCAAATAAGCTTCTGCCTTTGCGGTTCAATGTCAGTACCACCGTACATTGCCATCGAGCTTAGGTCTAAATACTTACCATAATCACGGATACTTTGTTCTACTTGAACGGCAAGTTCACGTGTTGGGGTAAGAATAAGCGCTCGAATACGTTTGCCACGTAATTTTCGTTCGGTATTAAGTTTTTCAAGTATTGGTAAAACAAAACTGGCCGTTTTACCGGTACCTGTTTGCGCTGCAGCAACAAGGTTTTTTCCCGATAAAATAACCGGAATGGCTTTTTTCTGAATAGCCGTTGGCTCGCCATATTTTAAGTCAGCAAGTGCTTTTAAAAGCGGTTCACTTAATCCCAGTGTCGAAAATGGCATAATACTATCCTTGAAGTTTAATTTTTAAACCTTTAATAAAGGTCGATAAAACTTCATCACTACAATCTCTATAATGTTTATTATTGATGCTTCGAAAGAATGCACTTAATTCATATTTGGTTAAGCTCAACTCGGCTAATTCAAGCGTATCAATCACTTCATCAGCTTGTAGAGAAAAAGCAATTTTCAACTTATTAAAAATAGCGTTATTAGTTAAGACAGCTTCAGGAACCGCTTGTGGTCCTTCTTTTGCGCCTCTTCTTTCAACAATCAAGCCATTGAGGAAACTAGCAAATTCTACATCAAGTAGTTCAACATAAGTCTCATCGTCTTTTTCTTTATAAAAACAAACCAATTGCTCTGCTGATATTTCACAAGCATTTAATTTAAAGACGGCACGGGTTTTTTCGTCATCAAAATCAAGTAAAGTACTTAAGCGACGAAGAATATCATTGTTTATCATGTTTAGGCCTAGAGAACGTTGTTAAGGTGAAGGCAGCAGTAGAGTTGTCTTCAGAGTGGTAGAGAGTATAGCGCACTCGTTTTAAATGTTTGCTAACTCATTTTTTTGTCTATTAAATAGTGCTTAGTTAAAGCGTTAAAAACGCCATTAAAGGCGTTTTCAACAATCAAATAACTAAGCTAAAAGAGAACTAAGCTCTTTTTTGAGCCTGTATTTGGCTATCAAGATATTCATCTAACGAACCTTGAAAATCAACAAGCTTTTTATCTTTAATGTCGATAATACGGGTTGCTAAGCTAGAAACAAACTCACGGTCATGGCTAACAAAAATTAACGTACCTTCAAAGTCTTTTAGCGCATTGTTCAATGCATCTATCGCTTCGATGTCCATGTGGTTAGTCGGCTCATCCATAATTAATACGTTGATATCAGCCATCATTAAACGACCGAATAACAAGCGATTTTTCTCACCACCTGAACAGTTACGTGCTTTCTTGTTAGCATCATCATCAGTGAATAACATACGTCCTAGCATGCCACGAACACTTAAATCATTGTGACAAGGTCTACGCCATTGCGACATCCATTCCATCAATGTTAAGTCATTGTCAAAGAATGAACCACTATCTTGTGGACAATAACCCACAGAGGCATTTTCAGACCATTTAACAACGCCTTCAGTTTGCTCTAACTCGCTCATTAAACAGCGAAGTAACGTTGTTTTACCAACACCGTTTTCTCCGATGATAGCTAATTTAGCACCCGCTTCTAACAATAAATCACCTTTAGAAAACAAAGTAACGCCGTCAAAACCATGCGCTAAACCTTCAAGCTCTAGTGCTTGTCTGTGCATTTTCTTGCCAGGGGCAAAAGCTATTTTTGGGGTGATACGACTTGAAGACTTTACATCATCAAGTTTAATTTTATCCATTTTCTTAGCACGAGAACTTGCTTGTTTCGCTTTAGAAGCGTTAGCGCCAAAACGGTTAACAAAGTCTTGCAGCTCAGCAATCTCAGCAACTTTTTTATCATTACCGGCTAATAACTGCTCGCGTAACAAACCAGACTGCGCTAAGAAGAACTCGTAATTACCCGGGTAAACGCGTAATTCACCGTAATCAATATCAGCCATATGTGTACATACTGAATTAAGAAAATGTCTATCATGAGAAATAATGATCATGGTACATTTACGTTTGTTTAACTCAGCTTCTAACCAACTGATGGTATGGATATCCAAGTTGTTGGTTGGCTCATCGAGTAACAAAATATCAGGGTTAGCAAATAAGGCTTGTGCAAGTAAAACACGAAGTTTCCAACCTGGAGCAACTTGTTGCATTGAACCATAATGAAAAGATTCTTCGATACCTGCTTCTAGTAGTATTTCACCTGCGCGACTTTCTGCGGTGTAACCGTCCATTTCAGCAAATTCACTTTCTAAGTCACCAACACGCATACCATCGGCTTCGCTCATTTCAGCTTGTGCGTATATAGCATCTCTTTCTTGCTTTACTTTCCATAATGGCATATCACCCATAATAACAGTGTCAATAACATTGTGTTGTTCAAAAGCGAACTGGTCTTGACCCAACGTACTTACTTTGTTGCCAGTACTAACCGAGACATTGCCCGAACTTGGTACTAAGTCACCACTGAGTATCTTCATGAATGTAGACTTGCCACAACCATTTGCGCCGATCAAACCGTAGCGGTGACCATTGCCAAATTTAGCCGAAATGTTTTCAAACAAAGGCTCTGCGCCAAATTGCATTGTAATGTTAGATGTAGTGATCAAAGATAAATTCCTAAATAGTGCTAACTAAAATTGTTAACCAGCAACGGTGAAGATAGCAAAAATAGAAACATATTTAAGACCATCAAAATAAAGTGGCGCATTATACAGTAAAAACTCTATTTTCTCTACTTAATCCTTAAAGTTTTTGGTTGTTTTTTCACCAGTATCAACACAGAAGTGATTAGTGCTTGATATATTATTAAAAAAAATAATCAAAGCTCGTTAATCGCCTAGGGTATTTGCTTGCAAAACCTTATTTGCTCTAGTATTTTATTCGCACAATAAAAATAATATATGCGGATATTTCATGTCTATTGATACAATTTATAAGGTCACTTTACATCCTTTCATTAATGAATCTATTGCTAGCTTAAAATCGATGACCAGTTTATCGGGGAGCGCCGGCGAAGCTTTTATGGATAAAGTTGAAGACTTTCGTTTTAAAGGTTATGCCGTTTGCTCTGATATTACCGGCTGTTTAGATGGGGTAATTATGATGCATCATTACCCAGAAACCGCAGTAGCTATTGGTAATTCTGTTTGCCAAAATATGTTTGATGAAGCATATGATTACACAGAAATAAATGATGAGTTAAGTAATGCTTTAGCAGAATGGGGCAATACCATTGTTGGTCGAGCAACTGATTTACTGAGCCGCAACAACTTAAAATTTGATTTTTCTAGCCCATATTTTATCCATAATTTTAAAGATATGGAAAAATACTTAGCAGGCGTTAAAGAAATAATAACTGTACCAATTACCGTTGAAGGTGTTGGTCGTTACTATTTTAATTTATTGGTGCGTAATGTTAATTTTCAAACCAGTAATGTTGAAAGAGAACAAAGCTCAGGCATTGCAAATCCACACAGCACACCTTTACCACTAGAGAGTAAAATATTACTTGTTGACGATAGTGCGATGATACGAAAAGCAATAAAACGCTTTTTAGCCGGTTTAGGTTATGAAAATGTCATTGAAGCAGACGATGGTAGTACTGCGGTAGAAGCGGTAAAAAATCAAGCACCTGACTTCCTTTTCATGGACGTCGTGATGACTAAGATGAACGGTAACGAGGCATTGAAAGCTATTCGTGCCAGTGGCTCAAATGTACCTGTGGTAATGTTGTCTTCTGTTACCGATAAAGGACTCGTCGATGAATGCCAAGCAAGTGGCGTTTCTGGTTTTATTTTTAAGCCAATTCAAGCCAGTAATGGCGCAAAAATAATTAAAGACTATTTAAAAGTAGTTTAAGCCCGTACATATTTATTTGATGAGGTACTTTATTTCAAAGATAAAGTACCTTTAAACTATTTAATATAAAAAAGAAGTTTATAAAAGACATGGAAAAAGACACTGTTTCAACGGGTAACGTTTATGTGATGACTCACTCTTTTTTTTCAGATGTGATAAGAATAGGCTGTACTCCAGATGATCCGGTCGAATACGCTCGGTTACTATCAAAAAACTCGCCAGGTGATTACTCGCTGGTATTTTCTTTAGCGTGTAACAACCCGTGCGCGATAAAAAAGAAAATACGCGAATATCTCAACGCACAAGAATACGTTAATGAGTTTTACCAAGTATCGGCAGAGGTCGCAGCAAAACTATTAAAAAGAGAAACCTTAAGAATTGCCATTACTAATGAAGTAAGTACTGACTAATTTTTGTGAAAAACGTCCTGCCCCAGACAATAGCCACAATAAAACCACTTAACCCTATTTGACTAGTAGCTCACTAACAATAAGCTTTAACAAAAAAGTTTCACGTTCAATAGAAAGTCCCTTTTTTAGACTATTCGCTATTGTTTGCTCATTATGACTAATAGCTTGATGTATATTCATCCAAATTGGATGCATACCATTATTAATTTCATGCGCTTCAAGCTCGGGTTCAAGTAACTCTTCATCTATTGAACAAATATAACAGTAAGACTCCATATGAATAAGTTCGAAGTCGGGCTTATGCCAAGGTCTAAATTCTTCATATAAACCAAACGCTTGAATATTTTGCACATTATGTGCGCCAGTTTCTTCTTTTAACTCGCGCACCAAACCGGCAACATTACTTTCACCTTCGTCGATACCGCCACCGGGTAAACTGTAATCATGATACCGCTTGGTATACAGCAAAAGTATATCTTCACCCTTTAAGACAATAGCCCGCGTTGCTTTTCGAGTAAATTGGCGTGCTGACATATCACGAATGTCAGGATGAATAGTTGATTTTAGTAAACGCATAGCAGGATCTTTAGAAATATCTAGAAAATCATCACCATTAAAACAAGAAGTTGTTAACTCCACGCCCTAACCGTAATAATTTTAAACAACAAGTTATGAGCATCTTACTACAGTGAAGATAGATTAGCCGAAGATTTTATAGCTCCGCCTAAATAGTACCCAGTAATAACAGGAGCTTGCGCTATTATTTTAGTATATCAATAAAGTACTTTAGAATAATCACCAGATTTGTCATTATTAAAGTGATGTTATCTGTCATATGAATATTAAGCCCAGTGAACAGGATCAACATGATAATAATTTTTAAGTTGCTGATAGAGCATCGGATACTTAGCATGAAACTGTTTAGCTTGTTCAAAAAATACTTCACTGGTAACAGCAAAAAATTCAGCCGGATTTGTTGCTCCGTAATAATCAAATAATGAGGGTGCTCCGGTTCTTGCTTGCATCTTTAACTGTTCAAATTGTAGAGAAAAAGCAGCAGACCAACCTTGATAGCTCTGCCCTTCATCCAGTATAGGCGCACCGTTAGCGCTGCCATTTTCTTGGTCTAGCTGATGGGCAAACTCATGAATGACCACATTACGACCATCATCAGGTATTTTTGCACCGTCTAAAGTATCTTGCCAAGATAATACAACTTTACCAAAATCCCATGATTCACCCGCCAATGCTACTTTTTGTTGGTATCTTAAGCCATCAGTCCCCATATTTTGCTGTTGCTTAATAAAAGCCCGAGGGTAAACCAGTATGGTTTGTAATTTAGGGTAAAAATTAGTCTTGCGATTAAGCAACAATAGACATGCTTGGGCAGCAATAGTTATACGTATTTCATCGGTTATTTTAACACCGTTACAACCAACGAAGGTTTTCTCCGCCAAGAATACCTGAATATGTTGCTTTAACTGCAACTGTAAATCTGTTGGCATTTGTCCAAAATAAGGCATTCTTTGTTGAATGATTTTTCGCCATGTTTTTTTAAATGGCTGACGCCTTATTTTATCTCGCTGATATTCTCGCCAGTAAGGCTTACCGACAGAATAGCCAATAAGTAAAACGCCAATAAATATGGGAAGAAGATAAGACAACATAGTGAACTTTACTGGTTAGGATTTACTATGATGTAGGTCCGCTATGATTAAATATCAAGCTATTGCCGCTATATTTAATCATTAAAAACGCTAAATATTAATTTTCCCGTCCTTTAAAGAACCTTTTAAGCTAAATACTGATTGTTGCCAATAAAGTTAACAGGTATACATATTGCGACATTGTGAGTATTATTTTAGCGTTAAGTAATACTTATAATAAAAGGCTCGATCGCAGGGCAATACTTGGAATTAAAACCACATGAAATTATCAAAAATATCTGCAGCGTTAGCAGCTGTGCTCGCTTTTTCTGGCTGCTCTGAACAAGAAACAAGCAGCAATAAAGCAGAGCCAAAGCAAACTCATCAAGCGACAGCAACTAGCAACAATGAATTTAAATGGCAGGTAGACCGTTTTGCTGATATCCGTGTTATACGTTATCAAGTACCTGGTTTTGAAGAGTTGCCTCTAGAAACTAAAGAGTTGTTATTTTATCTTTATAAAGCAGCGCTTTCTGGTCGTGATATTACTTGGGATCATAACTACAAATACAACCTCACCATTCGTCATACGCTAGAAGCGGTTATTGCTGATTATGCCGGAGACAAAAGCAGCGAAGAATTCAAAAAGTTCAATGAATACACCAAACGTGTTTGGTTTTCTAACGGCATTCATCACCATTATATGTCAGGTAAATTCAGCCCTGAATTTAGCCCTGAAACTTTTGAACGCTATGTCATGTCAGTTGCCGAAAAAGGTAAATTACCCTTAAATAAAGACCAAAGTGCTGAGCAGTTAGTGGCCTTACTAACGCCTATTTTATTCGACCCAACGGTCGCACCTAAAATGGTTAATCAGTCTGCTAACATTGATAATGTTGTTGCCTCTTCCGTTAACTATTATGAAGGCGTTACCGAACAAGAAGTTGAAGACTTTTATAAAAATAAGGTCGATGTAGACCCTAAGCGTCCAGTATCTTGGGGCTTGAATTCTAAATTAGTAAAAATTGACGGCAAGATAGTTGAACAAGTGTGGAAAGTGGGTGGTATGTACGATAAAGCCATCAGTGAAATTGTCTTTTGGCTAGATAAAGCAGCAACCGTTGCTGAAAACGAGCAACAACGTAAAGCCCTAACCTTGTTATCTAAATACTATAGAAGCGGTGATTTAAAAGACTTTGACGACTACTCTATTGCGTGGGTTAAAGACGTTAATTCAGATGTTGACGTAGTAAATGGTTTCATCGAAGTTTACGACGATCCTCTAGCTTACAGAGGTTCATTTGAATCCGTTGTTTCGGTAAAAGATCACGAAGCCACCAAGGTGATTGCTAAGATTGCCGCAGAAGCTCAGTGGTTTGAAGATAATTCACCACTCATTGAAAGCCATAAGAAAAAAGAAGTCAAAGGTATTACCGGTAAAGCCATTACAGTTGTTATTGAATCTGGCGATGCTTCTCCTTCTACGCCTATTGGCATTAACTTACCCAACGCTAACTGGATACGCGCTGAGCATGGTTCAAAGTCGGTAAGCTTAACTAATATTGTTAGTGCTTATGACAACGTAAAAGGTGGTTCGTTAGCCGAGTTTGTTTGGGACGATGCTGAACTTGCCCGCAGCAAAGAATTTGGTCCGTTAGCGTCTCACTTACATACCGATTTACATGAAGTTGTTGGTCATGCTTCGGGGCAAATTAACGAAGGCGTTGGCACACCTAAAGAAACGTTAAAGCAATATTCGTCAGCCCTTGAAGAAGGTCGCGCCGACTTAATTGCCTTGTACTATCTTATGGATCAAAAATTAATTGATATGGGTGCAATGCCAAGCTTAGAAGTGGGTAAAGCAAGCTACGACAGTTATATTCGTAACGGCATGATGTTGCAATTAAGGCGTCTAAAAGAGGGTGAGCATATTGAAGAAGCACACATGCGTAACCGCCAGTTAATTGCAAGTTGGGCATTTGAAAAAGGTGCCACTGACAATGTTATTGAAAAGCGAGTTCGTGATGGAAAAACTTTTTTTGTTGTCAACGACTATCAAAAGCTACGGACATTATTTGGCCAATTATTACGTGAATTACAACGAATAAAGTCTGAAGGTGACTTTGCTGCAGGCCAAGCTTTAATTGAAGGCTATGCGGTTAAGGTTGACAAAAAATTGCACTTAGAAGTGTTGAGCCGTTATGAGAAACTTAAATTAGCACCATATTCTGGTTTTGTTAACCCTAAATTAGAGGCCGTTTATCTAGGTGATAAAATGACTAATGTTAAAATCACTTACCCTGATAACTTCCAAGAGCAGATGTTGGAATATGGTAAAGATTATGGTTTATTGCCCGTTTTAAACTAAAGTCAAAACCTCTTAAAATAACGTAAACGTTATCAGAAACCAAGGCGTGTGATCACAATAATCATACGCCTTGTTTATTTTGCTTAAAACGCCCTCTTTATCCTTAAAGTTATCTTTGGCATAATGTCGATTAGCAATATTAAGTAAAAACATGACAACTAAGTATTTTATAATATTTACGCGCAGCTTATAACTATAAAATTAAAACTATAAATTAATACAATCCAGAGAATTCTAATGAAAAAAACAACGATTTTATTATTAGCGATGGCTTCAACATTTGCCACAGCTGATGAAGGTATGTGGCAACCTCACCAATTGCCAAGCATTGCATCAGAACTTACCCAAGCAGGTTTAAAATTAAATCCTAACGATTTAACCGATCTTACTGGTTTTCCTATGGGTGCTATTGTCAGCCTTGGTGGCTGCACGGCTTCTTTTGTTTCTGATAAAGGCTTAGTTGCCTCTAATCACCATTGTGTTTATGGCTCTGTTCAATACAACTCAACAGCAGAAAACAACCTACTCGCCAATGGTTTTCTAGCAAAAACCTTTGATGAAGAGCTACCCGCTACACCCGGCAGTCGTATCTATGTAACAGAAGAAATCAATGATGTTACCACGTTAATTAAAGGCAGTATTACCGAGAACATGTCGGGCTCTGAGCGCTATAAAGCCATAGATAAAAACTCTAAAACATTAGTAGCTGAATGTGAAAGTGATGACAAATATCGTTGTAGTGTTGTCAATTTTCATGGCGGTTTAGAATATTATTTATTTAAACAATTAACTATTCGCGATGTTCGTTTAGTCCATGCTCCAGCAAGTAGTGTTGGTAAGTATGGTGGCGATGTTGATAACTGGATGTGGCCACGCCACACCGGAGACTATGGTTTTTATCGTGCATATGTCGGTAAAGATGGCCAACCCGCCGATTTTAGTAAAGACAACGTACCTTATGAGCCAAAGCATCACCTAAAAGTGAATAAAAGTAGTGTTGATGAAGGCGATTACATTATGGTGCTAGGTTACCCAGGACGCACCAACCGTTACCGCACTGCACTTGAGGTTGAAAACCAATTTACTTGGACTTACCCTAATGCTAAAAATTATCGTGAAGAGCTTATCGACTTAATTCATAACGAGTCTGCACCAGAAAGTGAAGCGAGAATAAAGTACGAAAGCACCTTAGCCGGCTTAGCTAACTACGCAAAAAATTACGGTAGCATGATAAAAAGCTACAATAAAGGCACAACGTTAGCCCGTAAACAGCAACTAGAACAAGACTTAAGCGCTTGGATCAATGCTGATAAAATGCGAAAAGCTAAATATGGCAACGCACTTACCGGCCTAAATAAGCTCCTAAAACAAAACCAAAAAAATCAAGCACGCGATTTGATTCTAGGTTATATGGCTTACAACAAAATGTTAAGCACCGCTTATCGTTTACATCGTTTAGCCGTAGAAAAAAACAAACCAAACGTAGCGAGAGAAAGGGGTTACCAAGAACGTGATCTTGCACGTTTTGAACAAAGCATGAAAACCTTTAATCGTCGATTCGACGCGAATATCGATCAAAAGATCTTATTCGCTATGTTGACACATTATGTTGAATTGCCTAAATCAGAACGTATTCTCGCCATCGATGAATTTTTTGAACTTGAACAAGGGCTAAATAAAAAAGCCTTAAGCACTAAGCTTGAAAAAATGTATCAAACATCAACAATTGCTGACCAAGAAACTCGCCTTACTTGGATGAATAAATCGGTAGCCGACTTTGAAAAAAGCTCAGATCCCTTTATTCAACTTGCCGTAAAGACTTTTTCTGTAAGAAAAGCACTTGAAGAAAAAGACGAAGAATTGTCAGGTAATATTCAAGCTTATCGTCCTAAGTATATGGAAGCGTTAATCGCCTATTTTAACGATAAAAAACTCCCTGTATACGCAGATGCTAACAGTACATTACGTATTACTTACGGTAACGTAAAAGGTTATTCGCCAGTAGACGGACTCACTGCAACACCTTTTACCACACTTGAAGGTATAGTAGAAAAAGACACAGGTATAAAACCTTTTAATGCGTCTAAAAAACAACTCGAGTTAATTAAGAGTAAAAATTATGGCGAATACGCTAAAAAAGAACTCGGCTCAGTGCCAGTAAACTACCTAGGCACATTAGATATTACCGGTGGTAACTCTGGCTCACCTACTCTCAACGATAAAGCAGAATTTGTTGGTTTAGTCTTTGACGGTGTTTATGAAAGTATTATTGGTGATTGGGATTACGACACTAAATTAAACAGATCGATTCACGTTGATATTAAATACATGTTATGGGTGATGGAACATGTTGACGGCGCGACCAATCTTATTGAAGAAATGGATATAGTTGAATAATTAACTTAATTTTATTTACCTTAAAAATCCGGCTTAAGCTGGATTTTTAACGTTAACTAAACGAGATTATATGAACGATATACCTGCTAACAATACGTTATCCAAAGGTTGGTTGTTACTCTTTTCAGTTTGGGTACTCGCCACCATAAGCACGCTTGCTAGTTTATTTTTTAGTGAGGTTGTTAAACTCCCCGTTTGCTCTTTGTGCTGGTATCAGCGAATTGCTATGTACCCTTTGGTCGTTATTTTACCAATGGCTTTATTTCCATTCGACGCTAAAGTGACCCGCTATGCGAGTGTATTGGTTTTATTTGGCTGGCTAACCGCATTATTTCATGTGTTATTAGTGGCCGGTTATATTCCTAAAAGCGCACAGCCCTGCGTACAAGATATTCCTTGTTCAGAAACGCATCTCAATGTTTTTGGGTTCTTAAATATGCCAATGATGTCTTTACTAACCTTTAGTCTCATGGCTTTATTATTATTTTTTATGACTAAATCGGAATCATCATGAATAAAAAAACACTTTTCATTAGCGCCAGCCTTATTATCCTTTTGGCTTTTATTGGCGCAGCAACAATATTTAAAGCAAACAATAGCCACCAGAGCGCTAAGGTTGAAAACCTCGACATCATTGAACGTGTTGGCGCGCCAATAAAAGGACCGTTAGAGGCAAAAGTGACCATTGTCGAATTTTTCGATCCTGCTTGCGAAACATGTTCAGCTTTTTACCCACTGGTAAATAATTTAATTAAACGCTACCCTGGTAAAGTTAAGGTTATGATGCGCTACACCCCTTTCCATAAGGGTTCAGATCAAGTGGTTAAACTACTTGAAGCCGCACACTTACAAGAACAGTTTTGGCCGGCAGTAGAAATTTTATTTGCCAAACAGCAAGCCTGGACTCGCCATCATGTTGCTCAACCACAAAGTGCTCGTGCGTTATTAAAGGACTTACCTTTAGATAGCGCACAGTTTATGCGTGATGTCAGTAGCGAAAACGTTAGCAAGGTTATAATGCAAGATATCGCAGACGGTAAAACCCTCGAAGTTCGAGCAACGCCGCAGTTTTTTGTTAATGGAAAACCTCTGGTTAATTTTGGCTACGAACAGTTAACTCAGTTAGTTGAAGAAGCCATCGCCGAAGCCTACTAAGTGTTAAAAAAAAGATGACGGTAAAATGTTTAATCATTTCATCGTAAAATAAAATGAAAAAGGCGCGTATTCTTTCAAAGAATACGCGCCTTTTTTATGTTTACCAATAAGGTCTGATAAACAATATCAAATCGACTTAGTTAATACTGTTCTCATCACTTAATTCAATATTAAGTTCTAAGACATTTAAATCGCCACCTTTATTATCAAGGTTTATCGAAAAACTTTCATCGGTGACTTTAATGTACTTACGCAATACCTCAAGGATATCCGCAGTGAGTTGCGGCAAGTAATCAGGCTGTTTATTTCGACTATTGCGCTCATGGGCAACAATAATTTGTAAACGTTCTTTCGCCTTAGAAGCGGTTGTTACCTGTTTTTCTTTTTTACGTAAAAAATAATCAAGTAATGCCATGTTATCCTCCAAACATACGACTAAGAATGCCTTTTTTCTTGGCATGTAAAAATCTAAAATCAACGGTTTCACCTAAAAGGCGATCAACCACATCCTGATACGCTTTTCCTGCATCACTTTCAGTATCTAAGATCACTGGCTCACCGGCATTAGATGCCTTAAGTACCGCTTGTGATTCCGGAATAACACCTAATAAAGGTATTGATAGAATATCTACCACATCTTCAACACTTAGCATTTCACCATCATCAACACGCTTAGGTGAATAACGCGTTAATAATAAATGTTCTTTAATAGGTTCTAAGCCAAGCTCAGCTCTGCGAGAACGGCTAGCTAACATACCTAAAATTCGATCAGAGTCACGAACCGATGAAACTTCAGGGTTAGTAGTGACTATAGCTTCATCAGCATAATAAAGCGCCATCATAGCGCCTGCTTCAATACCCGCTGGAGAATCGCAAACTATATAGTCATAGGTTTTACCAAGCTCTTCAAGAACCTTACCAACGTTTTCTTTATTTAACGCATCTTTGTCACGGGTTTGTGAAGCAGGTAATATAGATAAACTACTGACACGCTTATCTTTAATTAATGCCTGATTTAGGGTGGCTTCACCATTAATCACATTAACAAAGTCATAAACAACTCGGCGTTCACAGCCCATAATCAAATCAAGATTTCGTAAGCCTATATCAAAATCAATTAACACAACCTTTTGACCTTTTAACGCCAAACCAAGACCGATTGCCGCACTTGATGTCGTTTTGCCAACCCCGCCCTTTCCTGATGTAACTACTATTATTCGTGCCATAGACCGAATATCCTTTATAAGTTAAAAGTTAAATAAGTTTTGATGACGTTAATTCACTGTCAGTCAAATGTATATATACGGGTGAGCCCCAATGTTGCTCCATTGACTCGCTTAGCCAATAGTTACCATTAATCGAAACTAATTCTGCTTCAAGATTTTGGCAATATATTTGCGCATGATGGTGACCTGTTGCGCCGGCAATGGCTCGACCACGTAACGAACCATAAACATGAATATTACCATCAGCAATCACTTCAGCTCCAGCAGATACTGAGCCAATAACCACTAAATTTTGGTCTTTAGCATAAACTTGCTGACCAGAACGAATTTGACCACGATGTATTTTATCGCTGAAAAGTCCACGATCTGGTATATCTGCTATCGTTTCAGTTTTTGTAATTTCTGGTTTTTCTGCACGAGGCGCTTTATCTAAAGACTGGTTTTTTGCCGTATTAACGAATGAAAAGCCAAGTTCGCGGATCAACGTTCGTTGTTCGTTAGCTATCAACCCCGTAAAGCCAACAAAGGTAAAATTGAATTCTTCAATTAATGATTTGATTGCTTGATAGTCAACCGAACCCTCTAATTTTTCAATACTAACCACAATAGGAACAAGATAAAAAAAATCTGGCGCTTGCGCGACTTTTTTTGCTAAATCAGACCGAATATCTGCTAATTTTGATGTTTTTAAATGTAAAACAGACAGGGTAAAGCTTGAACCTTTAAATTCAATGCTAGCATCAGCCATAGCTAAATTTTTCCTAAGTATAAAGTAACGATGATTACCACTATCTTAACTTACTCAGCGATAGTGGCAATACTAGAAAAGGTGAAAGTGTTTATAAAGCGTTTTTAAGTGTCGAAATCAACACTTCTTGTCTGTGTTGATTTTGCTCAATTTTATTATTTGCTATTAATAATGAATAGCTTAAATTAATTGACGCAACTAATAAAGCACGCTCGCTGCTAGCATTTCCTCTTTGCTGTTTAATGTCATCGCACATAACAGCAAGTTTACTAGCCGCTTCCTTTAAATCCTCTGCCTGTTCAGCTGGGCAAGAAAACTGATGTAGCTTACCCATAATTTCAATGCTGATGCCATTAGAGTCTTTAATAGACATTAACTAAGCTCTTCTGCACTTTGCAATTTAGCTAATAAAGCAGTTAATACATTATTTGTTTGTTTCTGTTTTTCTTCACCTTCTAAGACTTCAAGCTGAAAGGTTTCATTTTCATCGACAAGCAAAGCTTTTTGCTCTGCTAATTCTGCCACTTGCTGAGCTAAGCCTGCTTTTTGCTCTGCTAATTCTGCTATTTGGCTTTTTAATTGGTTATTTTTATCAATGATTTTTTCGATCAGTTGTTCGAGTTGTGGGAGAGTATTTTCGTTCATAAGGCGCTCTGGTTAACTGTACTAATTAAGGGCGGCAAATTTAATATAAAGTGAGGCAGAATGCTACTTTTTACGACAATTATCGCCTTAATTTGTGTAACAATTATTAAAGATAGAATAGATTAATAAATCACGTTTAAAAAACAAGCGCTTCGACCAAATAACAAGCGGCAAATATAAGAAGTCTAGCCGGTAAATTTTTATATTAATTAACACCAATACGCATTTAGCAACGCAAACTATCTTAATCTCGACCCTTTTGTATCACTAAATTAACTGACCTTTCTCTAACCTACTTATCAATAACTAAAACATTGACCCGCATCAAGTCTGCGTTCAAATAATAACGCAACGACATAAATAACAGTTCGAGATCAATATTCGAGACAAAGAACTCGATAAAATAACGTCATAGATAAAGATAAAGACAATAAGTCACTACATTTTATTACTCAATGAGAACAAACTTATGAGCTTAAAAAATTCCCGCTTGGTTAACCCACTTGATAATGTTTCGTTTGGCAATGTCTACATAATGACACATTCTATTTTTTCAAATGTAATTAGAATAGGGTGTACTTCAAGCAATACTGAAGAATATGCAAAGTCGCTGTCAAAGAAGAGCCCAGGCCATTATCAACTCTTTTTTTCTTTGGCATGCGAAAATCCGTGTAAAGTTAAAAAGCAGATAAGACAGTATTTTGATGCGAAAAAATACGTTAACGAGTTTTATGAAGTATCGCCTGAAATAGCAAGAAGCCTATTAAAAAGAGAAGTGTTAAAAATACCCGTTTTAAGCGTGAACTAAACTATTTTTATAGGGTTGATCTTAATAAGTACTGATTAATATACTATTAAGATGACGGTCAACATTATGGAAATAACAGATTGGTTATAAGCGCCTATAGATAAAAGTGACTTTATTCATTTTAAAACTCATCGCTAATGACGCTTTTTATTGTCAATAATTATACAAATAAGTGACTTGCTTCAGGGTGTTTTTCTAAATATTTGATAATGTATGAACACTGCGCAACCGCTTTTTTATTATCAATTTTTATCTGCTGAAGAACATCTTCTAACAGTGTTTTTGCTAGGCCTTTCCCCGCTAGCTCATCAGGAACAATAGTATGGGTTAAGTGCATATTACCGTTTTGATCATCGTAAGTGATATAAGCAACCGCGCCATCGATATGGTATTCGTATTTACATTCGTTTGCGTTATGTATGAGCGTGTAAGACATTATTTTTTCCTTAAAAGAGATTAAAACGACTTCTTTCAAAAATAGCATGAAAGATCTAAGTCTACCTGCCATATTTTACTGAAAGTGTCACATTACTGACATTCATCATATTTATTTATTCTTATAATAACACCATCAAATTGGACTAGTTAACATTAGGACAATATTTATCTGCCGGTTTACTAAGCAGGAGTTCACTGTGAATTATAAAGATTATTACAAAATTATGGGCGTTGATAAAACGTCGTCTCAGGATGAAATTAAAACATCATATCGGAAATTAGCACGAAAGTTTCATCCCGATGTCAGTAAAGAAAAAGATGCAGAAGCTCGCTTTAAAGACATTAATGAAGCCTATGACGTGTTACGCGATAAAGAAAAGCGCGCAGCTTATGACCAACTGGGTAGTAATTGGAAGGCGGGCCAAGCAGGCTTTACCCCGCCACCTAAATGGCAAGAGCAATATCAGCAAGGTAATGGGAATTTTAATGCCGGTGGTCAAGGCGACTTTAGTGATTTTTTTGAATCATTATTTGGTGGCGGCTTCAACGCAAACCAGCATTCATCGCGTGGTCCTCAGTCTAGGCAAGGGCGAGACAGTCATGCAAAAGTATTAATTGACTTACCTGATGCATATACCGGGGCAACTCGAAGCTTTACCTTGCAAGATCAAGTGGTTGATGAACATGGACAAGCACAATCAAAAGCGCGAACCTTGAAAGTAAGTATTCCAAAAGGTATTAAACCTGGACAGAAAATTCGTTTACAAAAGCAAGGTGAAACAGGTTTTGGCGGCGCTAACAATGGTGACTTATATATTGAAGTGGGCTTTAACCCTCATCCCTTATATACCATTGAAGGGCAAGACATCACCACCGAGCTTACTATTAGTCCATGGCAAGCAGCACTAGGTGAAAAAGTAAAAGTGCCAACACCAACAGGAACAATTGATTTAAGCCTGCCTAAATTAGTAAGTAGTGGTGCTAAAATGCGTCTAAAAGGTCGGGGCTTACCAGGTAAAATTGCTGGAGACTTTTTTGTAAAACTTAAAATTGTTTTTCCAAAAAGCTTATCCGCAGCAGAAGAAGCGCTATACCAATCTTTAAAAGGACTCGCGAATGATACTAGCAAAAAAGAAAGTGAAGATGACAAGGTTAAACAAAGTAGTTAAACAAAGTATTTAGCGTCTGCTGAGGGGAAAGACTAACGGGTAATGGTTCTCAACAAAGTAACATATTTTTGATAACCGGTATTATTGAAGTTATTCGAATGATAATTCATAAAACCATGTAGGTACTCTACTTGTGTTATTTTAACATTAGCTTTAACTTCAAGCTTTTTTATAAGCTCAATAACATCAAAATGAGCTTCATTTTTAGGAAAGATTAAATTTATTTTAAAATACGGGTCTATTTGGGTGAAATTTCTTATTTGTGAGCTATAAAAACAAAAAGCTTGTTTGATAAAATTATTTTCATTTGTTTGAGAAATTCTCCAAATAGCCGAGGCCCCAATACTAAACCCAATGAGTGTTGTTTTTCCATCAAGCGACACCAAGGCCTCTAAGACTATTGAAATATAGCGATCAAGTCCAACCTCAGCCATAAAGTATGAATATGCCTCAGCTTCATTTTTAAAATCCATACTTTTTCCATTATATGGATCAACAATAGTCGTTACCCCGAGTTTATCTTTTAGTTTTATTAAAGCGGGGGTCATACCAAAAACATCTGAAACTATCACTATATTCATAAATCTTATTTACCCATTAACACCTTGAGTTATGACAATAGCTTTGCCCCGAGTTGCATTTAAACCGTAAGTCAATAACATTGAATCCAGCCACTAAATAACATCGACATTGCCCCATCAATAACTTTTAGCTATTAATCAGTCATTAGTAGCGTATTGTTAAAAACAGATGTTACTAGTTATTTTTATAATGACAAGTGCTCCACCATTACGTCTTTTGGATAAATAGCTTTAACCCTCAGTATTTCAGCAAACGTTCGTCAGCACAGAGTAACTTTAAAGACGTTTTAGATACGATATCGGACATTAGTCTAGGCTTATCTAGTACAAGTGATCAGACAAACGGTCATTAGTATCAATGTTTTTTTGAACTGTTTTAGTATTCAGAAGGCATCAAACTACCATCATTTTGATAGACAAAAACCACCACAACGTTAGTTCATGTTCAGCGGCTTAGTTCTTTGTGCGCTTAGTTGAAGGTAGTAGGCTCACTTTCTAAATTCAGGACATAACTTCAAGCGGACATGAGATATTAGCGAATCGTCTTTGGTGAGCGGTAAACTTAACGTATTTATTTCCTAGAAAGTTAGGTTTGGTTGCTCTTTGACACCATAGCAACTTTTTATGTCGACTCTTTTATTACTACCTAGAATATATTCGTAATAACCGACCAGTAGGTGAAAATTCAAACATAACACTTTTACTCTGAATTCTAATATCCGATGATTTAGTTAAGATATTGTTAGATTTAAGTGACAATAAAATTTCTTTCTTTGGGATATTTTGTAATAAATACTTGAGTGTTCTAGTGTCGATTTCCCATTCATACCCGCCTGTAATCCTTCCATCATATTCTTTTTTTAAATTACTTTGCTCTTCTGTTATTTTTACGTAACGGTTAGATTCCCAATATACTTGACGTAATTTACTGAGGGGTTCAAGGTTGCGCTTAATTGAATCTATTTCTATTTGTGTCTTATTTGCAAGAAATATAGATAAAATATTGTAGATATCGTATTTAAAATTAGTGGAGGACATATATACATTATCATCATCGAGGGCGACATCAGGCCCTCTTTTGATAACAGCGCTGAAAGGTCTAGGTTTATGAAGTTCACTAAAGGGTTTGTTTCCTTTTACAACATCTATTAGAGACAACAGACTTATAGGGCCAGCTACAAAGCCATAGGTGCTTATTAACAGTCCCAAAGCCAAGGAAAACCAAAGTATAGTTTTGTTATAAGTTAAGGCCATTATGATTCACTATTATAGTTGTATACCAGAATCATATCGTACTGCTTTTTGATTCTCAATCTGAAATGTATCCAAAAAAACTATCCAAAGCCTTTAATTGCTATTTAGAGTCGACTGGGTCTCATTTTTTATAAGTATCAGATATAACGTCTTTTTTCGTATCTAAACTGTCCATCAAGAGGGATGGTTTTGGTTCACAAAAGCTTATAACTAAGTGGTAAACGTTAGCGTTTCAATATGACTTACCACTGACTGCTTTGATACAAGAGCAGGCATTAACATCAATAACTAGCGAATTTAAACACGGTAAAATGTTATTTTATAGTTAAGAGTGTGAACTTTTTTAGTTCGTGGATCGTATGAATTCTAATGCTAAAAAGGGATAAATATTTTTAATATTTGTCTAGGTCAACTGAACCAGCAGAGCTCGTTCACTGTTGAACTGCAACTGTGCACTTTTCGGAATTTCTCATTACTTTTTGTCGATATATTTTCTAATAAATTATTCGAACCATATTACTGAGAAGTATCCATAATAAACTGTTATTTTTTTGAAGATACTTGTCGTTCTAAAATTTGTATTTTAAATTTTTCAGTTTAAGCGTGATAATTGCGTATGATTTTATATCCCCTTTACGCTAGCCATGCATAGCTTCTTCAAGCTTACTTTCATAAAGTTTGTCTAGTTTTTAATTGGAGCTTCCTTACATATTAAAAGTATATTCATTAACTTTTAATTTAATAGCTAAGCCTATACGTTAATTAATATGTTTTTGGTTTTAAATAAAGACTAAGAAAAAATGAGCAAGCTAAATGAAAAAACTATCAGCGTTAATATTTACCCTTTTACTATCCTCTTGTGTATCTCAACCTTATGAAAAGACTAATGCTCCTTTTGACGGTGTGAAATTTGATAACATTGAGCCTTTTAGCGATAAAAGTATATTTGACCTACTCAGTTGGAGAATTAAGGCTATAAGTGAGTCTACTCCTTGGCCAGATAAAATTGACTCCAAGCAGTTTAAACCCTCTAGCCAAAGATCGGTAAAGCCAATAATTACTGTGATCAGCCATGCATCAGTTCTTATTCAGATTGATAATTTAAACATATTAACAGATCCTCATTATTCACTCAGAGCTTCACCTGTTCAATTTGCTGGACCCAAAAGAGTCGTTAAACCTGGTATTGCCTTTGATGATCTGCCATCAATAGATATCGTTCTTATATCTCATAATCATTATGACCATCTAGATGTTGATACGCTTAAGCGATTAAACGATAGAGATGCCCCCAAATTCGTTGCAGGATTGAAAACAAAGTCATTTCTAGAAGATAATGGAATTGAAGCCGCTGTCGATCTGGATTGGTGGCAAAATATAACAGCTAATAATACTAAGATTACTTTTGTTCCTTCCCAGCATTGGTCAGCCAGAGGTCTATTCGATAAAAGGAAAATGCTTTGGGGTGGATTCTATATTGAAAATAATTATAAGATCTACTTTGCAGGAGACACCGGATATGGAAAGTTTTTTAAAAAAATTAAAGAGAAACTTGGTGCACCGGATCTTTCTTTGATTCCAATTGGAGCATATGAACCTAGATGGTTCATGAAAGATGCCCACCTTAACCCAAAGGATTCTTTACAAGCATTTAGAGACCTAGAGAGTAAGAAGATGATCGGTATTCACTTTGGAACTTTTAAGTTAACTGATGAGGGATATAATGATCCAATTGAAACTCTTAATGAAGAAATTAAACATGGATCCTCTTAAAGTAATTATTCCTACTTTTGGAAAGCCTTATTCAATTTAGGTGATATTGCAGTCAGTTCACTATTGATATCACTTAAATATTTTGAGGCTAAAAAACATAACAATAGACTATAGCTGCAATAGGATCACTAATTAAGCCACCCATAATAACTTGTTTGTTTTTTCAACAATAAACTACACTTAATTTACACTCTTATAAGTGTGGTGATTGTTATGCCCAAGCCTCGTTCACAACAAATTAGTTTATCTGATACGCCGTATTATCATATTTGCAGTCAAACCGTTCGAAAAGCCTTTTTATGTGGTGTTGATAAAGAAACCGGTGTCAGTTATGAGCACAGGCGCCATTGGATTGAACAGCGCATTTTTACATTATCTCAAGTCTTTGCTATTGGCATTTGTGCTTACGCTGTCATGAATAATCACTTACATTTAGTCCTTCATGTTGATAGTGAAAAAGTTAACAACTGGACGACGCTCGAGGTACTGTCCCGTTGGCATACGTTGTTTAAAGGCACCCTATTAACCGGTCAATATCAGCGACAGCAATCATTAACTACATTAACGACATTCGAAATGGAAATAGTTGAAGAAACAGCACAGGTCTATAAACAGCGTTTAATCGATATCAGTTGGTTTATGCGAGCATTAAATGAGCCTATTGCTCGACAAGCCAATAAAGAAGATGAATGCACGGGGCACTTTTGGGAAGGACGCTTTAAATCACAAGCCCTGCTCGATGAAGGGGCATTACTTGCTTGTATGGCTTATGTAGATTTAAATCCAGTGCGGGCAGGCATTGCTCCAACACCTGAGCAATCGAGTTTTACCAGTATTCAACTGCGTATCAAAGCAGCCATTACAGGAGAGCAACCGACAAGGTTATTACCTTTTACGGGCAATGAACAGCAAGCTAAAACCTCCGGTATCCGCTTTAGCTTAAAGGACTATTTAACCCTTGTAGATGAAACAGGTCGCGTAATAAGAGCAGACAAACGAGGCGCTATCGTGACTAAAACCGCAAATATACTGTCAAGACTTCACATCAGCGATGAAAGTTGGCTCAAACTCACCACAAACTTTGAAGGTATATTCACGGGCGCGGTCGGCACCGCAGAGCATTTGTGTGAATTTACTGAGCACGTGGGGTTAAAGCGCGCACACGGTAAAGCAAATGCTCAAGCTTGTTTGGATAGCGCGTAAACTTAACTAGATTCAAAGACCACACTAAGACAGCAAAAAAATACGGCTACCTTTAGGTAACAAGTTAAGCTTGCCTGAAATTCACTCATTTAATCAACATCTATAAAAATCGATAGGCAAAGGCTTATAATATGAAGTACATGAATTGTTGCTGACCAATCGATAGCTGTGTTTCAGAGCATTATTACTGCGGAGAATTATCATGGGTGGCATAATAATTTATATTTCAGAGCATTATTACTGCGGAGAATTATCATGGGTGGCATAATAATTTATAAGTTTTTAAAAATATGTTCTTAACTACGTAGTCTACAAATTAATCTATAAGAATTTTTGATAGCGTGTAATATTTATCCTATATTTAAACTTACCAAATGTCTTTTATGTTGTCTTAATGATTTATAAAAAAAGAATCATACTATTTTTACTACTGGCATGCTTTAAAGTCTCCGCATCAATGAGAGTGCCTTTAATATTAAATGACATTGATTGGCCTCCTTTTTTCTTAAATAACGAAGAGGAATCACTTAAAGGTGTGGCAAAAGACATTCTCGAAAAATGTGTAGACAATAAAGTATACCAACAAAAATTCATAAAACTTCCTGTTAAAAGAACCCACGTTTACATGCAATCAGGTGAAATTGACATTAGTATTTATTCTTACAATAAATTTCGCAAAAATTTTGTTATTTATAGTAAAGAGCCTATGTTTACCAGTGATTATGGTTTTGTGGTAAGTGCAGAAAGTAGCATTGAAATTAATGAACTGAATGACTTGTCTCCTTATGTTATTGGCCATCTGTCAGGTTTGTCACACACGCCTGAAATAATGCAAATAATTAAGGATAAACGTCTAAAGAAACAAGTTTTTGATGGGTATAATGTTGACGCAATGTTTAAACAATTACTCGCAGAAAAACCTAGGTTTGACATTATGATTAACTCCAAAGAAACATTTTATTGGCGTGCGAATGTACTGAATATCAAATCAAAAGTTAGAGTGTTAGATTACAATATCAAAGTGAAAAATTATTTTCTTACTGTATCAAAAGCATCAAAAAACATAGAAAATAAAGAACAGTTTTTAAATAATTTTGATGCCTGTTTGGTCAAGATCAAAGAACAGGGTCAATATAAGGAAATATTAGCTAAATATGGTCTTTAAGCTTTATAAATATCACTTTGGCATGGGAAAGCTGTCACATTGTCATCGACTGTTTTTTCATAACCCACAGGATTTGAAAAATTTAGAACGGGATCCGTCTTAAATTCCCATTAGCATTCACCTGAACTTTTTAACAAAAAAAATCTTAAACGATTCATCAATCATTATACAACCAATTTAGGTTCTGCTCTTGCTTCTTCAAAGGGCTCATTGAGTAACTGCTTGCGTAAATCAAATAACTCCTTACTAACAAAAATATGTATATGAGCAGCGGGTGGTGCTTTACCCACATATAAACTTTATCCCTCAAGCGTCTTTTTAATAAAATCAACTTGTTGATCTTCAATATATACATACTAACGGAGTTTTATCCGTTGGTAGTAAACTCTTGTTATTGTAAGGCGAACTTTGATTTATCATTCTAAATTTAGGCGAATAGTTAACATTTGAAATTCGAAATCCACAGTTGCCTTGAGCTTAAACCAGCCCTAAAAACGAACTGTAAATTTTAGTTAAACTTACCCTGGATATGATCATGGTTTCTTAAAAGCTCAATGACCGTATATGGCTAGAAGTTCCCCCAAGGCTCAACTAATACCTAATTACTGCAAAGCTGGAGAAACCGATCATTGCAATAAGGGGATTTTAGTCACTTTGGATACGAAAGCTGCCTAAGGTCGAAGGTAAATACAATCTATATATACTTTGTTTTATAAGGCTTACTGTCAATGTATCCTTTTTAAATTAACTATCCCGTAAAGTCCCCCCCGTGAAAGAAAAATCAAGGGGTCAGAGCACTTAGTTACTTAATTATAATTTTAATAAGATCTTTTGTGAGGATCCGTCAGAAAAAGCCATCTTTAATACGTCTTAAATATATTAAAGCATTCTGTTAGAATAGTCGGCTATTGATTAAAGGACACCGAGGCAGCATGTCAGAATTTACAGAATTTTCACTTTTAGAGTCAATTATTGATCGCGTTACTCTTAAGGGCTATAAACAGCCTACACCGATCCAAAAAGAATGTATTCCGGCTCTTATTAATGGGAATGATCTTCTTGGTATAGCGCAAACGGGAACAGGAAAGACGGCGGCTTTTTCACTGCCTATTATCAATAATTTTGGTCGAAATAAAATAGATATTCAAGCGAAGAGCACACGTTCGCTAATACTAACGCCAACGAGAGAGCTCGCCTCGCAAATAATGCAAAACATTGATGACTACTCTGAAGGTTTAGAACTTAAAACTAAGGTTGTTTATGGTGGTGTAGGAAGACAAGCTCAAGTTGACTCGATCGCGCTTGGACTTGATATTTTAGTGGCAACCCCTGGACGATTATTAGATTTAATTGAAACGGGTGATATAAATTTTAAGGCGTTAGAAATATTTGTCTTAGATGAAGCCGATACTATGCTTGATATGGGGTTTTTTAAAGATGTTCAAACCATTATATCTAAACTGCCAAAGAAGCGACAAACACTATTGTTTTCAGCGACTATGCCCGCTGAAATAGAAATACTGGCAGAAGCAATATTAACAGATCCAATAAAAATTCAAGTTGCGGCTGAAACGGTCACTATCGATTTGGTTAATCAAAGCGTATACCATCTTGATAAAGCGAATAAAGTACCTTTACTCTTTAATATATTACAAAAACCTGAATTTGAAAAAGTGCTTATCTTTTGTAAAACAAAGTATGGCGCTGACATCATTGTTAAAGCATTAGAAAAAGCATCAATAACAGCCGCTAGCCTTCACAGTAGTAAAACACAAGCAGTTAGAGAGGAAGCGCTACAAAACTTTAAAGATTCAAATCTAAGAGTATTAGTTGCCACTGATGTTGCTGCTCGCGGAATTGATGTTAATAATATTACTTTAGTTATTAACTATAACCTTCCTGAAGATCCAAGAAATTACATACATCGTATAGGTCGAACTGCTCGCGCCGGTAAAAGTGGAATGGCCATTTCATTTGCTGTAGAGAATGATATGAGGCAATTAATTAATATCGAAAATAGCATAGGACAAGTCATTCCTGTTGTTACAGAGCAGCCTTTTCATAAAGAGTTTTCAAAATTACCTAAAGAAGTCAAAAAAAAGGTAAGTAAAACAAATAAAACGAACAGAACGAATAGCACAAGAAAAAAAAGAAAATAAGATAGCTATAAAGTAGCCAACTAGAGATTTTTAGCTCGGCTACACATATCAACTCTCGATGCCTTAGGATGCTTTTTTTGCGGTGAAGATAAGCACACTGGGCAAAAAATTATCAGCATTAACCTAGTTGCTGTGCAAATGAGCACCATACATTAAGTAATGTTTAGCGATTAATTTTAGTGCGCATGCGGTAATGGCTAACCACACCTATTGGGTGCTATTCGTTGCTCAGTAATACGCAATAAGTGATCATTAATTATTATAATGCTCAGGGGCAGATTATATGGTGCCCTACTTTTCTATCTTTTTATCCATTCGAAATAGAGTAATCAAGCATTCTGTGCTCGTTGGTTACTCAATTATCTAATGAGATAATTGAGCTTGTTAATCTTCGGCATAGAGTTTCTTAAAGTTTTTTAGATTCCAGCCAATCATGACTGCATTACCAATTTTAAGGGCGGGTAAAGAGCTAGCTCCGGCAGCGTCAAGCTCTTTTCTACCGCGCTGCATTTTTGCATTGGTTAATCTGTATTTTATGCCGTTATTATCCAAGTATTTTTGAGCTTCACGAGAATGGGGGCATTTATCTGAAATATATAAAACAACGCGTTTCATCACTAACCTTTGCAGAATTGTTAAAGATTCACTATTTTACTGAACTCTCAGAAAAAACAAAGATGAATTAACCGAACTTTCAATTTTATACAAAGAAAATTAAGCTACTTTGTTAAACCAAGGTGATAAAAATATATCAACTAGTTGTTTGGGTTTTGAATTTAATCGTTTCTGCTTAGAGCTGCCAACAGAAAAACATTAACAATTAAACTTTTTTTAATTTGTGGTTTTATCCACTTTACAAATGTGAACATCATTAGTTTCTTGGACGGTTTACAGCATTCAGAATATGTAGTTCTACCTTTCCCCTGACAGACAACTAAACCACCAAACTTAACGTTCAAATGATTGCCTTGGCATTATTTTTTGTAAACTCAATTGACCTAAAAACCTTAACAAACTTCTCTAATTGAAATCTTACGCTGTCCAAATTGGATTTATATGCCAACTCTCCAACCACAAAGGAAAATCATCCGCCGGCATGGGGCGAGAAATTCCGTAGCCTTGCGCAATAGTGCAGTTAAGCGACAGTAGTTTTTCAGCGTGAGCCTTTGTTTCAACTCCCTCGGCTATCACACCACGATTGAAAATATTAGCTAAGCCGATAACAGCCTTAACAATGGCAAGGTCAGAGGGATCTGTAAGCATATCTCGAATAAAAGTCTGATCAATTTTTAAAATATCAGCGGGTAGGCGTCTAAGGTAAGTTAGCGAAGAATAGCCAGTGCCAAAATCATCCAAGGCAAACTTTACCCCCATCTTTACACAGGTATTCATGAGTTTACTGACCTGAATTACATCTTCTAGTGCACTAGTCTCTAATATTTCTAATTCCAGTAATTCAGGATAAATTTCAGGGTAGGCAGCTAACGCTCCCGCTAAATGTGTTACAAAATTACCACTTTGTAATTGGCTAGCACCTACGTTGACACTTACTGGTATGGTTAACCCTTGTGTCTGCCAGATACTCATCTGTTTAAGTGCTGTATCAATAACCCATTCACCAATTTTAATACTAATTAAATGGCCTTCAATGATGGGTAAAAAACCTCCTGGTGGCAAGATGCCTTGTTGAGGGTGTTTCCACCGGATCAGAGCCTCTGCGCCAATCACCTCATTGGTTTTCATGTTCACTTTAGGCTGATAATATAAAACAAACTCTTTTTTCTCAAACCCCTGACGAATGCGCTCAAGACCCTCCCTTCGTGTTCGATCTGCCTCTGAGGGGCCTATATCGAAAAACCGATAACAACCTTTCCCTGCATCTTTGGCAATATACATGGCCTGATCCGCTTGGCGAAGTAGGAGGTCAGGATCAGAGCCGTTTTTCGGATAAAGCGTCACACCAATGCTGGCTGAAACTTTAAGTATATTATCATTACAGATAATATTTTGAGATGCAGCTGTCAATATGCGCTGCAATACCGGCTCACATTCGTTTACATTATCGAGGTCGCTAAGTACAGCGATAAATTCATCACCGCCAATACGCGCTAAAAAATCACCCGCACGTAAAGACTGCTCAAACTTAGCTGAAATGTCGATTAGAAATTGATCACCCGTGTTGTGCCCATAACTATCATTAATTTTCTTGAAACCGTCTAAATCAATATAGGCAAGTGCAAGTATTTTTCCGTGTCGCTGGCTTTGCTTAATAGCCAACGTTAACTTATTAGCCAACAGTATTCTATTGGGAAGACCGGTTAATATATCGTGATGGGCGCTATGTTCAAGTTGCTCTTGATGCGCTTTAAGATGAGTAATATCAGAGAACATTGATACATAGTGCATTACCTGACCCAATGCATCACTTACTGCGCTAATTGATTGCATTTCGGGATAAATGTCACCATTTTTTCGTCGATTCCATATTTCTGAGCTCCAGTAGCCGTGTTTCTTCAGGGCTTTCCACATGTGTCTATAATAGTCATCGGACTGACGTCCTGATTTGAGAATTCGTGGGTTTTGACCAATAGCTTCCTTTCTACTATAACCAGTAATTTGGGTAAAAGTGTCATTAACCTCAAGGATATTACCCCTGATATCTGTTATTAAGATACCTTCGTGGGCGTGACTAAATACGCTAGCAGCGAGTTTTAGTTTTACTTCTGTTTGCTTGCGCGCGGTGATATCAGTTAATACGGTTAAGCACTCGAGGCCGTCGTCATTGATACTCATCATCACCTGAACGGTAATTAATTTATTATCAACGTATAGTTTTACCTCACAAGCGGGTTGATTTAGCTCTTTAAAAGCATTCGACAGGTGTGAGTTGAATTGAGGCAGGGAATCTTCGGTTAAAAACGCGGCCAATCTCAAACCATTTATTTTTGCGCGCGGAATACCCAACATGCTAGCAGCGGTTAGATTAGTTTGGGTAATATGGCCTGAACGGTTAAGGGAAAAAAAAGCCACTGGGGCAAAGTCGTATAAGGATTCATAGCGTATTGCTGCTGCTTCAGAAGAATCTCTGGCTAGAATAAGATCATTTTTCTGCATTTCTAACTCTATCTGGTGCACCTGTAACTCATGCAGAAGGCTAGCAGTGGTTGCTTCATCAGTAATTGAATCACTGTCAGGCAGCCCCTTTTCTTGCAGACGTAGCATAGCCTCTTTACGCACAGCAACTTTTTTACTTGTAAGCTGCTTTGAGTCTTTTTTCATGATGTACTCTTACTCATCGGGCATTTACCTTTATGTGATACTCAATTATTCCAGTATTAGCAGTTTTTCTAGTGTATTTTGTACATTAACGAGCATTTTTTTCATTGCCTTTGCCGAGGTGTTATCACCTTGTGCCAACATCACCTTAACATCATCCAACGTGCTAATATTTTGTTTTTTATCAGTAATATTTTCGGTCACACAAACGAATAGGCCTTGCTCTTGTGAGTACATTGCACAAACAAACCACTGCCTAGACTCTTTAACGTAATATTCAAATTTTTCAGACTTTCCTGACATTGCTACGCGACCACAAGCGGCCATAAATTCAGCGTTAGATTGTAGGATATTTGGCACGACTTCACTGCCTTTTTTCCCTGCTACATGATGTAATCCAGTTATGCCCGCGTAAGCATTGTTTACTTCAAGATAGTTGAAATCAACCGCTTTGTCGCCTTCCATTAGTATGTTCTTGTAGGCAACGGCATGAGATGAATTCTCAAATAGCAAACGAAAGCGAGATTCTGACACAGCCATAGCAATACTTGCATTCCTGTTAATAGTATTATCGCTAAAAGTTATAACCACGCCATCAATTAGAGTTTCCTGCGTGCGATAGGGCATAATGCGTACAATATACCAACGACCATCATGAGTTGTTACTTCTTCTTCATGAAATATCAGGCTTCGTAGTACTTCATCCGTATGTTCTGACAACTTAGGATAAATTAATGAACTGACCAAGTCTGTAATAGGGCGACCGACATCACTAGGAATGAGTTTGAAAATTTTAATTGTTTCTGGGGTGAAACGACGTACATTGAGCTCATTGTCTAAAAAAAGCGTGGCGATGCTAGTACTATTAAGTAGATTTTTTAAATCATCTCTCGCTTGAGACAATTCATTGACTTTGATGTTTAGCTCATGATTAACCGCTCTTAACTCTTCATTCATCGACTGCATTTCTTCTTTGGAGGTTGTAAGCTCTTCGTTAGTGCTTTGAAACTCCTCATTCGTACTTTGTAATTCTTCGTTGGTAGATTTAAGATTCTCTTGTGCAACCTGCATTTCGTTAGTGGTAAGTCGCAGTTCTTCCCTGCCCTGCGACAATACATTTTTTAGTTTTTCTATTTCATTACTATGTTCTTTGGCTAGATTACCTTTGAGCGATGTTTTAATGGGTGCAATGGGCGTTGCGGAAGTCGTAAACAACACAAGAACCATAGGGCCTAATGCTGATGAATCTAATAGTGGTTGTACCCTCACATCGACCAGAATAATATTACCGTTACTGACAACCTCAACGTTCGTTATATCTAACTTTTTCTTCAGGCGCACCGCGCGATTAAATATTTCGTTCAATGGTGCCGCCAAGCCTTCACGTGCCATTGAGAAAAGGTTGTAATTCACCTTGCCTACCGCTGGCTCTAAATATTTCCCAGTTTTTCCGTTGATATAAATGACATCCGCTTTTTCAGTGGTTAGTAGAGCCGCCGGAGTAAAATTCTCTTGTAATAAGGATTGGAGTAAATCTTCTAAGTTCATAGTAACTGTATCTTGGGGGTTAACGGGCACATTTTTTTCTGGCTTTAACTCATGAGAATAACTATTCACTTCGTTAACCGGAAATTTCATTACATTAAAAGGCTGTGATGTCTCACGTCGTTTGTAAATACGCTGTTTTCCCTCTAAAAGAGTAAACAGTGACTCTTCGTTTCCAATGGTTTCAGACGTTCCTAAAACAAGCACTCCAGACGGTTTTAAACTGTAATGAAATAAGGGAAACAGTTTCTTTTGTAACTCTGGCTCTAGATAGATGAGCAAGTTACGACAACTGATGATATCAAGTTTGGTAAATGGGGGATCCATCACCAAATTTTGTTGGGCGAAAATAACACTTTCTCGTGCCTGTTGGCCTATTTGATAGCCACCGTCTACTTTCACAAAATATAGGTCTAATAGTTCCTTGGAAATATCGGCGCGAATACTATTGCTGTAAATCCCCATTCTAGCTTTGTTTACGGCATCTATATCGAGGTCAGTAGCAAAAATCTGTAGTTCAAAATGTTTGGTCGAGTTAAATTTTTTAAAAGCTTCTTGAAACACAATTGAGAGGGTATAGGCTTCTTCTCCGGTAGAGCAAGCAGGAACCCAAGCACGCAATGTACCTCCCTCTGGATATTCAGAAAAAAGCGAGGGGATCACCTCATTTTCTAGTTTTTTCCAAACAGTATTGTCGCGAAAAAAGTTAGTAACACCAATCAGTAATTCCTTAAGGAGTAATTCATTTTCTTGGGGATTAGTCCGTAAATAACGTACGTAGTCGGGTATGTTGGAAAGCTGATGCAAGGCCATACGTCTTTCAACACGACGATTAATAGTGGTTTTTTTATAAAGCGAGAAATCTTGTCCGGTATGAGCACGTAGTAATACCATCACCTTTTCAATATCTTCTTTATTTTTATTGTAATCTTCAATCGGCAACGGCACTTTATTTACATAGTTAACGATATAACTCATTAACTCATCTGCTGGTGCTACGGCATCAACTAATCCGGTATCAATGGCATTTTTGGGCATACTGTCAAACTCGGCTGTATCAGGACTTTGCACAAATACCGCACCTGCTTTATCTTTGATCGACTCCAAACCTAACGTACCGTCTGCCCCCATACCTGAAAGAATAACAGCAATACTATCCTCCTTTCTATCGGCTGCCAGAGAAGTGAAAAAAGAATCAATAGGCAATTGCAAACCATGCGGGTTAACACGAGCGAATAAAATTAATGTTCCATTTAGAATAGTTAGATCGCAGGCAGGTGGTATCACGTACACATTATTGGGCATAATCACCATATGATCGGTAATTTGATGTACATCTAAGGGAGTCATGCGTTGCAATAAGTCACACAGGATGTTTTTGTGGTTAGGGTCTAAGTGTTGCACCACAACAAAGGCCATGCCGCAGTCAGCAGGCACATTACTTAAAAATCGTTCGATGGCTTGAAGACCGCCAGCAGAAGCACCAATACCAATGATAGGGAAAACATCAACAGTAGACGACGTTTTATTCTCTGTTTTCTCATCAACCTGTTGTTCAGAAACAACATCTTTAGATTTTTTCATTGTGTGTGGGTATTTTTATTCTTAGGGTGGCGTTTATAGATAATGCGCCGAATATGATGAAAATTCAATAAATTCAGGTTAATCATTGGCTGCGATGAACTAAAAATACTGTCATGGTGATTGATTGAAGAGTTCTTAAACCTCAAATAACAATTAGACTCATATTGAACAAATTTACTACATAAATTCTATTTGGAGTTATTTTCTTTACAAAAGAGAAATATAAGATTTATGTCGTCAATATGTTTGCAAAGATGACTTTCAAACACGAAGACCTACTTTGTATTCAGTGCTGATGAAGTAAACCTGTGACTTCAGTAAGTTTACGACCTCGAATTACTGGATAGCTTTCTGAAATAAAATTTCATTGGCGGATTTGAGCTTGAAAACGCCTCACAAGTAGTCAGATAGAGGTCATTCACCCTTACATTATTAATGCTACCTTTGATAGTATCAATTGATTTTAGGTGGTCAGCTCGTTAAAAATTGCCGTTGATGCTTAGGTGTTATTACTAACATTTTGTTGAAAGAGCTACCCTGCCCCTAATGACATTACCCTTAAAGGTAACAGACATTATAAAATAGCTTAAAAACGCTTTATGGTTATAGGAAGAGGAAGTTGTTTTAGTCTTTTATAAAAAATTTTCTGCAACCACTATAATATTCATGACCATGTGACCAAATATGCAATACCATAAATTCCCACTTACATATCTAATCAATCCTAATAAGCATGAAGATAAGAAGAGTAAAATAAATACCTCTGTTTGTTCATATTGAGAATGTATCAAGGTAAACGCTAAACTGGTAATGACAATGATGAACGTTGGATTTAGGGAGATTTGTTCTAACTTGTAGAAGGCGATCCCCCTAAAAATAATTTCTTCAAAAAAAGGACCTACGATTCCAACCGTTAAAATAAGTAATGTAATTTCAAGACCTGTATCTATTGATTCTAAAAAGTCGAGCATAAAGCTTGGCGTTTCAAAAATGCCCATACGAAATATAAAATATTCAAATAATGAGAAGGTTAACACGGCTAATAAGGTCATTATTAGTCGTGTTAACGTTATAGATCTTAAAGCTAATCGGTTAACTATATTTTCTTTATTTTTTGCGGAAAGATAATACTGAAGAAGGGGTAGCATTAAAAGTACCGAAACTATTGATGTTGTAAAATTAAAGCCTAGATTCGTGCTCAGCTGTTCAATAGTATGTACATCATCTAAAAATATTGAGCCAAGACCTGATATAAACACAATAAAGGTTGAAAATATCGGTAGTGCTAGAGCTAACAGTAATATCGATAACATTGACAATACCGATAACATCATCTTATTTAATGCCGCTGATGCGTTATTAACCTTTGATATACTCATAAATATATTAAAATCCAATTGAAAAAAACAAAACGATTGAGAAATTAATCTCAATGCATAATATTAAAACGTAATTGTCGAACCCTACTTACTGGTAAAATTAACCTGTATATCTATTAGGTCCAATAAAACAGGCAGTAAGATCCTGTCATTTAAGTGGAGACCTTAGAAGCTCCAACCATTATATTTGCAAAAGTCAGCGATATTATTAGGGAAGCCGATTTGTATGCTGATTTATAGTAAGAGAAATGACGTGGTGTAATGGATTCGACTACCTAGTTAAGAGATAATAATCTTAATTGGAGATCGAAAATGACAAAACGTAAAAAATATTCAAAAGAATTCAAACTTGATGCTATCGCTTTAGTCGTTGAGCAAAACTATAGCCAAGCAGAAGCCTCAAGAAACTTAGGTGTTAATCCTAATATGCTAGGTCGTTGGATCAAAGAAGCTGACAATGAGAATGGTCACGCTTTTCGTGGAAACGGGAAATTAACACCCGAGCAGGAAGAAATCCGTAACCTAAAAGCTCAAGTAAAACGTTTAGAAATGGAGCGTGAGATCCTAAAAAAAGCGACGGTCTTCTTTGCCAAAGAAACGAAGTAAAATATTCGTTCATTACCCAACATAAGAAGATCTGGCCTGTGGTCGTAATGTGTCACGTACTGGGTGTTAAAAGTAATAATTTCTATAGCTTTCAAAAGCGTAAAGTAAGTACCGCTGATGATCCAACACATCAAGAAATGATTGCGTTGATCAAAGATATTGCTAAATTCAGCGACAATACTTATGGCGCTAGACGGATTAAAAAAGTACTCAATACATTAAGCTTTCCGGTTAGTCGACGTAAAACGGCTCAACTAATGAAAGAAGCGAACGTTTGGGTTCGTTATAAAAAGAAATACAAGGCAACAACGAACAGCGACCATAACAAACCCATTTATCAAAATGAGCTAAAGCAAAACTTTGCTGTTGAAGCGCCAGATAAAGCGTGGGTAGGTGATATCACCTACGTTTGGACATCAGAAGGTTGGCTATATTTATGTGTCGTGATTGATTTATATTCACGAAAAGTCGTGGGTTGGAGCATGGGGTCAAGAATGAAAGCGCAGCTTGTTTGTGATGCGTTAACAATGGCTATTTGGCAACGACAACCCAAAGAAGGATTGATAGTTCATTCAGATCAGGGCGTTCAATATGCCAGCCATCAATATCGTCGATTACTCAAGTCACATGGTTTTGTTGGCAGTATGAGTAAAAAAGGATGTTGCTGGGACAATGCCGTTGCCGAAAGCTTCTTCGGTAGCTTGAAGCAAGAGAGAGTTCATTGGCGTAATTATGAAACTCGTTATGCCGCACAGCAAGATGTACTGAATTACATAACCATGTGGTACAACAGCCACCGACTTCATTCGTATCTGGATTATCAAAGTCCTAACGTTTTTGAATCAGTGGAGAGAGAATTAGAAATGGTTGCTTAACTAGGTTGACTGAATTTGGTTGACCACGTCAAAAGCCTTATTTGTACTTTTAGTGAATGTTAGCATGTGAAATAACAACGGCAGTAATGAGCTAAAACCGACTAGGCAGATTCATTAAATATCTTAATTAACAAATTTGCCATAAAGTTTATTTCGAATAGGTCGTTTAACGAGATAAATAGCCTCATTAGCCCTCATTTCTTTAATTAAACTAAAAGGAATGTAATCGGGTATTAGCTCAAAATAATTATTATTATTTAAATCATCATACTTAATGCTATTTACCACTGCATTCTGCCATTGATAGAAAACCCTTCCATAAACAATAGCCACATTACTGCCGCTAACACTTACCACTTTAGCTAATCTATATTTATGCTTAGGATTCAATTTATTATTAATCAACCTCATGTCTAAAAAGTAAATATCATTGACTTGAGGAGTTAAAATAAAAACGGATGCTTGTGTTTGCTCAGCATTATGTAAAGCATATTTTTCATAGCCAAAATATGCAATCACCACTAGAAAAGTCAATAACACGAGTTTATTTAAGGAGATTGATAACTTTGCTTTTACATTTTTTGATTCGAAGGTATGTGGCACTTTAATAAATCCTTTTAAAGTTAACTCTATTTGATAACACTGTTTAGGTTTAAAATTGAGTAATAAATCATAAATTCAATGATATATCCAATGCTCATCTCCAATATAACACCTCATCAAAAGTTAAAGATGGTTGAATAAAATAGTAAGTTAAATACAAGGTCAGCCACTCTTTAAATGTTGAGTAACTTAGGCGTTTACACTAGATAGCATCATATAAGTAACATAGGTAAATAGACATATTGGAACAACAACATATGCAAAAGCATCAGATTTACACCAACAGCCTTGAGCTATTTTTTCTTTTCTAAATAAGGATATTGAAGAGCCATAAAGAATAATCAAACCAACGGCAACTATCGACATCCAAGAAATATCATTGCCCACTAAAAGCAATAATGGCGTTATTGCCGAAAGACACCACAATGAAGCTACAAAACTAGCGCTGTTGTATATAACAATTAGATACTTCATCACATCCAAAATCTTACTAAGTCGTTAAAAATTGTTAGTTAAAATAACTAGCCATTGGAAACAACCAACTTTTATTTATTCTACTTTAATCGTTTGTCAGTTTTTAACGTCTTGATGATCGAGTATAAAAACCAAAAGTGAGCAAATAGTCATACAAATAAAACGCGAAAAACTGCTCATTACCGCTTCCATAAAAGTATACGAAGAAAAAATACTCTTTTATTGCTAATTAATGCCTTTACTGTTGATTTTTAAACTAATTTTTTATTTTATAATAATGTTTTGTTAATTACCATTTCATCTAATTATCCCTATTTAATAGCTTTTTAAAACGGTAATTCCTCTCCCTTAAAATCATAAAATTTCCCAGTGGTATCAATAGATAAATTTAGAATCACTTTCATAATTCCAAGAGCCGAATCTTTAACATTTTCTCTTGCAGAAGAACCGCCCATATCTGTTTGAACCCAACCAGGATGAACAGCCACCACAGCGACATTGTCATTAACAAGTTCATTGGATAAATTCACGGCTAGCATGTTGGCTGCTGCCTTAGACATTCGGTAACCATACCAATCTACACTTCTTTCTCGTGTTAGGGATCCCATAACAGAAGAAATTATAGCTATTTTACATAGACGATTTTTCTTCATCAAAGACAAAAAACAATGAGTTAAATACAATGGGCCAAGCGAATTCACTTTAAAACTCATTTCAGCATTTGCATAATTAATGTCATGAATACTTTTATTTTCTTGATCTAAATAACCAGCATTATTTATGATTAAATCTATTTTGATACTTTCTTCACTGAGTTTATTTGCTAACCTCTCAATATTTTCTGGACAGGTGATATCCATTAATTCAATGAGTAATTTTTCAGAGAACTTATCCTTCAATGTTATTAAGTCAGCCGATGCCTTTTCATTTCTACAGGTAGCAATTACTGTCCACCCATTTATAAGATATTGTTTTGTTAATTCGAAACCAATGCCTCTATTAGCACCCGTTATTAATACAATTAAATCACTCATGTTGAACCTTTAAATATGACACCCCATTTAGAGGCAAAAATGGTTTACTAAAATGGTAGATATTTTCCAAATATGAGAGCGCAACAGAAAACTGTTTTTGGTCTCTCTTTAATAGCTTATAGTTTGATTAACAGCAAACTAAAATAACACAATTAAAAAACAAGCTAGAATAATTGCCAAATAAAAAAACTGCCTACCTGTACTCGAACGTTTTTCCGCTTGCTTTGAGTGTGTCATGTGAATATCACGAATAATTTGTCCCTTGTTTTTACCGACACAATGGGGGCAAATAGAATAAGATATTTTATATCTCAAACCACATTTATTGCACTGGGTCGTTGGCTCTCTACTGTAATCTATAATCATGATTTTTTGTCATAAAGCACTTTATTAAGCTTGTAAAAATAGCTATTTATAATAACAGGAACAAGAGAAGCAAATGTTTTGTGGCCGTTTAAGTAACTGCATAGACGCTATTATAATTCAGGCTTAAAACCAGCTGCTTTAATTTCATTAATTAAAAATAGCCCAATATCATCGATATTATGATCAACTTTTTTATATATAAAACCGCTTAAATCAGCAGGTATATCCACATCGCCTTTATGAAGAACACAGACATTTTTTCTCCCAAGCTTAGCGACCAAATAACCAAACTCAAAAATGACATTAGGTTTGGCTCTAATGACTTTTTTTCTCTCAGCATCTATAACACTAGATTGATCAATCGTATACGAAACTTCATCAGGGGTAAGTAATATGAATGCATAAGATACATCACTGTTGGCCTCGAGTTTTTCAATGAGACTTTGCTCAGCATCCACTTCTCTGTGCAAAAAAATTGGCTGAATTCCGATTTGTGTAAGAAATAGCGCTAATTCAATTTTTAAAGCATTGTCATGCCCATGAACAATAAGTACTTTATTATTACTTGGTACTAGGGAGTTAGTTACATTTGTTTTTTCGGTCGAACCTTTGGATTTATTGGTTTTTTTTGGTGGCCCTGAAACTAATAATTCATTAAATATATCGCCTTCATCTATTAACGAAATTAATGCATTTAATGTTTTAATATAATTGTCTTTTGCAAACTCAAATTTGTCTTCACTATTACCTGTTACCTTTGAATTATTTGCAGCTTTAAAATAAACAAAAGGTTCTGAATTTGGCTTAACTGTTTGTTTCAAAATATTTTCTATATCATTTACCCATGTATCCCACGTATCCCACGTAGTTAAAGGCTCCCCTAAAGTCAGATCAAGAGGATCATGCTTTTTACTACAGTTTTTCCAATTAAACGCTTCACTCATTTCTGCTAGTTTATTGATTTTATTTTTTAACAGCTTCACTACTCGGATCCTTGAACTGCATATAACGCCCGATTAACTGGCGTATAATTGTTGACTAAAGTAAGCACCGAAGAAGCAAATAGCCAACGGTTATTTATTTTATTTAATAGCTTATGTTTCACCGTACTCTGACTTTATTAAGCCAAAACATTTAAGGTCGTGAAACTGATTCTTCCAATATCCACTTTGACGGCGAAGACCCTCTTCTTTAAAGCCTACGTTGAGTAAAAGAGACTCTGAGGCTAGATTCCCGGGAACCGTATCACCTTGAATGCGATTCAATGCTCCGCATGGTAAGTCACCACAAAATGCTGATTTAACAATTCTATGCACAGCTTCTGTTGTGTAACCACTGCCCCAGAACTTAGGCAATAAATCGTAACCTATAACAGCATTTTTCATTTTAGGACTCCAAGTATTAAACCCACAAGTCCCTATTAATTGATGTGTTTCTTTTAAGCGTATAGCCCAACGAATACCAGAGTTTTCTGTAAAGCGAGCATTAAAGAATTCTATTAAATTACTCGCTTGTGAATGTTTAGTAAATGCGTCCAGATCATAATATTTGACAACTGAATTGTCTGAGAATAAATCAAATAAGCTCTTTGAATCTTCTGTAGTTAATTTATCTAACCTTAAACGATTAGTTTCTAATACTGGAAATAACAACCTAAATCCTCCATGAACTATAGTATCCTACTTGAGTCGCTTACTATTTTTACCACTCTCGCCATTCTTCTGTAACATCACCTTCAAATTCTACATTGGCTTTAGTTGTTACTTTTTGAATGAAATCACAAATATCTTCACGTTGGTCAGTTTCTATTAAACATTGACCACAGTCATCGTTTAATTCGTTCAAAGATAAAATTAAATATTTAATATGATTTTTAGTACTATCAACAGTTTGAATTTCTGATCCCATTGACGACATGAACTCTAAGAGTAATGTAATGCAATCAGTAACATTATCAGATGTGTAATCAGGTTGATTTTCTCCCTCAATAAAATCTAACATTCCATATTGAATACTTTTAAGTAAACTTTTCACATAAATCTCCGTAAAAAAATGCCCAATTAAGGGTAAAGTTTAGTTAGCTAAAATGTGAAGCTAAACGTAAGCTAGCCAACGGTTAAAAGCCCAGCTTGAATACCTTTGCTATATAACAAATGCAACAATAATTGCCGTTACAGCTAATACACTGTACTCGGGCATCCCTGTTGGTAACTTAGACATAAGTACGAAGCAAACGAAAGCTAAGGCAAATAAAATGGCACTGCCAACAAAAACCCCCATAAATGTATGCCCCATAATTAAACCAACAATAGCTAAGGGAATACTAAACAATAATGCTGAAAAATAAGGTTCCTTTTTCATCAAGTATAATTTATATGAAAGAGCTAACATCGATAGTTTAATAATCAAAAAGAGCATGGAAATACCTTGTAATATAACGCCCATTTAAGGGGGGAATAATGGTTAGTTAAAATAGCGACCAAAGAGCAAAAGCCAGCGGCTTTTTGTCCTTGTTTAATTTGTTGTTGCTTGCTAATCGGCATAGGTATGCAATATTTCGTTTACAGATGGCCGTTTATCGAAGCTGAAGTTACAAAGTTGAATATACCCAATATTATGACTAGGTGAAAGCCAAAAGTAACTCCCCATTGAGTCAATTGATAAACCTCTATGAGAATATATTGTCTCACCTTTAACCTTCCTAATGAACAGTCCATTATTATATGGTACTCCTCCAATTTTAGAAACGGTCTTTAAAGAAGATAATATTTGACTGATAAAATGACCTTTACTGTCGTCAGTATTCTGGAAACTGGAGAGTCCTCCAATGTTGGAAACAGGCTTCATCGGATGCAAGAATGTACTCCAAAATAATTTGTCATCAATAGGGGACATTAAATGACTTATCCATTTGGCAAAATCAGGAAGCGTTGCTAAAATTCCGCCATCGCCCTGGGTAATTAGATTTGATGAATTACGTCGATATTTGTATGTAGGCGAATTTACAACACTATACCCCGTAGCACTCCAAGGAATTTCAATAGTCTGTGAACTCACAAGTCCAGTCGAAGACATTCCAAGTGGTTTAAATAGTTGTTTTTTAGCTAAGTCACTAAAAGGTATTCCACTAGCTTTTTCAAGTATATCAGCCAAAAACAAATAACCCGTATTACTGTAACTTGAATTTTCTCCCGGTTTGAATGATGGTGCAGATAACGCCATCATAGTATCAAGAACGTGCATTAGAGTAACATCACGTGCAATCGGCTTCCCTACAACTAGATCTTCAAGTACATGGGGTATGGTAGATACCCTTTTTACAAGTTCCTCCCTAGTTTTTTCATCATTTAAATAGTCTGGCAGACCACTTTGGTGATTAATTAAATGATGTAACTTGATATTTTCAAACCAACGGGGGCCTTGGGGATAATATTTCTTCAATGAATCATTTAAAGATAGTTGGCCTTTCACCTCTAATTGTAACGCTAAAACAGCAGTAAAATGTTTAGTAATAGACCCCAAGTTAAAAACGGTTTTCTTATCTATTGGAACTTGATAGCGTAAGTTTGCCTGCCCAAAATAGCGCTCATAAACTAATTCACCTTTCTTCACCACACCAACAGCACAACCAGGAGTTTCAGAGTTTAACTCACTAAAATCATCACTAACGTTAGCATCTACGGTGAATGTAATCGTGTTTAAAATAATAAATATTAACAAAGGTATTTTCATTTAAAATCCATTTTATCAATGCCAAGTTTTATATTGTAAGCTAACGCGGACTAAAATAGGCGACGCGCAGAAGCAAGTAGCCAACGGTTAAAAGTCCTGCTTAAATGGCCTGTTATAAGCAAATGCCAGCTAACTTTAACTATTTCGTTAACGTGCACTCTTTTTTTATATTGCCTTCAGGATCTATACAGGTAGCTACATCTGGCTTAACACACGAATTATAAGTCTCGGGGGAGATATTTCTATGGGCACCTTGCACGGTTACGTTAAACAAGCCAACAAAAATATCGCTAATAAAATTAGAGCTCCAAGAGCTTTCTTTATCGTGTTCACTATAAGTAGAACCAGAAGCAAAATTGCAACCAACCTCTTCTGCACCATGAGAAGAGCAACCAGAAACCCCCAAGACTAAAAGTAAAACTAACGTAAATTTAAATGCCATTGTTCATCCTTGTTTAATGGGGCGTTATATTTTTTGACACAGCTTAGTATCGACCTTTATTTCGGTGATCTGTTTATGATTAGTATCATAGTAATTATATGAAATGAAAATATTTAAATCTCTAAATGCTTGCATTTCTTTTGTTGAACAAACAAAGTTCGTCACCTTAGGTGTCATAGTTTCGACAAATTTTTTTAAATCTAAATTGTCTTTCTCATAATTTGGCAATTGATAGTTATATGTAAACGTTTCTTTTGCACCAATAGTAGCTATTAAAACTGTTTCTGAATCTACATTCATTGGTAGATTCTTATTTATTTCGCTAGCTGTACTCATGAGAAATTTAGTTTTATCTTCACCTGCATCACCACTAAATAAACCACTTACTGCCCAATTTCCAATTATTGCCCCACCGATTGCACCAGCAATGGTTAAAACATTCGTCCATGTAATTTTTTTCATTAATACTCCAAACTTGGTAATAATAAAACAGCTTATTAGACGAGCAAAAACTTCCTTCTCTCCAGATAATTAACCGTCTATGATTATAATGAAAACATAAAATACTCATAACCTTCAATTGCATCAAGCCTTTATTAACATTATTTTAACTAAACTTTAAATTATGACTGTTTTATCACGCGTTCTCTGTTGAAAGTATACAAAGTTACTAGCTTAAAAATTATTTTTCTTACTTAGTCTTATTGTCGAAATATTATCAAGGCTGATGCCTGTTCATTTACATAGGGTAATTAACGATCTGTTTTCCAATTAATAAAGGCGATGTGATTTTTAGCTGTTGATGAATGCAGCAGCAAAGTTATTTGACTAAACCTATGGTACTAAGGTGCCAATTAAAAAGTTAACTGTTTGCATTAATATATAGCATAAGAATAATGCTGAAGATTTTAGAGCAACGGGTTAAATAGCCTTTTCGAGATGGCCAAACTTACTCTTTTACTATTATCTGATGCCCTTTAATAAACCGCCCTATCGCAAGTATTTGCCCAATAATGATCAACGGCGCAGGGGCTCACACGTCTAATTACTTTTTTATTGACGAAAACGGTAAGAAACTAATAACACAATTAAATAGGAAAATAATTATGCTAAAAGGTAAAACAGCTTTGATCACAGGTTCAACCAGTGGTATTGGTTTAGCGGCTGCACATGTCTTAGCTGAGCAAGGCATTAATTTGGTACTACACGGTTTAATGGCTGACGAAGAAGGCCAAGCCTTAGCCGATGAATTTGCGAAAAAATATAATATCAAGACACTTTTTGATAGTGCAAATTTAATGTTAGCCCAAGATATTTCAGTGTTTATGACTAAGGCTACTCAAGTCATGGGCTCTATCGATATACTGGTCAATAATGCCGGTATTCAACATACCGAAAGTATTGATACTTTCCCTGAAAATAAGTGGGATGCGATAATTGCCATCAATTTGACCGCGGCATTTCACACCATTCAAAAGTCACTTCCGGGTATGAAAGCAAAGGGTTGGGGCCGCATTATTAATATCGCTTCTGTTCATGGACTCGTGGCCTCGCTAAATAAATCCGCTTATGTTGCAGCAAAGCATGGCATTGTTGGCTTAACGAAGGCCGTTGCGCTTGAGTGTGCCGAGCATGGCATTACCGTTAATTCTATTTGCCCAGGTTGGGTGGATACCCCATTAATTAATAATCAAATTAATGATATAGCACAACAGAAAAGTGTTAGCTTCGAACAAGCCAAGTATGCCTTAGTAACGGCTAAGCAACCCTTACCTGAAATGATGGACCCTCGCCAAATTGGTGAATTTATTTTATTCTTATGCAGTAATAGTGCGCGTAGTATAACCGGTTCGGCACTTCCCATGGATGGTGCTTGGACCGCCCAATAAATAACAGGATAATATATGACGATAGCTAACAACGAAAAAACAGCAGGTGAAAAAATTCGCCGTCAAGTAATGGGCGATGAATTTGTTGACCGCGCACTTAATAATGCCGATGATTTTAGTCAACCTATGCAAGACTACATCAATGATCATGGCTGGGGAGCAACCTGGCAGCGAACTGAATTAGATATTAAAACCCGTAGTTTAGTGACTATTGCTATGCTGGCAGCACTAAGAGCTCCTCAAGAACTTAAAGGGCATATTCGTGGTGCATTAAATAATGGCGCGACTAAAGAGGAAATACGAGAAGTATTACTGCACAGCGCTGTGTATTGTGGCGCGCCAGCTGCACAAGAGGCTTTTAGAGCCGCTAAAGAAGTTTTATAAATCGTCTATAAATACCGCTTTAAAGTTATAAAGGCTAGACAAAAAAATTTGCCTAGCCTGCTTACTTATTTAGTTAAAAATCATCATAAAAACGCGACAAAATTCTAAAAACTTCGAATTTCTACGATATTACTATTGAAGTTAAATTTGTTGATTTTTCCGCATTCAGCAAAATGATTACTCGATGCATAAGGTGTGTTAGCTTGGTTTATGTCACCTTCCCAACCTTGACCATTTTTAACATAGGCTTTTACTTCAAACTTGTTATTAACCGCTTTACTACAATCCATATCAACATCTAACATCCAGTAATGTTGACCCCAAATATTTAACGGCTCTTCACCATAACCATCATTAGCAACGGTACGCTTTGTTCCCCAACCTGCAGGCCAAGCATTGGTGGTCCAATCAAGCGGAGTTCCTTCAGCGGTGCTACTTTGAGCGGCCTCACTGCCATACCAATCTAAGTAGCTTTCGTTGGTTTTCCATGGTGTTGTCGTTGCACTTTTTAAGTTGTTATGGCGAATAGTCATTGCACACTCAAAATTAGTGGTTTGACAATTTCTACCAAGATTATTATTGGCGTAGTTATGATCAATGCCGCCGCGAATAAACATATCTTGACCACTTTGCGTTTGTGCTTGAATAAATATCACCGTACGTTTCAATGTTGCTGGGCCTGTTACTTCACCATTAATTTTTGCGCCTTGATGAATGGCAAATGCATCCCAAACCCCCACATTGGCATTAATACTTCCACCGTTGTTTACTGTAATCGTTTCACCGCTACACGATTTAGCATCAGCAGATAATTGCCCTTTTAAAACGTTACAATAAGTACCTGCACTCATTTGTGTACTTAGCGTAGACGTTAAATTAACATCTTCTTTATTAATTGCGACAAAACCCGAACTACCTCGACCAAAAGCAATTTGGTTATTGCCATTATCCCACCAGTTTGTGGTGCTCCAATTATCTGCAGTATTATTTCTAAAGTCGACACCACCAGCAATATATGACCATCGATGCTCACACTTCCAACTACTGCCAAAGCATTCTAGATCACCATTGTTATGGACCGGAACACTTGGAGCACCCGCATCAGTATCACCCTGGAAATCATAGCTCGACATAACTTTTGGGTAACCATACGGATAAGCCAACATAAATACATTCGCTAAGTCGTATAAACGGCCATCTTCAAAAGTAATCACATTACCACCGCCACCATGACCACGTTGATTATCATGGTTATCGACAAAAACCACCGCAGAACTACTCGGTAAAAATCCCCAAGCTTCACCAAAACTACTCAGTGATGCTAGGCTGCCATTTTTGAAGGTGTTACCCAGCTGTGTGGTATATTTAAATTCAGTTACTAAACCTGTGCTTTGGTATTCACTGGAGGTGATGGGTTCACCGCCTTGATCAATCACTTCCTGAAACACCAAAGGTGAGCCATTAACTTTCGACAATACTCCTTGAATATCGCCTAATGACATGTGCTTAGAGGCGTCAAATCGAAAACCTGTAACACCAATATCTTGCAAGTCGTTTAAATAACCTGCGAGCGTTTCTTGTACATAAGCGGCACCAGTATTGAGGTCAGCTAAGCCCACTAGCTCACAGTTTTGTACTTGCCAACGATTGTTATAATCGGTAATGGCACAAGTATCATGAAAGTCTTGTGGCCCATAATTAGGGAAGCTTTTGTTACCATAATTACTCCCTGCAGTACCTGTACCACTGCCAGATGCCATATGATTTAAAACTGCATCAACATATATTTCTACGCCAACGGCCTTACAACGATTCACCATATCGACAAACTGGGCACGGTTACCGCTTCGACTCTCTATTTTATAGCTTACCGGTTGATATCGAGTCCACCATTGTCCCCCTTGAATATGCTCATTAGGTGGTGACACCTGAACTGCGGCATAACCTTTAGGGCCTAAATAATCTTCACATTCTTGGGCAACATCTTGCCAGCTCCATTCAAAGAGATGAACAAAAGTAGTCGGTTGAGCAGCAGCTTGAACCTGACAAACAATGCCTAATGCCAGACCTGTTGTTAATAACGATTTTATTACTTTAGTTTTCATTTTTATTGTTATTCCTAATGTAAAATTAATGTTTATATTTGCTTATTAAATAGCCAAGACAGGTTGCGTTAAATTTAAACAAAGCGCTATATCAAAGAAGATGAATACGTATTCAACCATTTTTTGTAGGTGTTTTACCGAACAAGAAACTATATTGAAATTATGATGACCTAGATAAATATGAAACGTGTTAACAACGTCGGTAACGGGATCACTGACATTATGATAAAGAGATCTTGCTCTCTGGTAACAAGACCTTGCGATAATTAATGCTTTTGCCACAGAAATATGTGGCAAGCTTAGCTATTTATTAATAAAGTTAGCGATTAGCTGAAAAGTTTGCTGACACTCTTCTGCAACCAATGCATCAAGTAACATATAGGCATGCGTTAACCCATCAAACTGATGATGATGCACCGCTACCCCAACCGCTTTTAGCGCTTTAGCATAAGCTAAACCTTCATCTCTTAACGGGTCGCATCCGGCGGTAATAACTAAGGTTTCGGGTAAAGTCTTGCTTATTTCACCATACAAAGGTGATGCAGCTTTACTGTTATCACTCGCTTTAAAATACTGATTAAAGTACCAAGTTATTTTATCTTGCTCAAGTAAAAAACCTGAACCATTCTCGGTAAAAGAAGGCTGCTGGCCGGTGTAATCAACACTTGGGTAAATTAAAATCTGCTTATCGATTCTTAAGCGTTTATCTTGCTGGCTTTGCATAGCAAGCGTAGTACAAATAGCGCCGCCAGCACTATCACCGATAATATAAAGTGCATTAGAAAAGTTGAGCCCAGCTAAACAGGCTTGGTAATTAATTAACACCTCTCGACAATCATCGATACCTGCTGGATAAGGATGCTCTGGTGCTAAACGGTATTCGACACTGATAACAATACAATGACTTTGTGCGGCAATTTTACGACAAATGGGATCGTATAATTCAACACTGCCACACATATGACCACCGCCATGATAATGAATAACTACGGGTAATGCTTCCTCTGGCGCTGGGCTATAAACTCGCACGGCAATAGCGCGTTCTTCTGCTTGCACTGCACGGTCTTGCACAAAACTGAGTGCTGGCCCCTCGCCTATCAAAGGCGCCAATTTATCTAAATTTGAGCGAACCAGTGCAGGAGAAAATTGCACACCTTGTTTTTTTGACTCGGCTAAAGCTTCATTTGCCTGCGCTAAAAAGGGCGCTAATTTTTCTGAAATTACACCTCGCATAATTCATCTTCCTTGTTTTTTTGTTGACCCGTTTCAGTTAAGAAAAAACTACCTATAAAGAAAGTACCACTGACCAAGGTGGTTAAAGCAAATGCCCATGTATAGTCACCTTGGTGGATATCAACTAACTTGCCAAACAGCCATAAAACCAAGGTACCCACCATATAACTTATCGAATAGAACAAACTAAAAACAACGGTTATTTTTTGGCTGGTCATTTTTGACAACTCATGAGGTATTGCCACTAATGCCGTTATTGGAAAGAATATAGAAAAACCTAACACCATAGCACTAAGTGTTTGTACTACTTCTGACGGGCTAAAAGATAAGGTAAACACAGTGATCACAATCAGTAAACCTGACCAACGGATCACAGGCACCCGTAAAGGGAATTTTTTACTGTAAATAATACCGGCTAACGTTCCTATAATTCCAAAACCTATCAATAACGCACTTTGACTGATACCCGCCTTAGGATAGAAAGTGAACAAACATAAATAAAAGGCAAGAATACCTGAATAGGTTAACGCATAGACCCAAGAAAATTTATCTTTTAAGCCATCTGTGTACGAATAATGCGTGTTAATTTCACTTGTATCTTTGGCTTGGTTATGAGGTTTTGCCTCGTCAACAAATAACCAAGCAATACTTAATGCCAAACTTGCTAATGAAAAAATAATCAAGGTATTTTGCCAGCTACCGGTTAACGAATTAAAGTTACTCATTTGCCATAAAATAATGCCTGTGCCTAAATTAAAAGCAACGGCATTGATCCCGTTTATCGTGGCACGCTCTTCTGGAGGGAACCAAGACATAACGATGGGGTTAAAATATACAATCATAAACGCTCCGCCCAATCCCATTAAAAACCGGCTCACTAATAGCAATTCATAATTGGGCGCAAAAGGTGTTAATAGCCCCACTGAAATTAAAATACCTGATGCAAAAAAAGCATACTTACCCCCTAGTTTTAGGGCTAACCAAGCAGCGGCAAAGGTCCCTACAATTTTAGCTAAGGTAACCGCACCACTAATAAAGCTGGCTGAAGCTAAACTATTAATATTCATTGCCGCCATGATTTGATTCATGCTTGCGGTGCCGCCAACCCATGCCATTGCAAATAAGGTGTAACTAATAAAAACAATGGCTTCTACTAAATACTTGTTACTTATCTTAAGAGTTCTCATATAGATTAATTTCTAATATAGTAATGTCAAAATTCAGCTTAACTAAATAAATTATCTATTGATGTACTACCTTCGTGCACTGTGCTGAAATTTAAGCCATGTTATGATGTCTGCCGCCATTTTATTTGCAGACGTAAAGTTGATATGAGATCGGTACATAGTAAAGTGTTGCTATTTATAAGGTGTTTTCAGTGTTAATTTGGCTTTCTCTTAATACTTGGTTGGTGTCTTTTCTTGCCATAGGTTATTTATTATTATTGTTTGTTGTTGCCTATTGGGGACAAAAGCAAACCACTAAGCAGTGGCATTCTCGCCCTTGGGTTTACAGTTTAGCTTTAGGGGTAAGCTGCACCTCTTGGGCTTTTTATGGCACGGTTGGGCAAGCAGCAACAACCGGCGCTTGGCTTGCTCCCATCTATATTGGCTCAATTTTATGCTTTGTTTTGGCTTGGCCGATGTTGCTGCGAATATTACGTATTACCAAGCAACAAAACCTAACCTCTATTGCTGATTTTATTGCTTGTCGCTATGACAGATCGCCAAAAATAGCAGCGACAGTAACCTTAGTCGCCCTTCTGGGCACCATTCCCTATATCGCACTACAATTAAGAGCTATCAGCAAAAGTTTTGATTTACTCACCGGCACTTACCGCTCAGGAATAAGCACGACCTTTGTTGTGACCTTAGTATTAATTATTTTCAGTATATTATTTGGTGCCCGCCAAGTAGCCGCCAATAAACAAAATCAAGGCTTAGTTCTAGCCATAGCTTTTAGTTCGTTAGTTAAATTATTTGCCTTAACCGCGATAGGTATTTTTGCGACATTCTTTGTTTTTGATGGTATTGGCGATTTAATCAGCCAAGCCGAAACGTCAACTAATTATCAACCGGTAAAAAACACTTATTTTGCAGTATCACAAGCGATACTTGGCGTAATTACTATTTTTATTTTGCCACAGCAATATCACATGTTGATGATAGAGAATCATCAGCAAAAAGAATTGAAAATGGCACGTTGGCTCTACCCCGTTTATTTAATTGCCATTAATTTATTTATCTTACCTATTGCCTTAGCTGGCCAAAGTTTATTTCCGGGTGGTGGTGTTGATGCCGATACGTATGTTATTACTATCCCACTCTTTTTTCAGCAAGCATGGCTTGGTGGCCTCGCTTTTATTGGTGGTTTAGCCGCAGCAACCAGCATGGTCATAGTCGCCACAATAGTACTCAGCACTATGGTAACAACAGAAATCGTTAACCCCTTGCTACTGCACTACAACAGTTATATTAATACCCAGAAAAAACAACTGTCAGGGCTGTTATTAAATATTCGCCGCATAGCAATTGCTTTACTGCTGCTATTGGCTTTTGGCTTTGAGCGGATCGTTAATCAACAAAATCACCTTGCCACCATTGGCCTATTGTCATTCGTACTTCTATCACAATTAGCCCCTTTAGTTGTTGGCGCATTATATTGGCGAAGAGCAACCAGTAACGCCGCTTTTATTGGCTTAATTGTCGGCAGTCTTTGCTGGTTTTATACCTTATTGCTACCCAGTTTATTGCCGAACGCTCCGTGGATAACTACAGGATTATTTGGTATAAGCAGCTTACGGCCTTATGCACTTTTTGGTGTCAACTTTCTCGATAATATTAGTCACGGTTTATTATTTAGTTTATTAGCCAATACTTGCTGTTTTATTGGTTTTTCATTATTTGGTCAGCGCAGTGTTGGCGAAAGATTACAAGCAGAGCTCTTTATCAGTAAAAAGCAGGGGGCAATTCAACAAAACTTATCAAGTAAAGACCTTTATCACTTATTGCAACGCTTCGTTAATGATACAAGCGCCGATGATTTTCATCATAATCATGCAAAACAACTTAGTAATACCGCCGCGAGTCAAAAGCTGGTCGAGTATACCCGCTTGCAGTTATCAAGCGTATTAGGCTCAGCCTCAACGCGCATGGTAATGAAAGCCGCAAGTAAACAACAAGCCTTACCTTTGGAATATGTCGTTAATATTGTTGATGAAGCCAGCAAGTTGTTTCAATTTAATCGCGAATTATTACAAGCCGGTGTAGAAAATATAGAACAAGGTATAAGTGTTGTTGACGCCGACATGCGCTTAGTTGCTTGGAATAAACGCTATATAGAATTACTAGATTACCCAAGCAGTTTAGTTTGTGTCGGTAAACCAATCTCCGAGCTTATTCAATACAATGCCGATCGCGGAGTCATTATTGCTGATAAAGGTAACTCTACAAAAAATAGTGCCGAGCATACCGATGATTTTATAACACGCAGAATTGACTATATGCGTAAAGGGAACAGTCATTATTTTCAGCGAGAAATGCCAAGCGGTATTGTCTTAGAAATTAGAGGCCAAGCGATGCCTGGCGGTGGTTTTGTTAGTACTTTCTCAGATATAACCGCACATATAGAAGCTGAAAAAGCTTTACAAAGGGCGAACGAGACCCTTGAACAAAGAGTGATTGAACGAACCCGTGAACTAAACCATGCAAAGGCAGAAGCCGAAACAGCTAATAAAAGTAAAACTAAGTTTTTAGCGGCTGCCAGCCATGATTTAATGCAACCTTTCAATGCTTTATCTTTATTTACCAGTATGCTTAATAAAAAAGTAACCGGTACTCATTTAGAAGAATTAGCCAGCAACATTCGTCATTCACTAAATGCTGCAGAAAGTTTACTCTCAGATCTCGTTGAAATATCTCGCTTAGATGGTAAGTCGCAACACATTGCGATCACCTCTTTTTATGTTGACGAATTATTAGCCCCCTTGAGTAAAGAGTTTTTCTTACTGACAGAGCAAGCTAATCTAACGTTTAGCTATGTAAAATCTAACTGTATTATTGAAACCGACCAAAGATTGTTACGCCGTGTGGTGCAAAACTTTCTCTCCAATGCTATTAACTATTGCCCACAAACCGACCGCCAAGGCAAAGTATTACTTGGCGTTAGGCGACAACAAGACAAGATCGTTATTGAAGTTTGGGATAATGGACCGGGTATTGCGAAAAACAAACAGCAAACTATCTTCAAAGAGTTTGAGCGCTTAAATGAAACTCAAGACCAACCGGGTTTGGGGCTAGGTTTAGCCATATCAGATCGTATAGCTAAACTTTTAGGGTTAACCATTTCAGTAAAATCTACGGTTGGTAGAGGTTCATGCTTTAGCATTACTCTACCTCGTAGTAAGTTATTACCGGTCAGAGCCTCGGTTGTTAATACTCAAAATAGCATTAGCGCCACTGCTGAATTTAATCAGTTACCTATTTTACTTATTGATAATGAGCCCTTAATGCTAAAAGCGATGCAATCGCAACTCGCTGAATGGGGGTGTCATGTTATTGCCGTGAGAAATGAAAAACACTTAGCAGAAGTACTAGTTGATAAAGAGTTCAAACCCAAATTAATTATTTCAGACTACCACTTAGATGATGACAAAAATGGTGTTGATTTAGTGCAAAAAACGCTTGCTAACAATAAGTGGCAAGCTCCTTGTATTATCTGCTCTGCAGACCCCTCTGAACAAGTGCGAGAACATACCAGCGGTGCCGACTTCTCGTTTATGCGTAAACCAATTAAAGCGTTAGCGTTAAAAAAATTGATGCGACAGTTATTATCGCTTTAGTCATACTAGCAGTGACAGCAAAGTTAGTGTCGCTGCTATGATTTTAAATATATTCCAAAGTCTTTAACAATAATAAAACTACGAATAAAAACCTCAAAAATCTGATAAAAGTGTCCGCCACAACAGACACTTTAATTAAGCGAGAATTATTTAATTTATTCCACATAATCCTTCTACTACTAAAGAGTCACTTCTTTTGCTACCAATATTCGTTAATGTTGTTGAGTTCAAATTTCAAACAGTTTGGATACAAAAATGGAGAGTACCCCTCAGGACAAGTCAAAAATAAATGACAATAAATAATAGGCTTTTTATGAAACAGGTCCTAATTACACTTTTTACATACATTTTAACAACCGTGACGTCCCTCACTCGAACTTATCTAACCGCTTTATGACTAGTGTTTTAGTTGGTAATACGACCGATAGTTCGCCGTAAAGGTCAACATTGGCGGCTAATAAAATACCTAGATACAACACTTGCAGTTACTTCCTAATGTTTACTTTATCTTTTGATAAAACTAACCAATAGACCAAGTAGAAAATATTGAAATAACACTCAAATAATAATAAAACAAAGAGAGATTCATTATGAAAAGAAAAATAAATATCCAATTAAAGGCAATATTAACCGTTGCTGGCTTGTTACTCGCCAGTGCAACCGTGCAAGCCAGTTGTCTCGATAACGTGGTACTGGTGCATGGCAATACTGGCACGCCGTCAGATTGGGATAATACCTACGACGCTTTACTCGCGAAAGGCTACAGCAGCAGTCAAATATACCGCCCAGCATGGGGTGGTAGTAATGCCGCTTATAATAATCACAGCGGCTCAGAAGAAACACCTGTTCGAAATGCTATCAATTCAGCGCTTAGTGCGTCATGCACAGGAAAAATTGATGTAATTGGCCACTCTATGGGGGTTACTTTAGCAGCACAACAAATTATTAAACTCAATAAAAGTAGCCAAGTGGATGCCTTTGTCGGCGTTGCAGGTGCTTATCGCGGTTTATGGACTTGTGGCGCATATCCATGGAATGTTTGGATCCCTACCTGTGCCAGTAATGGCTTATCGGTATCAAGTCCATTTCTTGATTGGCTAGGTAATAAAGTCATTGCTAATCGTGTTTATTCTATTAAAAGTTGGGATGATCAAATAGTTTGCGGTAGCGGAACATGTACGGTAAGCGGAGTTCATTCGAGTCAAATACCTAATGAACTAGCCAGCTATACTTATTCACTTGACCATTTTGGTTTACAAACCAATACAGCCAGTAAACAAGTAAGCTTAGTGACAGCACAATAACTCCTTATGAGTTATACAAACCAATACGGCCAGTAAACAAGTAAGCTTAGTGACAGCACAATAACTCCGTATGGGTTATACAAACCAATACGACCAGTAAACAAGTAAGCTTAGTGACAGCACAATAACTCCGTATGAGTTATACAAACCAATACGGCCAGTAAACAAGTAAGCTTAGTGACAGCACAATAACTCCGTATGAGTTATACAAACCAATACGGCCAGTAAACAAGTAAGCTTAGTGACAGCACAATAACTCCGTATAGGTTATACAAACCAATACGGCCAGTAAACAAGTAAGCTTAGTGACAGCACAATAACTCCGTATGGGTTATACAAACCAATACGGCCAGTAAACAAGTAAGCTTAGTAACAGCACAATAACTCCGTATGGGTTATACAGAAAAGGATGGCTAAACAGCCATCCTTTTTTATCTTTATAGTTTTGTTTAGGTGCCTTTACAGACCATTGCGCCCTGCTCGCCCGATAACATAGCTAAGCACGAAAAACTACTGACATAATGTCTTCTAGCGGTTCTAACAACATTGACAACAATCACTTACCTTGATTAATTTTTACTCTTTTCTAGTCAAAAATATATGACTAAAACTGCATTTCAGGAACATCATCAGGAATGACTAATTCACCTGCGGTTAGTTTAACAATCTCTGCAACACTCACCCCTGGGGCACGTTCGAGTAGATGAAAACGACCGTCTTTAATCTCAATAAAAGCCAAATCGGTTAACACTTTTTTTATACAGCCTTTACCGGTTAACGGCAGTGTACAATTTGCCAGTAATTTAGAATCACCATGTTTTGACGCATGGGTCATGGTTACTATGATATTGTCTGCGCCAGCAACCAAGTCCATTGCACCGCCCATACCTTTAATTAGCTTACCGGGAATCATATACGAAGCAATATTACCGTTAACATCGACTTCAAAAGCGCCCAGCACCGTTAAATCAACATGACCGCCACGGATCATGGCAAACGACTGTGCAGAATCAAATATTGATGCACCGGTCGCCATAGTCACAGTTTGTTTACCGGCATTAATTAAGTCGGCATCGACTTCAGCTTCACTGGGAAATTGTCCCATACCTAATAAGCCATTTTCAGATTGCAACATTACTTCTATCCCCTCAGGAACATAGTTAGCTACTAAGGTAGGAATACCAATACCAAGATTAACATAGAAGCCATCTTGTAATTCTTGCGCGACACGCTGAGCGATTTGATTTCGATCTAAAGCCATGATTATTCTCCTGTTGTCGTGCGAATAGTGCGTTGTTCAATACGTTTTTCAAAAGTGCCTTGTATAACACGGTTAACATAAATGCCCGGTGTATGGATTTCATCTGGGTCTAGCTCACCTGGCTCAACAATTTCTTCAACTTCTACCACAGTAATTTTGCCTGCCGTTGCTGCCATAGGATTAAAGTTACGTGCTGTTTTTCTGTAAATTAAATTACCAAACTTATCAGCCTTCCAGGCTTTAATAATGGCAAAATCACCGGTAATAGCTTCTTCAAGAATATAATCTCGTCCATTAAATTGGCGTTGATCTTTACCTGCTGCCACTAAAGTTCCAACACCGGTTGCGGTATAAAAAGCGGGGATACCAGCACCACCTGCGCGCATTTTTTCGGCTAAAGTACCTTGTGGTGTTAATTCCACATCTAATTCTCCCGACATCATTTGTCGTTCAAATTCAGCATTTTCTCCAACATAAGAAGCAATAATTTTTTTAATTTGCCGCTTAGGTAACAACAGGCCTAAACCAAAATCATCAACACCACAGTTATTAGAAACTAGCGTTAACCCTTTAATGCCTTGGCGCTCGATTTCTTTGATTAAATTCTCAGGAATACCACATAAACCAAAGCCGCCAGCGACCACCGTCATATTGTCGGTTAACCCTGCCATTGCTTCTTCATAGGTATTCACTACTTTATTAAATCCTGCCATTATTTTTATCCAGTTATTAAGGAAGTTGACTTAACACCAGCATTATACAATTGCATAAATATGTAAAATTAATTAATATTAACTATTGATAAATAAAACTTATAACTGGATATTTTAGGATAATTGCATGAATATTACTCTCAAGCAACTACGCACTTTTATCACTATTGCCCAATCTAAAAGCTTTGCCGAAGCCAGTGAAATTTTACATTTATCACAGCCAGCATTAAGTATTAGTATCAAAAATTTAGAAGAGACCGTTGGCGGTAAGTTACTGGCGCGTTCAACAAGAACCTTATCATTAACGCCTGAAGGGCAAATTTTCTTACCAACAGCAAAACGTTTGTTAGCAGACTTTGATGATGCTTTTATTGAGCTTGCTGAGCTGTTTTCTCTCAAACGTGGAAATTTATCTTTAGCCGCAATGCCATCATTTGCGAGTACCCACTTGCCGCAACATTTACTGGCTTTTACAACCCAATATCAAGAAATTAAAGTAAGAGTGCATGATGTTATCGCCGAAGAAGCTGTTGCTATGGTGCAAAATGCTAAGGTAGAGTTTGCGATTACCTTTGATCCTGGTGAATTTGATGATTTACATTTTGAAACACTGTTTAGTGATGAATTACTGGCGGTATTCCCAGATAACCATGACCTAGAACAAGCTGAAGAGTTAACATGGCAGCAACTCAGCCATTATCCTTTTATTGCCTTGCAACGACCTTCGAGTATTCGCTTACTTATGGAGGAGACATTAGCCGAACAGGCTTTATTTTTAAAGGTAAAGTATGAAAGTAATCAGTTGGCTACTGTCGTTCAAATGGTCGCTAATAAATTAGGCGTTAGTGCAATACCGTCTTTGTACAAACAACAAATACAAGCGCTTAACATTCAGCATCGCCCATTAGCTTCACCAACCATTAGTCGCCGTGTAGGAATTGTTACTCGAAAACGTTATCCGTTATCCCAGTCAGCACAGTTTTTTGTTAAATTATTACGTCAGCACTATCACTGATCACGCAAAGCCTTGATAAATTATCAAAGAATAAAACATAATTAACCGCTGTATTATTACACATTATAGACTTTCATTTTCTTGTGGCGCTAACATCAATTGCTGATAAGCTAAACCCGCTTGAGTGCGGTTATAAACGCCCAGTTGCAGCAAGATTGCTGAAACATGCTTCTTTACCGTATTTTCTTTAATATCTAAAATGCCGGCAATTTGCTTGTTTAATTGCCCATCGGCAACATAAGACAAGACCTTGTATTGCTGCGGAGTTAATTTTGCTAATTGCTGAGCCAATAACTTATTTGCAGTAACTTGTTCACTGTCTAATGAAATATCAAAGTTATCAGGTAACCAAGTTCCGCCAGCGAGTACACAATTTATCGCTTGTGCTATGACCGATAAATCAACAGACTTGGGAATAAAGGCCGCCGCACCAAAATTAATCGCTTTTTGCATAATATTAGGTGTTTCATCAGAAGACACCATAATAACAATAAGGTCTGGGTGATTGTTTTGTAGCTGAGTAAGTCCCGTAAAACCATTATTACCTGGCATATGTAAATCAAGAAAAATTATTTCTAAGCCTGGAGATTGTTCTATTTGCTGCAATAAATCACTAAAACTAGACGCTTCAATAATGCTACAGGCAGGCATACATTCGACCACAGCTTGTTTTAACGCCGTACGAAACAACGGATGATCATCAGCAATTACTACTTGCGCTGTACTCATGCTTTATCCTCTATCGGTATATCACAATGTCATTTAATTAATAACAGTTTAAGGGATGTTTTTCTACTACGCACACTTTTAATTTTCAGCTAAAGTAGTGACTTAACCAAAATTATATCAACAAAAAAGAGCGAGTAATAACTCGCCCTTTTACAGTTAAAATAACAAACTACACCTAGAAACTATAACCAACACTAAAGGCAACAGTTGATGGATCACCATAATAACCAATTAACGTAGTATCGCCACCTAAACCGGGTGCGTAGCTACCATCATTATTTTGCTCACCCAGAAAAGCATAATTACCCACTAAATACTCTTCATCGGTGATGTTTTTCCAATGTAACGAAGCGGTCCAATCACCATCATTGCTATACCAATTAACGCCAACGTTTAATAAACCGTAACCGTCTTGTGTTAATAAGTTATCTGTTGGTGTTAAGTCATAGTCGCTGCGATAATAGTAATTACCATTAACAACAAAATCACCCATAGTACTTTCGATATTGTAAGCAAAGCCTATATTAGCAGTAGTGTCTGGCGTATTGGTAATAGTGAAAGTATCACTAATATCAATAGACTTACCTTCACCATCAAAAGAATTTACTTTTTTAAACGATGCATCAATTAGACCTAAGGTTGCAAATAAATTTAAGTTGTCGGTAACAGAATATTGAACTTCTAGTTCTAAACCGGAAGCCGTTGATTGCCCAATGTTACCTAAACGTTGACTTAATTCACTACCATCACCACCTTCTACCGGTAATACCGTTACAAATTGACGGTCGGTATGGTCAAGGTAAAATACTGTCGCATTAATTCTTAAATTGTCATTCCATTCACTTTTTACACCCATTTCATATGAATCAACCACTTCTGGGTCTACTGCTGGCTCAGGGCCACTGGCTCTAGGGTTAAACGTTCCTGATTTAAAGCCTTGTGAATAGCTAGCAAAAAACATCATGTCTGTGGTGTATTGATATTCAACACCAACTCGAGGCGTAAAGCGAGACCAGCTTTCGCTGTCATTCAGCACTTCAGGGAAAGTAATATCACTTCGAACATAACCTGGTACCCAATCACTTTCTGGATAAATAGTTTCATATGCTAAGCCATTATTAACGTTTGCCACTTTTTCTTCATCGGTATAACGAGCACCTAAGGTCATAGAAAGCTTATCGGTAATATTGTACGAGCCTTGTGCATAAACCGCATAACTTTCGCTATTATTACAACCAGCAACTTCACGAGTGAGCCCTGGTAAGCTAAGCGATTGGCCTAAATGCTCTAAAATCGCATCAAAGGTCCCACAAGACTCACCGTCAAAGTAATAAAGACCAGAAACAAAAGTTAGGTTGTCTGAGTCATAATTTACTTGAAACTCTTGCGTAAATTGTTCGTCATCATAAATAGCGGGTACATCAAAAATGCGCTCTGGTGTATTATCAAAATCAATATTGGTCTTAGAATAATTTTCTCGACTCGCTGTAATTGACTTAATTGACCAGGTATCATTAACATAATATTCTGCGGTTAGACTATAGCCTTCTGACTCAACACTGTTCCAGGTAGGCATACTGGTATAGGAATCGTAGACGCTGTCTGGTACAGGTGCGTCAGTAACAATGCTTGGTAAAAGTCTGTAACCTCCCTTCGCATTTGAGTCATCAATTGTTTTATCGTAATTAAAACGAAAGAAAAGATCATCTGTCGGTGTGAATTCAACGGTAAGACGACCGGCAAAAACATCTTTATTGTAGTTCTCTAAATCTTGATCAGGTAATTCAGACTGTAAAAATTCACCGTAGCCGTCACGAGTTAAATTGGCTAAAGCAAAACCCACATAAAGTTTATCTTCGATAACAGGAATTTTTCCTGCTAGTTTATAATCTTGGCGGCCATAATTACCAAAGGTTGCTTTGAGGTCGACTTCAACGTCACCTGACATTTTTTTAGTGACGTACTTAATAGCACCGCCTATAGTATTTTTACCATATAAGCTTCCTTGTGGGCCACGTAATACTTCAATACGTTCTACATCAAGAATATCAAGAACCGCGCCTTGTGGACGAGCAATATATACATCGTCAACATAAATACCTACGCCAGGTTCATAACCCCATAATGGATCGTCTTGACCCACACCGCGAATGAATGCGGTTAAGGTTGAGTTAGTGCCACGGCTGCTTTGCAACGTTGTATTTGGCGAAAATTGTTGAACTTCTGTCATGGCACTAATACCATTTTGTGCGAGTTGTTCTGCTCCTACCGATGTAACAGCTACAGGTACATTTTGTAAACTTTCAACTTTTTTACGCGCAGTAACCTCAATACGTTCAAGACCTGAGTCTTTTGCTGCAGCCGATGTGTCTTCTGCTGCTGCAAAAGTTATATTACTGGTTAATGCTGCGGCAATAGCCAAAGCGAGGTAACTTCTATTTTTGTTGTACTGTTTCATGGAGGAAGCCTTATTATAATTTTTATGTTTTATATTTTATGTTTTATATTTTGTATTTTGTATTTTGTATTTAGTTGTCTTACTTGTTCTTTTGAACCCCAATTTTAGTCACGTTGTTATTACAACTATTTACACTCTACTTGATAATTTAACAAAAATAATTAGCACTATAGTACCACAACCAAGTTGTTGTTTATTAAGGGTTATATTAAAGGCGCGTTGTTTTTTGTTGAAGCCAAGTGCCAAAAGTCAACAATGTGTTTAGCGGTACTAACAGGAGATTCAAGTAAGTAGTTGGCTGTTTCTCCACCATTAACTTCTTTCGGATTAACCATAATGCCATGACCTACATTAGCGATAGTCATTAACTCTACCTGAACTTTTTCTTGCTTATCTCCCCAGGATTTACGGGTGTAACCTGCTTTAGTTTTTACTTGGGGTATTAACGTTATTCCTGATAACGTAGCCCAATGATCAGCTAAGGTAATCGCATTCAACGGATTAACAATCGCATCATTATCTCCTGTCCATATAGATAATTTTGGCCATACCTTTTGATTCGGATTTAATTTTTGAACTAATAATGTAAGTTCATCTGCCGTTTGTGATGGGCCGTTTTTCATACAAGAAATAGCGGTAATTAAACCATCGGCACAAGGAAATGGAATGCCTGCAACGATTGCTCCTGCAGTAAACAGTTCAGGATAATTAACTAACAAACTGCTTGCCATAGCGCCACCAGCAGATAAGCCTAAAATATAGATATTTTGCCCAACCAGCTGTTTTTTTAAGGCCAATATCATATTTTTTATTGATAAATTTTCACCGGTTTCTTTAGCGTAATCACTAGCAGAATACCAATTAAAACAACCCTTAATATTATTTTCTAGGTTTTGCTGAGGGATTAACAAGGCAAAATTATGCTGTTGTGCTAAACCAAGCAAACCACTTTGCCTCGCCAATTCTTTTCCCTCTTGCGCGCAGCCATGAAGTAATACAACGATATTAGGCTTAGCGGTTACCGGTGAAAAATAACTTGCCGTTAGGTTGCCTGGATTATCACTGAAATCTTTTAACTCAGTTAATTGAGCATAAGAATTTTGACTAAACAAGCTAAATACTAGCGTCAGTGATATCGATAATGAAGTTAAACATTTGAGAGTAGACATAATATTAACCAAAATAAATAGTGGGTTAGATAATGAATGAAAGTACCTTAAACAAGCAATAGCACTTTAGTGCACAGCCGACTCAAGGTCTTTGGCAGAGGTATACCAGTATCATAAAGACACTTACGAATGCGTAAACTAACACCCATGACGATAAGCAAATAAATGAGGAAATAATAACTTAAATTCAATAGAATATTGAATAGATAGATAAATAAAAACAGCTAACTAGTGATGCTAAAAATCGACAAGTAATAGTGTTATTGTGAAGACCATTTTTCAATACGATAAAAAGCCAATATTTAAATATCGGCGCTATAAAAGCGATGATGATGGCTGTTTATCAGCAGCTATATTAAACAGGCTTATGCAAATAGTGTGGTCTCAAGTAGTAATAGCAATCTATTGCTCGTCTATCACTGCTTCTTAAAAAACATGTCGATGCAATCGTTGAAAATGATTTGATAATCCAATACGAAATTGAAAAATCAGGTAAAACAACCAATGTAGACACACCGGCTACCCTATTAATTATCGATAATTTTGTCTTTAGGGTTTAAAAAAAGGGGCGTTAGGTAAAGTTTCTGTATATTTAGCTTCTTTCACTAAAGCCTCTAAATCTTTAATAATCAATTGATTACGTTTTTTGTCAAGCGTACCTTCTTTTTTCCAGTGTTGTAACTGCTTATTAATCACTTGCCTAACTGAGCCAGTCATCCGCGCTAAGGTTTCATCGTTTAAACCGTTAACCAAATGATGTTGATGCTCTGCTTCTATTGTGCCGTTATAAAACTTAATTTTATTAATATGTTCTAAAATAATACGGCTTAAACGTGTGGTAACATCGTGTAAAACTAGGCTACTGGCTTGTTGTTCTTTTTCACGCATTTTTTTCGCTAAGTAAGGCATAAATTGCTGGTTAAACTCTGGATACGTCCACAACCAATGCCGCATGGTGGAAAGTTTCACTGACAATAACTTTACCGTTGTTAAAGGTGAAACAATAACCTCATGTGGTTGATCGTCTAACAGCACCATTAAGTCAAAACAGTCACCCGCATAAAGCATATCTAAAGTGGCTTCTCTGCCCGTTTCTGGATTACTTTGTTTAATTTCTAAACTACCGCTAATCACCACAAAAAATCGCTGAGTAAGTAAAGCCGGATTAAAGTAATCACCTTTGTACCATTCATCAAGCTGAAACTCTTGTTGAAAATCTTCAATTAACTTCGCCGGTAAATCTGCAAAAATATTAGCTTGCTTTACTAAAACTGGGCTGGCTTTTTGAGGTAGATGAGTAGCGTCTTTATTCATAAGAGTAGTATTAAAGCCATAGCGGGCACGAATAGTTTTATTCTACCCTTTGTATCTATAGAGCAAAAGACAATGTTGCTTTTTAAATTTCAATACTATTTCTCACGTTAATCTGCTGACTTTTAACTTATAAAGCCGAGATAATATAAAAATTATAAAATGATCGATACTGTCATATTTGTGACAGAAGCATTTTATGACCTTAGGTATTATAGCGCCACTAACCAAACGCCTAACGTTAAAACATCACGTTAGTTTGTTTATACGGTCAAACTGCTTGCTGGATAATGACCATAAAGCATTAGACCTTTTTTAATAAATAATAGGTAATTATTATGTCTAAGATTATTGGTATAGATTTAGGTACAACAAATTCATGTGTAGCAGTTATGGAAGGTGGCGTTGCTAAAATTATTGAAAATGCTGAGGGTAGCCGCACCACTCCGTCAATTGTTGCTTATGCAAACGAGGAAACATTAGCGGGCCAACCGGCAAAAAGACAAGCCGTTACCAACTCTAAAAATACATTATTTGCGATTAAACGTTTAATCGGTCGTAAATTTGATGATAAAGAAGTACAAAAAGATATTAAGTTAGCCCCTTATAAAATTGTCAAAGCAGACAATGGTGATGCTTGGGTTGAAGTTAATGGTAAAAAATTATCACCACAAGAAGTATCAGCGCAAATTTTACGTAAATTGAAAAAAGATGCTGAAGCCTATTTAGGTGAAACGGTTACCGAAGCGGTTATTACTGTCCCCGCTTATTTTAATGATTCACAACGCCAAGCAACCAAAGATGCCGGTAAAATTGCTGGACTTAATGTCAAGCGTATTATTAATGAACCAACAGCTGCGGCATTAGCCTACGGCGTTGATAAAAATAACAAAGCTGACCAGAAAGTGGTGGTTTATGATTTAGGTGGCGGTACCTTCGATATTTCAATTATTGAAATTTCTAATGTAGACGGCGAAAAACAATTCGAAGTATTAGCAACCAACGGTGATACCTTTTTAGGTGGCGAAGACTTTGATTTACGCCTGATTAACTACCTTGCTGATGAATTTAAAAAAGAAAGTGGTATTGATATTCACCAAGACCCATTGGCGTTACAGCGTATTAAAGAAGCGGCTGAAAAAGCAAAAATAGAGTTGTCATCAGCATTACAAACTGACGTAAACTTACCGTATGTTACTGCTGATGCTAGTGGTCCTAAACATTTAAACGTACAAATTACCCGAGCAAAATTAGAGTCTTTGGTTGATGACTTAGTGAAAAAGACTATCGCTCCATGTGACCAAGCACTTAAAGATGCTGGCTTAAGTAAAGGTGATATTGATGAAATTATTTTGGTAGGTGGTCAATCACGTATGCCAAAAGTACAAGAAGCAGTTAAAACCTTCTTTGGTAAAGAGCCGCGTAAAGATGTTAACCCCGATGAAGCAGTGGCTATTGGTGCAGCGATTCAAGCAGGTGTGTTATCAGGAACGGTCGGTGATGTGCTATTACTTGATGTAACGCCATTATCACTAGGTATTGAAACTTTAGGCGGTGTAATGACTAAGCTTATCGATAAAAATACTACGATACCAACACGTGCTTCTGAAACATTCTCTACGGCCGAAGATAATCAAGCCGCGGTAACTGTGCATGTATTGCAAGGTCAGCGTGAAATGGCAATAGATAATAAATCGTTAGGTCAATTTAACTTAACAGATATTAACCCCGGTCCTCGTGGCTCGGTGCAAGTTGAAGTCACTTTTGATATTGATGCAGATGGTATTTTAAATGTCTCAGCAAAAGATAAAGCAACCGGTAAAGAGCAGAGTATTAAAATTACGGCATCAAGTGGTTTAACTGAAGATGAAGTTAATCGCATGGTCGACGATGCCCAGAAGCACGCAACTGAAGATAAGCAAAAACGTGAGTTAGTTGAACAACGCAACCAAGCCGATCAATTGATTCATACGGTACAAACGTCAATGACTAGCCTGAGTGAAGATCAACAAGCCGAGCTTAAAACATTAATTGAGCAATTAAAAATGGCCGTTAATGGCAATGATAAAGCGGCGATAGAAATGCGACAAAAAGCATTACAAGAAGCGCACAGTAAAATAATGCAAGCTTCACAATCACAAGCAGAGCAGCCTCAAGGTGATGCGGCTAATGATAGTGCTAAAAACGAAGATGTTATTGACGCAGACTTTGAAGAAGTGAGTAATGGTTAATCAATGAATGGTGGCTGATAAGGTAAGTTAAGTTAAGTTAACCACTTATTTATCATAATACTGTATAAAAACAAAACCCCTAATATTAATTATTAGGGGTTTTTTATTATGATAAAATAAACAGTCAACTATTTTAAGAGGTATAGAGCTTTTCTGTTCTTTCGTCGATACATTCATATGAACCCATCTCAAATTCTCGACAAACCCAAGGTCTATTTTCGTAAATAGAACACAATAATGTATCTCTGTTTAACGCTGAGCACAGACCATCATCAAGTCGTAACATTGATTCGTGTCCATGGTCATCAATATAGATATGCCGATGAGGCACACCAGTATCTGAAATAATTCTAACTTCTAAACTACAGCAACATGCCTGGCAATTTGCACAGGTGACTTCGGGAACGGGAATGTTTTTTACTTCAATGTTCATAATAAATAATAAATAACAATAAACTTAATGGTGAGTAGGATACGCTAAACCGCTCAGCTTCTCGAGCAAATAGAAGCTGATGGGGCAAATAGCAGACATAAAAAGAACTGATTAAAGCACTGCACTACAAAACAGCCACAATATTTTGTACAACTTGGAGACGCGATTGCCTCTCAATACTAACGTTAGAAATCAAAATGTTTAAAGAAAACATCATAAATGACCTTTTCTACTTCAGTTCCATAACAACGCGTATGCTTAAATTCGCCATCTTCTTCGTAAACACTAGAGTTGTAGATAATATATTTAATTTTATCTTTACCTTGGACTCTCGCTGGATAATTTTTCAATATATCAAAATGGCTCAAACGTGTCATCATGTCAGTTAAACAGCTTTCATCTATCTGAAACTCTGAGATGTGATGCCCTATATATTCACTTTTTGTATAACCTAACACTTCAAGTTCACACTCATTGGCATAAACAATAATGCCTTCTGGCGATACAGCATGAATACCAATAGATGAATTATAGATAAAGTCTTCTGGATTCTCTGTAAACATAAAATCACCTAACGCCTTACTTGCGTCAAAATAGATAGTTAAAAAATAGACGATAGACAACAGTAAACTATTTCTGCCAGCTTAAGTCACTCATAAAAAATAATTGGTCGCTAAACATTGGTCGATAAACGCAGAAACACAACAAGTGCTCATTTTAACCTAGCCGTAAACTAATAAGTTTAAGAGTAGTTCAGCTCAAATAAATATCCAGAAAAGTATATATTCAGGAGAACACTAAAATAACAATACTTTGGCTTTCAAAATGCGCAAAAAACGCTTTAATAGCACACTATTTTTAAAAACAATTATAAGGAAACTAATTCATTCTCTAACCATTGTTTAGCCGTTGGTGTGTCACTAAAAAATTTATTTTTAATGCCAGCCTTTTTATACACAGCCTCAAATTCAAGTTGAGTGGTTAATGCAAATGAACTATGTATCATATTAATGGCAATTGCCTTAGCGGTTCCGTGCTTCACTTTATACAAGTGATAATCTAAACCTTCCTGTGTTGCTAATGTTTCTCCTTTAAGTATCACAATGATCCCGTAATTTATATTGATAAAATTTTCTAGGACGACTTGTTGTAGATTAGCGTGCATTTGTTTGAAAAACTCGACATTCCATGGACCCTCTGCATCAATAATAATAATATTATTATCGAGTGTGAATTGGCATTGGCCATGCGAAGCAAACTTTTGAATCAATGAAATCTACCTATGTTATCTAATGTTAATTAATCGAGAAGCTGGGTTTTATAATCATTTGTCATTAAGCATAATCTATAAAATTAATGTAATAAAGTTAATGTAATAAAATATTGATTAGCTGTTATTACCCCATTGAAATCATCAGCTGTTTTTTTATAAAAAATTTAGTCTATTCAAATAGCTCAATTAAAAATTAATACCAATAATAAGTGTTGCTTTACTATTTTAGCTTTATTGCCTTTAAGTCGAGGGTATTGGTAAATAACCTTGGGTTTTCAATCTTATCTAGCATCGAAAATTCTGGTAAACAATCGTCATCAACGTAGTCAGCAAAATCGCCAGCGGGATCAAAAACTAAAATATCTAATGCTAATCGATCAAGTCCATACAAACCACGGTGGATCATATCCGCCGAAAAAACTAATAAATCACCGGCCGCTAACTTTATTTCTTTACCGGTAGAAAGGTTTTCGCTGCTCACTCTGCCCTTTTCTTCTTGTCGAACATTAAATTCTTCTTCGTTGTCCCAGCGTTTATGTGTTCCTGGCACTAATTCCATACCGCGCTCATCAAATAATGGCACACGTAAGTGAACAACTTGTGTCTCTTGAATGGCTTTTTTCTGTTCTTCAACCTCGTGATCATATTGACAATCTCGATGCCAAAAATCTTTTTGTGCTGGATTAACGGGATTAAAAAACAACTGAGTATTCATAAAGGCTGGTTTTGCCGCTATAACAGACTCGACAACAGCCATTATTTTTTTTGAACTAATAAAATTGAAAAGCTTAACGCGATCGTCAAATGCTAAGTACTGACTGCCGGTGATCAAAGAAGAGTTGAACGCTTCTTCTTGATAAAATTTTGCGTGATCTTTTTTCCAAAGATCGTGAAATTTCAATACCACTTGTCTTAGGGCTGAAATTTCAGTGTCATTAAAATAATTTCTAATAACAAAGTAACCTTGGGCATCATAATGCCCCTGCAACTGACTTTGATTTTCTAACATTAACGGCTTTTACCTTGGCTTGACTGTTTAGGATTATATTTTGACGATTGATTAACGCTCATATCTCATCCACAGTTTGTAATAAACCGCATTACACTTAGCATTATCATCCATAATGCCGTCTCTATCACAATCGGAACCCGTCAAAGATTTAACAACATCAGTGCCATATTCGGCGATATCTTCTGGCTCAGGTTTAACTTCAATGGTGACTTTAGGGGAATGTTCGATGAATTCGCCAACGTCTTTGTATCGTGAGAATTGTTCTTTTGAAATAATATCACCGACATCAACTTTTTTCGCTTCGAAAGCGTAGACATCTGTTGCACTAAACAACAAGAATACAACAATAAAGACAGCTATAAATTTCATCAAATATGCCTAAAAGTTATTAAAATTAACATGCTGATTCACCTGAAAAGGCCACGCTATTATTTCACGCAAGTATTATAAAACACAATGTCACCGTTGTACCTTAGTGAAATTTATTAATCGTTAATAATTTCACTAATAGTTGGTTTAATTGAACATTTATTTTCAAAAAAATAAAAACCAAAAACAATAAACCATTGAATTAAAACAACTTATTCTTGGCGTAAACTTTGCTAAATAGATAACATCTTAATGTCGAAGGGAAATACAATGTTATTGGATATTCAATCACTTAGCCATCAATACCAAAGTGGCAAGCACACACAACTAGCAATCAAATCATTATCACTACAAGTTAGACCAGGGATTTTAGGCTTACTAGGCGCTAATGGCGCAGGAAAATCTAGCTTAATGCGTATTCTTGCTACGATAACAAAACCTAGCCAAGGAAAAATTTTATGGCAAGGACAAAACATTGTTAAATCACCACAATTATTGCGTAACGAACTCGGTTACCTGCCTCAATATTTTGGCGTCTATGACCAATTGTCGGCTATTGAATTTTTACAATACATGGCTGGCTTAAAAGGGTTAAATCAATCTTTAGCGACTCAAAGAATCGAGGATTTACTTGCTAAGCTCAACCTTACCCATGCTGCTCATATGCCATTGAAAGGTTATTCGGGGGGGATGAAACAGCGCATTGGCATTGCACAGGCTTTACTTAATGACCCTAAATTATTGATTATTGATGAACCAACTGTGGGTCTAGATCCACAAGAACGTGCCAATTTTCGCCAGTTATTAACTGAATTAGCCGATGATCGTTGCATTATTTTATCAACTCACATAGTCGCAGATGTTGAATCTATTGCTGACCAAATTGCGATTATGCAAACTGGGCAATTAATTCAATCAGCAACTCCAAAGGCACTACAAGAAAAAGTTGCCGATAAATGCTGGCAACTCACCACTAACTTGAATGAATTAAAACAAATTCAGCACGACTTTATTGTCAGCCACAGTGTGCGAAAAGACAACAAGGTCGAGTTAAATATTGTCGCTGAACACTGCCCTGATGCACGAGCAATACCAAGAGCGCCAACATTAGAAGATGCGTATCTCTACTTTACCAGTAATAAGCGTGCTCGAACTGTTCTTGCGAGGGCATGTTAATGAATCAATTATGGCAATGTACGGTCGCTGATTTTAAACAACGAACACGCCAGCAAAGCTTTGTGGTTACTTTACTGGCGATGTCGGTATTAACCTTACTTTTTTTCCCTTCACTCGATGCTCAATATCAAACACTTATTATCAATGGTTATAGAGGTCTTTATAACAGTGCCTGGTTAGGTGTTTGTTTAGCGATGTTAAATGTTTTATTTTTACCTATTATTTGTTTTTATCTCATTAAGAATGGTCTTGAATTAGATCGAAAATCGATGACCTGTGAACTTATTGCTGCCACTCCTATGAGTAAGTTAACTTTTATATTCGCCAAATGGTGCACCAATGTTTTAATTTTGTTTACTATCGTATTGGTTATGCTGATCAGTTGTATTTTACTGCAACTTTATTATGGGGAAAATTATCAGATAGACCTTTGGGCGTTAGCTTGGCCCCAATTAGTCTTTGTTCTACCTGTGTTATTAGTTGTTGCTTCACTGGCGATAATGTTTGAATCAATAAAGTGGCTTAAGGGGGGCTTTGGCAATGTTGTTTATTTTTTCTTGTGGACCGGCTCTATTGTTCAAACCATTGAAAGCGTTTCAGGGGTTGGCGCAATACTTTCTGCTATAGAAACCGAGGTTGCAGAACGTTTTCCGTCACAAGCAGGCTCAACACATATTGGCGTAACGGTTGTTGATGAAGAAAATGCAGTAAACACTTTTCTTTGGCAAGGAATAGAGCCAACAGCACAGTATTTATCGAGTATTCTGCCGTTACTGATCATTTGCTTAAGCTGTTTTATTATTGCAGTAATCTTTTTTGATCGCTTTAGTCGAAACCCCGTACCTGAAACCAAACAAACCTCATGGCTAATAAACACCTTAACCCGTCAAGTGTTCAATCGACTCGATGCACTATTTACCATGCTAACCAAGCACTTTGCTTTTACTCGCTTATTACGTTTAGAACTAAAATTATTATTAAAAAGCCATTCGATTTACTGGCTGTTAGGTCTTTTAACGTTAAATATTATTCAACTATTTATTAGTCAGCAATTACTGGTTAGCATATTTTTACCGCTGTCATGGTTATGGTGTGTTTTAGTGCTTTCACAGCTCGGCCAAGTAGAAAAACAAGCAAATACGGTTGAGTTAATCACCTACAGTAAAAAGTCAGCGCTATTGCAAAGTTTAGCGAGCTACTCTGCTGCATGGATATTATTAGCATTGGCAAGTTTGGGTAGTGTACTTAGATTTGCGGCGATAGCCGAGTGGCTGTTAATCATACAATTAATTATAGCCATTTCATTTACCGTATCCCTAGCTTATTTTTGTGGGGTATTGACCGGCACAAAGCGAATGTTTGAAGTGCTATACCCGGCAATTTGGTATATGGGACCGATTCAAACAGCACTATATCTAGACTTTTTTGGCGTTAATAGCACCATGAGTTGGCAAGCAGGCATGCCTTATTATTATGCTGCTCTCGCAATTGGCTTAATGTTGTTAACAGTACGCGCTAAAAGTAGCCGTTAATTTATTAACGGTTGTTTACACTAAGATATCGATTTAAAAAGGATAACGATTGAACTCATCAGCCGTTAGCCTTAACATTCGATTATTGTTTCCCGGTCTATTTAAATAAAGGCCGATTGAACCATGCTTATTTAAGCTAATTTTCCTCAAAAATATCGACTTAATAATCCAGGGAGCCTTTTGTGCCATCTTCTTTTACCAGTAAACTGCCCAATCTAGATACCAGTATTTTCACAGAAATGTCGATGATGGCAAATCAATATCAGGCAATTAATTTGTCGCAAGGTTTTCCTGAATTTGATACTCCAGAATTTTTAAAAGATAAAATAAACTTAGCCATTAGTGAAGGTAAAAATCAATACTCACCCTCAAACGGTTTACCTGAGTTATTAACGCAAGTTGCCGCTATGGTGCATCGACAGTATCAAACAGATTTAACCACTGCACAAAAACTTAATGGCTTAAAAAACGTTACAATAACCTCCGGGGCTACCGAAGCACTATGGGTTGCAATACAAACGCTGGTTCGCCCAAATGATGAAGTTATTATTTTTGATCCCGCTTATGATTCTTATGAGACAGCCATTGAACTTGCTGGTGGAGTTTGTCGCCATGTCGCACTAGATGCGCCTAACTATGCAATAAACTGGTCCTTAGTTGAGCAAACCATTAATGAAAATACACGTGCCATTATTATCAACAGCCCACACAACCCAACGGGTTCAATACTGAGTGCTGCAGATCTTACTAGCTTACAAGTTTTGCTTGAGAAATATGATTTATATGTAATAAGCGATGAAGTATACGAACACATGACGTTTGACGGCTTACGTCATGAAAGTATTTTACGTTACCCTGATTTGTTTAAACGCGCCTTTGTCGTCTCTAGTTTTGGTAAAACCTTTCATTGCACCGGCTGGAAAATGGGTTATTGCGCCGCACCTGATGCGCTTACGGTCGAGTTTAGAAAAATTCATCAGTACGTTACCTTTTGTTCATTTACCCCGGCACAAATAGCTATAGCGCAAATGCTAAAACAGCACCCCGAGCATATCACCGAGTTATCAAATTTCTATCAGCAAAAAAGAGACTTACTGATCAATGCACTAAAAGACTCTCGCTTTACAATGCTACCGTCAAAAGGTACTTATTTTTTATTGCTTGATTACTCTGCAATCTCAGCACTTAATGATCGTGAATTTTGTCATTGGTTAACCCAAGAAGTTGGTGTTGCAGCCATTCCGTTGAGCCCCCTGTATCCCGCTGACAAAAGGGAGTCTTATCATCAAAACAATAAAGTAATCAGACTTTGTTTCGCAAAAAACGACGATACCCTACTTAAGGCCGCAGGAATATTATGTCAACTTTAACCATAGCCGCAGTGCAGTTCGATATTAGTTGGTTAGACAAACAAAGCAATTTTGATCGTTTAGAGCAACTTTTCAAAGATCACTTTACTGACCATGCGGCTGCCGATTTATTATTGCTACCAGAAACATTTTCAACCGGTTTTTGTATTAATAGAAAAGATGTGCAAGAGCCAGAAGATGGTGGCTCTGCTCTACATTGGTTAAAAAAAATAGCAAAGCAATATAACTGTGTAGTGGCTGGCACGGTTTTAGTGAGCCAAAATGATAAAAAAGTGAATCGTTTTTATTGGGTCTTTGCTGATGGTCGGGTTGAACATTATGACAAGCGCCATTTGTTTCGTTTAGGTAAAGAGCAAGACTTTGTTGAGCAAGGCCAGCACAGAAAAAAAATCAACATTAGGGGTATAAAAATACTGCCTTTGGTTTGTTATGATTTGCGCTTTCCTGTTTGGTCGAGAAACCGCCAAGATTATGATCTTATGGTCAACGTTGCTAATTGGCCTGCTCCACGTCGTCATATATGGGATACCTTATTAAAAGCCCGGGCAATGGAAAATCAAAGTTTTGTGGTCGGAGTTAATCGTATCGGACCAGATGGTAACGATATGCCTCACTCTGGTGGCACAACTTTCATTAATTTTGATGGTGAAAACATACTTTCTGCCACTGATCACCAACAACAAATCATCACAACCCAACTCGACTTCAGCAAACTTGATAAATTTAAAAATCAATTCCCCGCCTTTTTAGATGCAGATAAATTTGAGTTGTATTAAAAACCAGTCGATTTATTCTCGTAACCCAAAGCCGTTTATTGTTATAAACAAGACAAACCTAAAACAACATTATAAGTGGTTAAGTTGTTTTAGGTTTTTATACATTTTGATCATCTAACCTGAATTACTAGCAAACCAGCTCATTTAATTCACTTTTCTTTGAATTAACTGAATAAAATATATACTCTTTATGGCTAATTAAAGTTCGCCTATAAAACAAATTATAATAATTAAGCGTTTTTATAACTGGAGCATATAAGTAAATGAAGCGACTACTCGCGTTATTCCTCATCTCTGGCAGTTGTCTTGGTCAAGACTATATTAACCAATACACCAGCCATGCAGAAATGTTAAAACAATTAAAACAACTGGGTGTTCAAACTCAGCAAATTGGTACTTCACGATCAGGAAAGTCAATAATCGTGGCTCAATTTGGTGATAAAAGCTCACCAGCAATTTTGGTTACTGGCAACGTTGATGGCGATTATTTAGTCGGTACTGAACTTGCGATGCGCCTAATCGAGGATCTAAAGTCAGGTAAAGTCACCCGAAATGGTAAAAGTATATTTATCGTACCTATGCCAAACCCTGATGCAACAAGTTTTATACTGGGTAAAAATGGTTATTCAACGACCTTTAATCACTTAAAAACAGATGACGATAACGACCTAAAAATAAATGAAGACGGTCCTAATGATCTCAACAACGATGGTTTTATTTCTCAGTTAAGGATCTCAGACAGTTCTGGCCCATACAAAGCTAGTGAACAAGATGCCAGTTTATTAGTAAAAGTTGATCGCCTCAAAAACGAAGCAGGTCAATACCGTTTACTCAATGAAGGAAAAGATGACGACGGTGATGGTAAATTAGATGAAGATGGCTATGGCGGAACAGCAATAAATAAAAACTTTACCTATAACTATGACTATTTTGGTATTGGCTCTGGTGTTAATCAAGCATCTGAACCTGAAACGCGTGCCTTAATAGATTTTGTTATCGATCATCAAAATATTTTAATGACCGTTAATTTTTCTAAATACGACAACCTCCATGAAAACTGGTCGGCTAATAAAGTACTGGTAAGTGAATATAAACGTCCACTGGAAGCCTTTGATAAAATGCCTAAAGAAGATGTTGACGGTTATAAATTATTTACTCACCTATGGCAGCAAGCCCATAAAGACTGGCAGGTAAAAGCAGAAAACCGTGGTCGAGGTACTTTTCACGACTGGGCCTATTTTCACGGTGGTCGTTGGTCAATAGCCACCAATGGCTGGAATTTTAAGCAAATAACCATTGCCCAATCAGCTGACGTAGAAAAAAACAAAGAGGCTGATGTTGAAAAAAACAAAAACACATCAGCAAGCGAAGATACCAAAGAAGCTCGTTTGGTTACTAACGCCAAGGAAAAAAATCTACAAGGGGCGATTATACCGTGGACAAATATTTCACACCCAGACTTTGTAAATGAAAAGGTGGAAGTGGGTGGTTTTCGACTTGCCTATTTAAATAATCCTGATATTAGCGTATTTGCTGAAACTAAAAGTTCGGAATATATTACTTCCTTAACCACACTTTTTCCTGAGCTTAACGTGAGCCAGAGCGTAAAAAAAATAGGTAAAGATCTTTATCGAGTGACCTTAAAAATAAAAAACATCGGTAAACTTCCAACACAAAGCGCCATGGGTAAACTCACCCGTTGGATGCTTCCCGTAAGAGTTCAGTGGAATTTACCCAAAGAACAATTTATTGGTGGTAGCAAGCGGACATTATTAGCGCCTATCGCCGCTCATGGCGGTCAACAAGAAATCAAGTGGCTGATCAATACCAAAGGCTTCAATGATGCCTCATTTGAAGTATCTTCACCTGTCATCGATGCGGTGACACAAACCGTTAATTTTGGAGCTTAATCATGAAAAAAATATTGCTCACCTGCATTTTAACGGCCACAGCTTTGTTAACTATAACGGCACAAGCCGCAGACAAACTCACTGGATTACAGGCATTAGGTGCGCCTTTAGACCCAAAAGTAGATATTCGCTGGAATCGTTTTTATGACTCAGAAAGTACTATAACGATACTCAAAAAAATAAATAAAGCTTACCCTAAACTTACTCGACTGGAATCTATTGGTCAGTCTTACGAAGGTCGTGATATTTTTGTTATTAAAATTACCAATTATAACAACGGTGATGATACGACAAAACCGGCGATGTATATTGATGGCAATATTCACTCTAATGAGATTCAAGGTACAGAGGTTTCTCTTTATACCGCTTGGTATTTAACTGAAAGCTACGGAAAAGTGAAGTGGATCACCGAGCTACTTAACGATAAAGCTTTCTATATTGTCCCTACAATTAATCCTGACGGGCGTGACTGGTTTATGAAGCAGGCTAATACTGCGCACTCTCCTCGTTCGGGCATGGTACCTACTGACAACGATCTTGACGGTGAAATCGATGAAGATGGTCCAGAAGATCTCAATAATGATGGCCATATTACTCGCATGCGCATTAAAGATAAGGTACGTGGTACTCATAAAGAAGACGAGAAATACCCAGGTTTAATGGTACCTGTTGCAGAAGGTCAAACTGGCGATTACCGCATGTTAGGAGCTGAAGGATACGACAACGATGGTGACGGTCTTGTCAACGAAGATGGTAAAGGGGTTTACGAATATGATCCTAATCGTGATTGGGCCCATGAATGGGAGCCAGCTTATATTCAAAGAGGTGCACGCCGTTACCCTTTTTCATTAAAAGAAACCAGTGCAGTGGCTAAATTTGTTAAAGCTCATCGTAATATTGCTGCCGCGCAAAGTTACCATAATACCGGTGGTATGATTTTACGTGGTCCGGGTAAAGCCAATAACAAATATACCCGTTCTGATATTAGCGTCTATGATTTTATCGCCAACCAAGGTGAGCAAATACTACCCAATTATCGCTACCTCGTCGCTTGGAAAGATCTTTATCAAGTCTACGGTGGTGAATTTGATTGGTTTTATGGCAACAACGGTATTATGGCATTTACGAATGAACTTTGGACATCGGCTAATATGTTTCGCCCAAACGATAAAACAAGCGATAAATTAGGCAATCAAAATCACAATTTCAACAAGCATATTTTATTTGGTGATGCTTTTGTTCCTTGGACTAAAGTAAAGCATCCAATTTATGGCGATATAGAAGTTGGCGGTTTTAAGAAGAATTTTGGTAGAACGCCCCCTTCTTTCCTATTAGAAGAAGAAGCACACCGAAATATGGCCTTTACCTTATTTCACGCCTACCATATGCCACAGTTAGAAGTAACTCGTTCATCAACGCGCAAGCTCAGTAATGGTTTGTATGAAATAACGGTTAATATTGCTAATGAGCGAGCAATTCCGACAAGATTATCACAAGACATTAATAATAATTTGTCGTTTGAAGACCGCATATCGATTCTCTCGGATGACTTTTCAATATTAAGTGGGTTAACCGTTATTAGCGAAGGTGCCAACACACATACTGACCACGACTTAAACCCAGCAACGATTAAGGTCGCCACGCTTGCGGGTCACTCAACAACCATAGTGAAATGGATTGTCGATGGCAAAGGGACTTATAAAGTGACAGTAGACTCAGAAAAAGGCGGCAAGCACAGTAAAACGTTTAAGTTTTAACAAAGAATATAAAGGTAATATTCTGCTAATAACATAGTAATGTAAAACCGGCCTCTGTCGGTTTTTTATTAGCCGTTATTTAACACTTCTCCCCTCTAGTGAAGTGCTAAAAATATTATAATACGCCTTACATACGAAACAGCATTGTTGGCATCAAAGCTTAGTCATCTTAAGCTGCTGACTTAATGATTGATCAGTTAATAAAAATTATTATTTCTTAGTCGTTAATACCTGATAATATTTGATAACTTAGTCTATTTTCAAAAAATTAAAATAAAATAAGAAGTCTTTTATGAATAATATGAAAAACATCATCACCAGTCTTTTGTTAATAATGATACTGGCCGCATGTTGCGGAATAGATCCCGCATTAAACACTATTGATAGATTTATTACTAAACAAGCGGTTGATAAAACAAACCCTGCTTGGAAAACGACGTTAAGTAAACCGCCATTACTGACCTTCACCCAAGGGAAAGATTACTTTTGGGAGCTGCAAACAAACCAAGGTAATCTGACCATCAAGCTATTCACTGACTCTGCGCCTATGCATGCTTCTAGTACTATTTACTTAACTAAATTGGGTTTCTATGATGAGCTAAATTTTCATCGTGTTATTCCTGGCTTTATGGCACAAGGTGGCGATCCATTGGGTAATGGCACGGGCAACCCAGGTTATAAATACGATGGCGAATTTAATAGTGACATAGGCCACAGTGAACCGGGTATGTTAAGTATGGCAAATTCAGGTCCAAGCACTGATGGCAGTCAATTTTTCATTACTTTTAACGCGACACCTCATTTAGACGGTAATCATACTGTTTTTGGTAAAGTAGTGACTGATGTAGAAGATAGCTTAACTAAAATTGAAGCCTTAGGTAGCCGAAGAGGTAAAACTAGAGAAGCGGTCAACATCATTAAAGCGTCAATCCGTATCGCCGACAAAGAATAACTTAATATTAATTCTTGCTGATCACATCAGATTGACCGGTGAGTAATAATCGCTTATTGGTGTTATCGGCAGATCAAAAAATTAATGTTCAAGATATGCATTCACGCTTAAAAGCCATGAATAAAACAGTCTTCACCTTGATATAAGTAAACATTATTATGTCTCAAGAAAAATAACTCACCTTTACTAAATGGCTATTATTTATTAACAAATTAAGATAGCCATTAACGTTTCTTTCTGACCATTTATTGTTCTACATCATATTTTTATTAAAGTTGAGTACTATAATATTTTTTACAATGTATTAACGTAAAGAAAGGTCACTAATGAAAGCAGCTGTTATTCATCAATTCAAAGACAAGCTCGAGATTAAACAACTTGATAAGCCTACAATTTCGAGTCATGAAGTTTTAGTAAAGGTTCATGCTTGTGGTGTATGTCATACCGACTTACATGCGTGTCATGGTGACTGGCCAGTAAAACCTAAGATGCCACTTGTTCCAGGCCATGAAGGTGTTGGAGAAATCGTTGAAGTAGGCGAGCAAGTTAAGCACCTTAATCTTGGTGACCGTGTAGGTATTCCATGGTTATATAGTGCTTGTGGATATTGTGATTACTGCTTATCTGGTAATGAAAACCTCTGTTTGTTACAGCAAAATGCAGGGTACTCTGTTGACGGGAGTTATGCTGAATACTGTAAAGCAGATGGCAACTATGTTGTAAAAATACCAGACGAGATTAGCTATGTAGATGCTGCCCCCTTGTTTTGCGCAGGTGTTACAACTTATAAAGCATTAAAAGTATCTACGGCTAAACCAGGTGAATGGGTAGCTATTTTTGGTATTGGTGGCTTAGGGCATTTAGCTGTGCAATATGCTGTAGCAATGGGCTTAAATGTCATCGCTATTGATACTGGCACTGAAAAATTGAAATTGGCTAAAGATTTGGGTGCCTCTTTTTGTTTAGACTTCAAGTGTGATGATGTTGTAGCAAGAGTTTTAGCTGAAACAGGCGGCGTTCATGCCAGTATTTGTACCGCTGTTAGTAAAAGTGGCTTTGAACAAAGTTACCAAGTTATTCGTCGTGGGGGTAAGTGTGTACTAGTTGGCTTACCCGCCGAAGATATGCCGTTACCTATATTTGATACTGTTTTAAATGGTGTTAGCGTTGTCGGCTCTATTGTGGGTACGCGTAAAGATTTAGTTGAATGCTTAGATTTTGCCGCTAGAGGAAAAGTTAAAGCGATCACCATTGAAAAGTCACTAGAAGATATTAATGATATCTTTGAAGATATGATCAACGGCGAAATTACCGGTCGAGTGGTTATGAAGTTTTAATCATTTCTATCTAGCTATTGGCATTTGCAACTAACGCAGCAATATCTTTGGTAATTTGAGTTGGAAAATTACAATCACCGTTTATTAGCCCAATAACCGATATATCTAAACTCGATGCATAAAGCACAATTAATCGTTATTAATAAATAAAAAAACCGGCAGATGCCGGTTTTTTATTTTTAACTACATGCGTTATTCTTATTAAGTTATTTGTAATATTCAATAAGATAATAACGAATATTTATTAAAGTGAGCTTAAACGCAATTTATTGAAAAACCTCATCTATTGCAATCACTTCAACATTTTTAGACGGCAGTGTTAGCTTGTAACTTTCAATGATTTTATCTGTCGCTAAAAGCTCTGCTGGCTTATCACTGTTATATGTTAACGGTGATACTTGTTCAGACAACAAACGTTGCTTCATGTCTTTACCATCGTCTGAAATGAAAACATAATGAATATCATCTGTTTGTAAGTTTTCTTTGATAACACGATTAACATCATCTAATGATAGTTTTGCAAATTGATCGCGAACGTACTTAACAAACTCTTCTGTTTGATAAAACTCACTATCAAGTGCATAACCTAACTGTTGATCTTGGCTGGCCACTAATTGCGGTGCATAGTTCGTTAAGTAATTACGTGTTGCTTGAAAGTCTTTTTCGCTCATGCCCTTTTCAATCAAGTTGTCCAATTCATACAAAGCGGCACGCGTTGCGAAATGAGCATCATTATTTGAACGTAAAGGACGTAACCACACTTGAAAAATTTGACTAGAACGACCTAAATTTGCATCAGGTTTAGTTTGGTACATCCCTCGTGGAAAATATTCAATATAAGAATAATCTCCATAGTTCATACCACGCGCTTGACGAATTTGTTGATACAAGTAGCTGTTAGAACTACGATGTTCACCAAAGTATGAACGCACTAACCAAAGTGCCGCCCAGTCTTTATCACTGCGTATAGTATCAATGGGAAAACCAAAAGATACCGCTGTAGATTGCGCACTTTTTTCTATAATTGTCGCATGATGACCTTTTAAAACGGGTGCTTTAGCAATTGTTAAGCGCTTTTCATCACCGACGGGTAAAGTCGCTAAATCTGTCATTAATTGTGCTTTTAAAGCACTAGGCATAGCGCCAGTTATACCTAAGTTTAATTTTGCTTGGGTAAGTTGGGTGTTGTAGAATGCTTTAACATCTTCAAGAGTAATTGCGGCTAAGTCAGACAAATCACCACTATTGTAGTTTTCGTAAACATGCCCTTGATAAAGTTCGCTATAAAGCACCTCTTTACCTAATTCTTCATCATTAGAAGATTTAAGACCTGATTTAATACCGTCAACAAGCTCTTTTTTCAGACGCTTAAAATCGTCTTCACGCCATCCTGGATTCAATAATTGATCGCTAATAAGTTCGTACCACTGAGTAGCATTATCTTTATGCACCCGGCCAGTAAATGACATCATTTCTTTATCAAGCTGCGACGAAAAACGTCCAGCTAAAGGGTATAAACCTTTCTTAATATCTTGATAGCTTTTTGTTGCCGAGCCGCCTTGAGTTAACATACGAGCGGTTAAAGCCGCTACCCCTTTTTTACCGGCTGGATCTGCTGCAGCACCGGTATAAAATAAGAAGTTAACATCAATCAACGGTGAGTCATTGGTCTTATCTAATACCGCAAACTGTGGAGTACTCGGCTGCGAATTTTTCATGACTATTTTTGCAACGGCGCCATTTAAGTCAACTTCTTGTTCGAAGTCGGCAATCTCATCTAATGCTGATAAAGTCACTGTTGTGCGGTTTTCATCAATAAAGTATTCATTAGCAATACGTTGAATATCTTCAGCTGTAATATTGTCAAAGCTATTATAGAGGTGATTAATCGTTTCGGGATCGCGGTCAAAATGCATATAACTCGCCAATGTTGAAGCGATAGACTCTGATGAATCTAAACTATTAACAAAACTATATTTTAAGTTAGACTTTAAGTTATCAAGTTTTTCTGAAGAAACGAGCTCAGTTCTTACTTGTGCGTAAGTACGGTTTACTGCATCACGAACCGTTGCTAGGTCTTTTTCATCATTCACTTTGATAAATACGTGACGTAAGCCAGCATCTTTTGTTTCAGGGTTGTAGTTAAACATTTGGCTAGCCAACTGCTTATCAACAACGAGTTCTTGATACAATGCTGAGTTATTGGAAAAATACAATTCAGAAATTAAATCTAAAGCCGCGCGATCTTTTTTCTTGGGTTGCCAATCAGCACCTTTATAAGAAACGAGTAACCAGTGACCCGGTAAGCCATCGAATTTTTCATGAACATATTTCGCAGCTTCCTGTTTTGGCTCAGGTGCTATAGTGCTAACAAAATCACCTTTTTGCCAATTTCCCCAATGCTTCTCGACCATGGCCATTGTTGCTTCTGGTTCAACATCACCGACAATTACTAAAGAAACGTATTCTGGCTTATAGAATTGTTTAAAGAACTGTTCACCATATGCAACTTGATCAGGCATTGCTTCTACATCTTCAAAGAAGCCCATAGTGGTATGCTTATAAGTATGAGTATCGAATGCTTCTTTTCGCACCGCCGCTAACAACTTTCGAGTTGGACTAGCATTATTTTTTAAATACTCACCTTTTACCGTTAAGGCTTCTGTTTTAAATTGTGCTTCGGTGTACTTTAGGTTTTTAAAGTGATCCGCTTGAATCTCTAATACTTTATCTAAATGATCTTTAGAAAAATCTAAATGATAGTTAGTATAATCGTTGGTGGTGTAAGCACCGTTATCAACACCGGCATTTTTAAATAAATCGGCATAAACAGCTTGTGGAAATTTTTCTGAACCTTTAAACATCATATGTTCAAAGAAGTGGGCAAAACCTGTTTTACCTACTTCATTTTCATCACGAGAACCTACAGAAACGGGGATTTGTACTGAAACAAGATCTGGATAGTCTGTTTTTACCACTAAGACACGTAAACCATTAGCCAACTCTTTGAACAAGTAATTTTGGCTAAAGACTTTGTTTGCACTCTCTTGGCTTGATTGCTGTGACATACTATTGCCAGAGTCGTTGCTGGTTGCCATACAGGCGGATAACGTTAAACTTGCAGCTATGACAGCCGCTAAATATTTCTTTTTCATCATAGTTCCCTTTATTTTTATTGCTGTATTTTATGTAACTCTGAGAAATTTTTCATTAAATTTTTGAGGATAAGCCACGACATCATGTAACAAAATAAGTACGGGTCATAAATAAAGAAATAAAATGGGAAGGCAATTATTTTATAACCAATTAACGTTTCTAAAATATCTTCTCAAGTCGGCTCAAATAACAAACCCAATAATATTATCGGGTTTGTCTTCATAAATAGGTATGGAGTAAAACATTTTTTCTTGTGCTTATGAAAAAACTCTCTGATTCGACGTTCACGCATACTATAGATATATGAGCGATAGTGTCATTAGTAGATATTAGCTCTCACCTCCATGACGAGAATGTAAATACAGATTAATCGTTAATAAAGATAAAAGAACCAACCAAATATGGGAATAGCTATAGGTAAAACAATCAAGATGCCCACACTTCGATAGACTTTAGCTTTAAAAAACACACGGCTCACCGATGGCATATCTTTCCTTGAAATAGTTAAGCCAAAAAATGGCTTTAACAATGGTACCCGACGAATAACTTCATAACTAATAACACATATAGATAATGTTCCCACCAAAACCAGCACTGCTTCTAAAGCTCCGCCAAGCTCGAATGGACTGAGTAATGAACCAATACAGATAATCAACGTTTGATGTAGAATATATACAGGATATACTGCAGGATTAAGGTATTGAATTACCTTGTTTTCTTTATTTAGGTAAGTATAGGCATAGCCAAATATACTCACTAACCACAACCACTTATTCGCAGCTGACGCTAAACTAAAAATAATTTCCATTTGGCTATTTATAGCAACACTTTCATCCAAATAAATAGTTTGATAGCGATAAATAAGAAGCACATAACTAATAGCAGCAAGCCCTAATGCTAGCTTTCTTACTTTCTGCATTGCTAACCACCAGCCTTTCTGATTTGCAATTAAGAAACCCGTAATAAAGAAGGTAAAGCCTGTGGCCTGGCGTAATCTATCACCTTCGAGTTGTTTAAAAACAAAATAGTCAAGTGCAAACAGTATAAGCAAAGGGACAATTAACACACTGTACTGGCCAACTGCATCGCTATACTTTTTAACCGCTTTTGATATTACAGGTAAATACAGTAAGGGTTGAAGAACTATCAGCACCAAAGTAAAAGCCCATAACTCTCTTAAATACCATAAATGATTAACATCGATATGTGGCAATATTCCCGATTTATATTTATCAAAAATGGGGTTGTCTAAATCGAAAAAGATTTGCCAAAATTGCCAGAAAGTTAATTCCATATCGCCATTAAATTTCATTTCAAAATACAGTTGTGGCGGTACTATAAATAGAATACCAAAGGTTAAAGGTAGTAATAAGCGTATGGTTCTACTTGTTAAGAAATTACCTATGGATAGTTTTTGCAGGAGAAAACAAGATGCAATACCTGAAATCATCCATATTAATGCCATACGCCATGGTTGAACCATTAGCATAAGGTTTGCCAAAAAATTGCTTTGGTAATTACTTTTGATATGCCACTCCCACCCAGCAACATAAAGCATGCATGTGTGATATAAAATTAATAGTCCAAACGCAAAAACTCTAAGGTGATCTATATCGAATCGTCGGTTATTATTGCTCTCTAAATTTATGTTCATAAGTCAGCCTTTGCGATTTCAAGAAGACTATTTAATCAATTCACAGTAAACTCATCAACACCTAAGTGATTGAATCTACTGTTTTTGTGATAAGAGGCAAGCTGATGTGATAAGATTTTACGCATCACTTTTAAGGAATTTTTAATTTGCTACACCCGTTATATGAAAAGTATCAAAAACAGCTTGAAGTATCATATTGGTTACTTATTGGTACGATTACAGCACTGGTCAATAGCTTCTCAGTGCTTGACGATTATAAGCGCCGAGGGTTGTCTATTGAGCGATGGCAGCCATTTGTTTGGGAGTTTTCTAGCCAAATTTCAATATTTATTTTGATTCCTATACTGTTTTATATAGACAAAAAACATCCAATTAATATTAGTAAAATTAAACAAAGTCTTTTATTACACCTTCCGCTTTCTATAGCCTTCTCTGTATTACATGTTTATCTAATGATAGCTTTACGACACTTTTATTATTATTTCAGTCAAAGCAATTATGATTTTGGAAACTGGTCTGTAGAACTGATTTATGAATATCGCAAGGATTTAGGCAGCTATATTTCAATCTTAGCTACATTTTATATCTATAGATTCATTATCAGCCGACTACGTAATGAAGCAAGAGAAATAGAGGTTGGTGAAGGTCCACAAGGCTCAATTTATGTAGAAAGATTAATTGTAAAAAAAATAGGTAAAGAATTTATTATTAGGGTGAGCGATATTGCTTGGGTCGAAGCATCAGGCAACTATATGAATTTGCATATTGGTGAGAGTTGTTATCCAATTAGAACGACAATGGCTGATTTGGAAAAAAGGTTAGATCCACATCAATTTGTAAGAATTCATCGTTCTACAATGGTAAATCTGGACTTAGTTAAAGAAATTATTGCGTTAGAAACAGGTGATTTTTTATTAACGCTAAATAATGGGCGTCAACTGAAGTTATCACGGAGTTATCGTGATGAGGTAAATACTCGGCTCGCTGGGTAGTGGGATTAACTATGCCACCCATGATAATAATTGAATTTAACTATGCCACCCATAATAATGGCCAAGTTCTTTGCACACTTAAATAGGTATAATGTTTATTTTGTGGAGTAAAACTAATCGGAGTTAATCAATTTATCTATTTCAATCATATTGTCTAATATGAGGTCAACGACCTAAAGGCTCACGCTGTGCGTAAAATAACTTAATGCGTTATTTTTTCTAGTACCTACTTGTATCTAGATTAACTCCTTTGGTCACTTTGTAAGAACTTTGAAATGGTTCGATATAATAGATTCATATCTACAGGCTTAGGGATAAAGTCATTCATTCCGTTTGCTAGGTAGTGTTCTACATCACCTTTCATTACGTTTGCGGTGAATGCAATTATGGGCTTATTAAATTGCTTATTCCTGAGTTCATTACTTGCTGTAACGCCATCCATCTCTGGCATTTGAATATCCATCAACACGATATCAGGGGAAAAATTAAAGGCTAAGTCTACGGCTTCTCTACCATTATTTACACAGTGTAATAATGCATGAGTCGGCTTTAACATGGCACAAATAATTTTTTGATTAATTCTATTATCTTCTGCAATTAATATTCTTTTATTTGACCAGTCTGGTGCTAAGTCGTTACTGATAATTTTTGGATTTTTAGCTGCCACTAAAGGTGAGATAATAGATCTAGATTTAGATTTAATTGTAAAAATGAATGTTGACCCTTCCCCTTTTTTACTGGTGACCGTTAAGTTACCCTCCATTAATGTTGCTAAGCGTTTTGCAATTGATAGACCTAGCCCAGTTCCACCAAACTTCCTAGTGATCGATGCATCTGCTTGGCTAAAGTTTTGGAAAAGATTGTTGATTTCTTCTGTGCTCATACCTATACCTGTATCAACCACTTCTGAAGTTAGGTATGACACTCCATTGATGCTCTTTTGAGTAATATAAACATTAATGGCGCCAGTATCAGTAAACTTAGTTGCATTGGTTACAAGATTAAGTAATACCTGATAAAAACGAGTAGGGTCACCTGTCCACAACGTATTTTTACTGGTTTTATTGATGAAATTGAGCGATATACCTTTCATATCTATATCTAACTCTACGTTTGAGTAGATTGAATCTAGAATAGGCTGTAGTTCAAATTCGATATTTTCAATATCTAATTTATTTGCTTCGATTTTTGAAAAATCTAAAATATCATTCAAAATTCTTAATAAATTTTTGGCTGAAAAAATGGCGGTGTCGATCAGGGTGTTTTGTTTTTCGTTGGGATGTTCTAAACGCAATAACTGCATCACCCCCAAAACACCATTCATAGGGGTTCTTATTTCATGAGACATATTAGCTAGAAACTGCGATTTTATTTCACTAGCTTCTTCTGCTTTAATTTTTTCAGCTTCGTAAGCCTTTGTTCTTAATTTAACTTGTTTATCTAACTCAGTTAATGATTGTTGATACTGAGAAGACATGAATGTCAGCACAATATATAAATTTGTCGCGACAAAAATAGTGGTACCCAACATGAGTAACCATGCATTAACAGAAGTGTGATACTCATCAGCATTGACTATATAAGTAAGATGGCCGGTAATATAAGCAATACCAATAGACGTAATAATGATAAATCCAACGGCAATACTAATTAATGCCGAAATACGATCAAAAAGTAGACTGCATAAAGCAGTGTACATAATCATCAGTAATATCCCCGCACCAAATAAGCCAAATTGAATCATGCCGCCAATTGCTAATAATAGAAAACAACTAGTAATGAAATAAGCTTTAAATTTGTAGAAGACTTGCTTACGAAAAAAAAATATAGCTGCTGAAATAAAGTACATACTAATTTGAATGCCCATTATGGGCTGGAAACCAATATTAGAAATTCTAAGAAGAGAGCTAATTAAGGCCGGAGTAGAAAATATTATAAACACTAATAGTAATCGATTAGCCAGATGACTATTAATTTCCATGCTCGGTGTGTTTAACATTAATTGACGGCCTTAATAAAGAATCTTTTATATATGTGAACAATATTAACTTAATTGTATTTGTGTATAGCCATTTAAGCAAAATTTGAAGTAATGTTTAAATTACTATGCCACCCATAATAACAATAAATAATGATGATAAGCCATTTCTTGTCTTTTTAGCTTATAACAATACCTATTGATACAAATTACTATGCCACCCATAATAACCTCAAATAATAATGATAAGCCATTTCTTGTCTTTTTAGCTTATAACAATACCTATTGATAAGGTAAAGCGAGTTTCTATAGTCCTTTATCGCAACTACTTTCTTCAAACATCAAATGATAGCTGAGTTAAACCCACCACTCTAAAATAGTAGTAAGGTTACGTCTTATTCATAAAGAGCGTTATGCGCTATTCAAGCAAGCCTGAGCATTCGCTATACCATGTGTTCGCTGCAAACCAACATGCTCACTAAATTCACATAAATGCTCAGCAGTACCGACAGCACCTGTGAAGATAGTTTCAAAATCCGTCGTAAGTTTTAGCCAACTTTCATCATTGATGTGTAACCTCGCGAGAATATTTACCGTGGTCGTGTCGATGGCGCCACGTTTATCACGCAGGAGGCGTCCTGTTTCATCAACCAGAGTTAAGTAATCTTGTAAGCTAAAATAAATACCCGCGCCAGTTGATTCTTGATGGGGTTCATTACCCATAAAAGGTAATAAACAGGTCGGTTGCTCACCGGTTATAGCCGCTTTAATGCGTCGTTGAATACTGGTGAAGTCAGAATGCTCTGGGGTAACTGAAATACCTGCTCGTATAGGGTTTAAATCAACATATGCCATACACGACAGTAACGCCCCTTCATCAAGCAGTGCTTGTGATTTAAAGCGCCCTTCCCAAAAGTGTCCGGTACATTGGTCTTCTCGGTTAGCTTGTCGGGCTATCGGCTCGTTCAATGAGCGCATAAACCAACTGATATCAATTAAACGCTGCTTATATATCTCAGCCGTACTTTCAACCGTCGCTAATTGAAACTTATCAAGCGGTTGTTTGTTCGAATATTTTTGAGTTAATAAGGTCCCTTTGAATAATTGATGCCAACGTTGCAATACCTCATCGGTTGACCAGCGCTCTATTAGCTCACTATCGACATGCAAGACAATATGTAAATGATTATGCATGACACCATAAGCACAGATATCTATCGAAAATACCTCAGATAATGTAAATAATCGCTTTTCAATCCATCTGCGTCGATGCTCAAAACTGACACCCGTCTCCTTATCTACGCCACACAAAAAAGCCTTGCGTACCGTTCGACTGCAAATGTGATAATAAGGTGTATCCAATAAACTAATTTGTTGTGAACGAGGCTTAGGCATAACAATCACCCGACTGAATAAAGGTAACTTAAGTCTAGTTTATTGAACGAAACCTGCATAAGTTATTATGGGTGGCCTATTAAGAAGGAAGAAGCGTCTCGAACGAAACCTGCATAAGTTATTATGGGTGGCCTATTAGGAAGGAATAAGCGTCTCGAACAAAAACTGCATAAGTTATTATGGGGGTCTATTAAGAGATTTTGTGACTATTTTGTCAGTGAACGCTATTCGAAAAAGCAAACATTTAAATGTTTCGTCTTGCACAACAGCAAGCCAGTCAGAGGAAAAACAGATACCCTAACTGGCATTTACAGCAACCAATAGTAATGCATTTTGGGCTATTTCACTTCAATTAACACTTCGTTGTGGCGAAGCCATGGGATAGTGAAAGGACCATTGTAGGCTGCGTTAATAGGCTCGCTAACTGCGGTATAGCCGTTTTTCGCAATCCAGTTATTAAGGATTTGGGTTTGTGTTTCAACATTACTATCACTGAGTAGCCCGCTGAACTTTATCACCACGACTTTGTAATCCTTTACTTCTGTTATCCAGACGTCTGGATTGGTTGGCTTAGGGGTGCTTTGTATCGTAAAGTCGGCAGGCATTACAAATGACATTACTTGTTGTTCTGATCGCTCTTTCATAAACACCGGAGCGGTCATAGTGATTTTGGTCCCCTTAGATAATGCCTCTGATTCATCCATCAGTACAGGTGCTGTCATGGCTATTTCTGTGGCGCCTTCATTCTCACCAGTAATGTATCTGAACAGATTCCTGAAAGCACCGTTCATTCCGTCGGCTGACATGTCGGAGGACACTAGCACTATCGATTCATAGTTACGCACTTCAATTTTCTGTACCTGATCAGATTTCAATAGTGTATAAGGCGCGTTTTCAACTCCACTTTCTCCAAACACGGAGCAACCGGCCAAAATCAGTGGAACAAGAAGTGCGAAAAGTAATTTCATAGAGTTTCCTTGAGGTCTTATAAAACAGTGTTTATCACTGTTTTCATTTTTTATTAAGACTAAATACGTAAAACTGGGAAATTAGTTCAATTTTATCTTCAATAAAACCTGTTGGTTGCGGTTGACTAGTGCTGAATTACAAGAAAGCCGATATCGGCTCACTTTTCTAACCGTAATAAATAAAAAGGCGAATCATTTCTGATTCGCCTTTTTAAATTTCACAAACTTAATTAATTTTTCAAACTTAATTAAACTTTCACAAACTTAATTAACAGATGACAGCAAAAAACTAGTCTTGATAACTTTCAATTGGAGGACATGAACAAATTAAGTTACGGTCTCCGTAGACATCATCGATGCGATTAACTGTTGGCCAAAATTTATTTTTGGCTGCAGCAGGAACTGGGAATACCGCTTCTTTAATAGAATAACCACGTTCCCAAGTATCTGTAATATCCGCTAACGTATGAGGAGCATTATGTAATGGATTGTCGTCACTTGACCATTCACCCGATTCAACTTTACGTACTTCGTCGCGAATAGAAACCATCGCTTCAACAAAACGGTCAAGTTCAACTTTTGACTCAGATTCTGTAGGTTCAATCATGAAAGTACCCGCTACTGGGAACGACATCGTAGGTGCATGGAAACCATAATCAATTAAGCGTTTTGCTATATCAACTTCACTAATACCTGATGTGGCTTTAAGTGGACGTAAATCGATAATACATTCATGAGCAACACGACCATTTTTTCCTGCGTATAAAAGTGGGTAATGTTGGCTTAACTTTTTAGCTAAATAATTGGCATTAGTAATAGCATATTTAGTCGCATCTGTTACGCCCTGCTTACCTAGCATTGCACAGTAAAGGTAAGAGATACATAAAATACCCGCACTACCAAATGGTGCTGCTGCAACGGCTCCATTACCTTTAGTACTTTCATCAATGTTAATTAATGCATGATCAGGCAAGAATGGTGCAAGGTGTGCTTTAACGCCGATAGGTCCCATACCTGGGCCGCCACCACCGTGTGGAATAGCAAACGTTTTATGCAAGTTTAGGTGAGAAACGTCAGCGCCAATATAGCCTGGCGACGTTACGCCTACTTGTGCGTTCATGTTTGCACCGTCAAGATAAACTTGACCGCCATGTTCGTGAACGATGTTACAAATTTCTGCTACTGTTGTTTCATATACTCCGTGCGTTGACGGGTATGTGATCATAATACAGGCAAGATTGTCGGCCATTTCGCTTGCTTTAGTACGCAGGTCGTTCATGTCAACGTTACCTTCTTTATCACAAGCAACAACAACAACTTTCATACCAACCATTTGCGCAGACGCAGGGTTTGTACCGTGGGCAGAAGATGGAATTAAACAAATATTACGATGTGCATCGCCACGACTTTCATGATATTTAACAATCGCGATTAAACCCGCATACTCGCCTTGAGCACCAGAGTTAGGTTGCATTGAAATGTTGTCGTAACCCGTTAGTTCAACTAACCAATCGCCTAACTCGTCAATCATTTGCTTATAACCTTGAGCTTGGTCAATGGGTGCAAATGGGTGCATGTTAGCGAATTCAGGCCATGATACTGGGATCATTTGTGCTGTTGCATTTAACTTCATCGTACAAGAACCCAAAGAAATCATTGAATGGTTCAATGCTAAATCTTTGTTTTCTAATCTTTTGATATAACGAAGCATTTCTGTTTCGCTGTGGTATGAATTGAATACCGGGTGAGTCAATATTTCAGATTCACGTACTAATGCTGCAGGAATTGAAGAATGACCGCTACTGACTATTTTGTCGTCAAGGTCGCTAACGTCTAAACCATGGCCTGCGCCTAATAATATATCGAATAAACCAGCAATATCAGTACGAGTCGTTGTTTCATCTAGAGAAATACTAATTTGACCCGCAACATCAGTGCGGAAGTTAACACCTGCAGCTAGTGCGCGTGCAACGATTTCTTCTTTATTATCTAAATTGAACGTTAAGGTATCAAAGTAGTTAGCATGAATAGCTGTTAAGCCTTTTGTGGCTGTACCTAAGCATAAAATATCTGCGAAACGATGAATACGATTAGCAATGATTTTCAAGCCCTTTGGACCATGATAGACCGCGTAAAACGCCGCCATGTTAGCTAAGAGTACTTGGGCAGTACAAATGTTTGAGTTAGCTTTTTCTCGGCGAATATGTTGTTCGCGAGTTTGCATTGCCATACGCAATGCAGCGTTACCACGGGTATCTTTAGAAACACCAATAATACGACCAGGCAATGAACGTTTGTATTTCTCAGAGGTAGTAAAAAATGCAGCGTGTGGTCCGCCGTAGCCCATTGGAACACCAAAACGTTGGCTTGAACCAATAACGGCATCGGCACCTAATTCACCCGGTGCTTTTAACATCACTAAACTCATGATATCGGCGGCAACCGCAACAATACCTTTGTTTGCGTGAATTTTTTCAATTAACTCACTAATATCTGTAATTTCACCCGATGCACTTGGATACTGTAGCAAAGCACCAAAAACATCATGGTCAGCGGCTTCGTGAGCAGGAGCAACGATAACGTCAAAATCAAACATTTCTGCACGCTGTTTAACAACGTCGATAGTTTGTGGATAAACATCACTTGAGATAAAGAACAAGTTTGATTTTTTGTTTTTAGAAACACGTTTTGCTAATGCCATGGCTTCAGCAGCCGCAGTTCCTTCATCTAATAATGAAGCAGAAGCTAGTTCAAGACCAGTAAGGTCGATACACATTTGCTGGTAGTTTAATAATGATTCTAAACGACCTTGAGCAATTTCTGGTTGGTAAGGCGTGTAAGCCGTGTACCAGCCTGGATTTTCTAACACGTTACGCAAAATTACGTTCGGTGTTAATGTGCCGTAGTAACCTAAACCAATGTAGGTGTCGTTTACTTTGTTCAAGCTTGCAACGGCTTTTAAATCACTTAAGGCTTGCGCTTCTGTTTTACTTTCTTCAATCGCAGGCAATGCTGATAAACGAATATCACTTGGTACGATTTCATTGATAAGTGCGTCAACCGACTCTGCGCCAATGTCTTTTAACATCGCTTGAGTTTGTTCGGCATTAGGGCCAATGTGACGACGAATAAAGTCTTGAGTTTGCTCTAAATAAGCAAGTGATTTTGATTGAGTAGTCATAAAACAGCTTCTCTTAAGTGGGTAATTAATTTACTGGGTCTTTAGTTACGGCGTAACTAAAATAAAGCCCCAAACAAGCAGTTGGAGGCTTAATAACAGATTTCGTAAACAGCTAGCTTTTTGGTAAGGCGCTAAAATTATCAGTCTTATAAGCTTAATAAGCCTTTAGCTAAAGGCTATTAAGCAAGTGAGATTAGACGAGTATCAAAAGCAACGCAGCATAAAAGCTAAATGTGCCCGAAATTAGTCTTCGTCAATAGAGTTCGCGTAACCTTCAGCATCTAATAAAGCATCTAACTCTGCTTCATCAGCTAACTGAACCTTGAATAACCAACCAGCGCCAAAAGCGTCTGAGTTAACTAATTCAGGAGAATCTTCTAAGTCTTCATTTACTTCAATAACTTTACCTGAAACGGGTGCGTAGATGTCTGAAGCTGCTTTTACAGATTCTGCAACTGCAACGTCGTCACCCGTACTGATTTCGTCATCAACATCAGGTAACTCAACAAATACCATGTCACCTAATAAGTCTTGTGCATGTTCAGTGATACCAACTGTAACTACGCCGTTACCTTCTTGACGTACCCATTCGTGTGATGTTGCATATTTTAGTTCTGAAGGAATGTTGCTCATTTTTTATTTTCCTGAGGTTAATTATTGTTTATCGTAAACTCAATTTCAATTGTCGCTATTGGCTAACAATTAAATACTATAGCTTAATTATTCTTCTATATTGGACAAGCGTAAATAGATTTACCCTCGACCAATCTTGTCATTCTACTTGCTTTTATAACAAATCTTTATGATTAAAAATTAATTAAAAAACTTTTTTGCCATTGCGAACAAAGCCAGCTTTGATCACTTTAACGTTAACTAATTTTTTACGCATTTCTACTTCAACAGTGTCGCCTAAGCTTACGCTGCGAGGAACACGAGCCATAGCAATACTATGACCTAATGTTGGCGAGAATGTACCTGAGGTAATAATACCTTCACCAAATGGCGTAATCACTTTTAAGCCAGTGCGTAATACGCCTTTTTCTTCAAAGACTAAACCAACAAGTTTAGGTTGGTCGCCAGCCGCTTTTTGGGCAGTTAATACTTCACGGCCAATAAAGTTACGATCTGTTGGTTCCCAGCTAATGGTCCATGCCATGTTAGCCGCTAATGGCGAAACAGTTTCGTCCATATCTAAACCATAAAGATTCATGCCTGCTTCTAAGCGCAAGGTATCACGAGCGCCTAAACCACAAGGTGCAACACCTGCGTCGAGTAGTTTTTGCCATAAATCTGCTGCTTGGTCTTCTGGAACCACTATTTCATAACCATCTTCACCGGTATAACCCGTGGTGGCAATGAATAAATCGCCGGCTTGAACACCAAAGAATGGCTTCATACCTTCAACAGCTTGAGTTTGCTCTGGTGTTAATAGTGAAGCTACTTTAGCTTTAGCTTGAGGACCTTGCACGGCAATCATGCCAAATTCAGGACGTTCGGTAATTGTAATGTCGAAACCAGCCGATTGTTCATTCATCCACGCTAAATCTTTTACGCGCGTTGCTGAATTAACAACCAAACGATAATAAGTTTCAGTGAAGAAATAAATGATCAAATCATCAATAACACCACCTTCGTGATTGAGCATACCGGTATAAAGGGCTTTACCTTCAACGGTTAATTTTGCAACATCGTTGATCACTAAACGGCGTAAATATGCTTTGGCATCAACACCTTTAATATCAACAATGGTCATGTGTGAAACATCAAACATGCCGGCATCAGTTCGAACAGCATTATGCTCTTCTATTTGCGAGCCGTAGTTAATTGGCATTTCCCAGCCGTGAAAATCAACTAGTTTTGCGCCAGCTTCAATATGCTTAGCATGTAATACGGTTTTATTAGTCATCGTATGTATTCCACTTTAATTGTTGAATTCACCATTAAGCCAAGCTTAAAGGTAGTATATTTACAAAATAATTGGCCAGATTATAGCCGCGCAAAGCAACCTATTCAACTAAAAACAAAGAAAACAGTCAATAATACAAATTTTAAACCAGATAAATATTTTAATCCAAATTTAATTTTCAAAACCTCGTGTTTTGAAAATTATAATCAGTTTTACTTCGTTAAAAAATAGAATCTTGGGTTTTTATTTTGTGTTTTTTACTGACATTTTTTTTCAGGAAAACTTATTAATTTAAAAGCTAATAATATCAAAAGGAAGGAGGAATATTAGGACGTTTATAAAATTATTTTTCATCGATTAACCATACACTTAAAAGACAATCATTAGATAAGTTTTATAAAACAGAGCAAACGTTATTACAAGCTCTTACTGTCATGTCAAAAGCGTTTGCTTAAATGCTCAAAGCAACGTTAATTTTAAAATAACTTGTCTTTGAGTTTTGCAAGTTTAGGTAAATCACTTTTCAAACCCAATGCTTGTTTAATTAAGACTTGCTTAACGGGCTTTAAGTTATTAATTAAAGACAAACCTAGACCTCTCAACAATTTTATAGCGCCTTGTTGAGGCGTAAACACTTGTTTAATTGACTCCATTGCTGCAACCATTTCGGTTGCTTCGGCTTTACGCCAACGCGAATATTCATTTAACAAACGAGTGGTTAACCAAGCATCATTAGGGGATTTTTGTTGGGTTATCTTGTCATTAATAATTTGCGCCAATGATACCGCGTCAAGTAAACCTAAATTAACGCCCTGGCCTGCTAATGGATGAATGGTATGAGCAGCGTCACCAACCAAAGCAATACGCTCTTGAACAAAGCTTTGGGCGATACGCATAGTTAGCGGATGAGTAAAACGTTTACTCTGTAGTTCAATATTCCCTAATTTTCCATCACTTGCTGCCGTTAACGCTTTTGAAAACTCTGCTGGGGTTAAGCCATTTAAACGAATTGCATCTTCGGGGGATGTAGACCAAACAATCGAGCATAAGTCTTGCGTTCCAAGAGCGTCGTTAAGTGGTAGTAGCGCTAGAGGGCCAGTTTCTAGAAAAACTTGCCATGCGGTATTTTGGTGTCCTTGTGAACATTTTACCGTAGCAACAATAGCGTGATGATCATAATCACGAAAAGTTAAAGGGAACGCCATTTGACGTCTAACCCAAGAATTTGCGCCATCAGCACCAACCACTAATTTAGCGGTTATTGGCATAGGGTTGCCGTTAGTTGATGTAAAACTAACAAAAGCCTCACTTTCACCAATACTTATATTACTTAAGGTATTCTCAGTATAAAAAATTATACCTTGATCTGCTTTTGCTTTTTGCCAAAGGCTCTGACGTATAACGCTATTTTCAACGATCCAACCTAGCTGTTCATTGGCTGAGGTATCGGCTAAATCGTCACAAGAAAAAAGTAACTTGCCAAAGCCAGCTTTATCCCAAACATGCATATCAGTATAAGCTTGAATACGTTTTTGTTGAATTAATGGCCAAACATCAAGATTATCAAAAATTTGTTTACTGGCGACATTAAGCGCACTAACTCGAACATCAGGCTGTTCTGATAATTCATCCGGAGGAGAAGTGTCAACAATAGCAACGGTTAACTGTGTTTGCTGACGTAGCGCTAAAGCTAAGGTCAAGCCCACCATGCCGCCGCCAACAATTAATACATCAAATTTTTGCATGTTATTCTTCTTAATTTTAAAATGGCTTTACGTTAGGTTAACTGGGTGTTTTTAGTTACCTTGGTTTCACCCTTAATAACCCATCGTTTTTCTAACGAGGCGACTTTTTAAAGGTGATAAATAATTCATAACTTTCAAACCAACATTACGACCTATAACTAAAGGGGGCAATTTATTTGAAAAAAGTGTCACTAACGAATCGGTTAAACCAATGACTTGCTGATGATCTAACTTTCGTTGCGAGGCATAATGACTTAACAGAGAAAATTGTCCAATGTCTTGATTGTTATTTAAGGCTACTTTGATCAGCTCCACCATTTGCTTAACATCTCTTACACCCAAATTAAAACCTTGTCCGGCAATAGGATGAATAGTGTGAGAAGCATTACCAATAAGTGCCATCCGATGAAAAACCTGTTCATCTGCCATTAATAATTTAAGCGAATATACATCGCGCTTACCCACTTGGGTTATTGCGCCAAGCCAACTACCAAAAGCATTTTCAAGTTCATCTTGGAATTGTTTATCGCTAAGTGCTAGCATTTTATCTGCTTGTTCAGGCGGTAATGTCCATACCAAAGAACAACGACTATCACTTGTTGCGCTCCCCTGTTTTGACAGCGGTAACATCGCAATAGGACCAGTATCAGTAAAGCGTTCAAAAGCCAAATTGTTGTGGGGAATCGCCGTACTTACATTGGTAATAAGTGCCGATTGATCGTAGTGAGACTCTTGAACAGCAATGTTAGCAAATTTTCGACAGGCTGAATGAACACCATCACAGGCTAATAGTAATTTCGCGCTAAGCTTTGCTGTTGAATTAAGCGTCAGTTCAACCTGCTCTTTTTGCCAAGTAATATCGGTTATTTTATCGGGAGTGAACCAAGTGATATTACCTGTTATTTTGTTTTTCTCTTTTAAACTGCTTAATAATGCTTGCCCAAGCAATGACATTTCAACAACAAAGCCGAGTGCATTAACTTGATGATGCTCAGCATAAAGTCGAGCTTTACCGTAGAAGCCTCGATCAGAGATATGAATATTTTTAATGGGCTCGGCTAGGTGCTTTAATTGTTGCCAAACGCCTAAACGTTCTAAATAGGTTGCTGTGCCATGTGAAAGCGCTAACACACGATCGTCAAAAGTTAATCTTGGATCTTCTAATACCGGATTAGCTTCAACAATGGCAATAGACAGTGGCTGACCCTGTTGTTTTTTGCAGTCGATCAAACTCAGTGCCATTAATGCACCAGATAAACCACCACCAGAAATTACGATATCGAATTCTTTTTTCATAGTTACTTTTTTTAGCTATTTAATACAGTCGCTTAAGATAAAGCGTTAAAGTGAAATGCTAAGTTCATTGCCAATTCATCATTGAACTGTGAAATAAAACATTGATTAATGATTGCTGCCTGAATGTAAATACGTAAATCTATGATGACAAGTTCATATGGCAATGTGAATTGACGATAAAAAAGTCAGTTAATTATTCGCAGTCATTAGTTGTTCAATTTCAGCAATTGATTTTGGCGCATTTACCGTTAAGTTTTCATGACCTTGATCAGTTACTGCTATATTATCTTCAATTCTTATTGCTATACCGCGCCACTTTTTATCAACACTATAATCATCAAGTGGAATATAAATGCCCGGCTCTATGGTCATCACCATACCTTGTTCAAACGCTCGACATTGCTCGCGTTTATCATTTGACTGATAATCACCAACGTCATGAACATCTAAACCCAACCAGTGCCCTAAACCATGAATAAAATACTTTTTACAGGCTTTATCCTCGATTAACAGAGCTAAATTCCCAGACAATATACCTAAACGATGTAAACCTGAAGTTAGGAAGTTATTCACTAAAACATTAAGCTCGGCAAAGGTTGCGTGTGGCTTTATTGCATCAATCGCTAAGTTCTGTGCATCTAGCACGAGTTGATAGACTTCTCGTTGTGCTAATGTGAACTTGCCATTTGCAGGAAAGGTGCGAGTAATGTCAGCCGCATAGCCGCTAAGTTCACCACCGGCGTCAATCAACACCAATTCATTATTTTTCAGTACGTCATCATTGTTAGTGTAATGTAAAATATTGCCATTATCACCACAGGCAACGATACTGCCATAAGCGGGGTGCCTTGCACCATTACTGGCAAATTCATGCAATATTTCCGCTTCTAATTGGTATTCAAATTTACCAATCGCTGACTGTTTCATCGCTCTGGCATGAGCCGCACCGCTAATAATATTTACTTGACGCATAATATCGAGTTCGCCGGCACTTTTGATTAAACGCATTTCTTCAATAATATTTCGACAATCAACCAATAGTGTCGGTGCTTTTACGCCAAGGCGGCTTTGCGCTTTAACCGCTGACAACCATGCATATATTTGGCTATCTAAGCGGGTACTTTTTCCTTGGCAAAACAACAAGTGACTTTTATCCGCAATATAATCAGGGAGGTATTGATCTATTTCGGTTAGTGGAAAACATTCATCTACACCATAATGCTCTACCGCTAACGTTTGTCCTACTCGCCTACCGTGCCAGACTTCTTGAAGGGCATTTTTCTCAAGATTAAATAAAATACTTTGTTGATTTTCTTCTCCCTTATCAGCAGATTTAATCAGCACTAAAACAGCATCAGGTTCGTTATATCCCGTTAGATAATAAAAACTTTTATCTTGGCAAAAAGCATATTCGGTATCGTTACTACGCGTGACTTCTTGTGCAGCGGAAAATATCGCAATAGAATTTTCTGGCATCGAAGCAAAAAATTGAGCACGACGTTGGATGAATTCTGCCAAAGGTAATAAAGTATTTTTAACTAAAGTTGATGTATTCATGACTTGATCTTTTTTTAGTGGACAGTATCTTCTGCGCTTTTACTTTCTGGCGGTGAGCCTAGCTCGGTAAAACACAATAAAGCAGAAATTCTGACATATTCAGCTATTTCAAAATAGGCTTGCTCGGTATCTTCGTCTTCTTCCATTTCGTCAGACAAATTAGAGATTTCAGCAAAATCAATAAGGACTTCTTTAACGTCTTCTGATAATACCGCTTTGTTTTTTTGTTGTAGGCCGAATCCTAAATTGAAGCCTTGTACCCAAACACTTAAGGCATGGCCACGTTCAACTATACTATCGTCATCATCGGGTAACGTTAATTGAAAACCATAAGAGTCATCAATAATGTCATGCCAAACTTTTGCAAACATTGATTTCACCAACGACTTAACGGCACGAGGTAAACCTTCGCCGTTGTTAAACAAGTCATTAATCATCACGATATAGTCCTCACTTTCAAAGGTAAAACCGGCACAAACTAAGCCAGTTAATACCCCATGTAATTCAGCGCCATGGACGGTAATACTTTCTGTTGTAAGAATTGCTTGCACTGAGGCAAAGTCTAAAGAGGTTTCGTTGGACATGTTTTAATCATCAATAAAATGCGTGAGTTAATGCAAGGTATCGTAACATTCACGCTTTTATGATGCTAGAGATTAAAAGGAGAAAACCCTAGAGAACGCTTGCATAGTGTACTGCTCATCGCTATAGTGCTCAGATATGTATATATTACTATTAATTAAGATGTTTTTGTGAGAATAAGCCTGTTATGAGTCAACACTCGGTTACCATTGAAGTTGCTAATAGAAGACTGAAGATTTCATGTCCTAGCGGGCAAGAGTCGTCTTTATTATTAGCCGCGGAAGAGTTAAACCAACGTTTGCTAACAGACAGTAAAACTTGTTCTATAAAGACACCTGAACAATCACTAGTAATGACTGCACTTAACTTATCTAATGATTTATTAGCTGCTCGTAAAGAAATTATCGATGAACGTGCTGCGATGCAAAGTAAAATTGATTTACTACAAGCGACTATCAAACAAGCTGTAATTTCCGAATACCTCAAGAAAGCCTGATTTTTCAGCAACCTCTGTTCACTAAAAAAACAAACAAACTTAAGTTACAAAAAAACACTTAAATCGCTTTGAAAAATTAGCTATACTAATTTCGTCTTCTGGGGTGTTTGTATGTTAACTATGTCCCTGAGCCGATAAGTTTTAACTAAGGAAGTTGATTATTAACTATTGTGCAAGCCCGGCTCGTATCGGGAAGCCTACGGTTGAAATGATACCTCCGCCCTGAACACCCGGTGTTCAGGACTAAAGTGGACTGCGGCACCTTGGAAGCATCCTTTTTAAAACCATCGCAGGTTTAAACATATTAGGCTTAGACCTGATACCTCCGCGCAGCACCTAACAACATCTTATTTATCAAATATTATTTATAATGTTACAGCTGAAATAAAGAATAAAAGGCTAACTTACTATATACTTAATACACTTATTGTTATTAATTAGCTTACTTGTTTATATGCCTATAAAATACCTTTGTGTAATGCTGTTGCTAATGCTGAATACTTCATCAAGTATCGCTAAGCAACTTGTTGTTACTGAGATATTACCGCCCTACCAATTCTATCAAGAGAATACTGCGCTAAGTGGATTCTCCGTAGAAGTCATGCAGGAAATATTCAAAATTACCGGTGATGAAATTGATTTACAAGTATTCCCTTGGGCTCGAGCTTATAAAACCGCACTTAACCAACCCAATACTCTTATCTTTTCACTATCTCGCACCAAAGTTCGAGAAAATCTATTTATTTGGGGCGGTAAATTAATGAGAGAAGATATTTATGCTTGGTGTTTACAAGAAAAATTTAAAACACCCGTCACTGATATAGAGCAACTTAAAAAATATAAATTGGCGGTCACTAATTCGTCAAGTACCGCTCAATATTTTCAGCAACAAGACTACCCCTTTATTTATACTGTCGTTTCACCAGAGCAAAGCTTACAGATGCTCTACCTTAATAGAGTTGATTTTATAACGGGAACAAAGAGCACCTTAGTGGCGCGAGCGAGTAAATTAAATTTAGAGGTAAGTAGACTAAAAAAAATTATACCTCTCTCAGTCGTTAATCATGACTTATATTTTGCTTTTAGTCTAAATAGCGATAAAAAGATTGTCACTAAATATACCAACGCTTATAAAATAATAGAGAAAAATGGCACTTTAGACAAACTGAGAAATAAGTGGCAAGTGCAGTAAACGCTACATACTTAGTAAATAATGGCTAGTGCGCTTTACTTTTATCTAAAAAATCAATATAACAAAGACGAATTTTATCAGTTAGTTAATAACCATAGACAACATGACCCAAAATCATCTAGCCAACAAATCAAAAAAACCACAAGGGCAAGTTTATGCTGACACACCAGCGATCGGTATTTTTGACTCTGGCATTGGTGGTTTGTCGATTGCTAAGTGTATCCATCAACATTTACCCAATGAAAATCTTATTTATGTGGCTGATAGTCAATTTGCACCTTATGGCGATAAGTCGTCAGCAGAAATTATTGAACGGGTAAATAAAATTGCTGACTGGTTGATTCGCCAACAGGTAAAAGCCATTGTTGTTGCCTGTAATACCGCAACAGTTAGCGCTATCGATCAACTGCGTTTAAGGGTTTCAATTCCAATTATTGGCGTTGAACCAGCGATAAAACCCGCTGCGTTGCACAGTAAAACAAAGAAGGTAGCCTTGTTAGTAACAGGGGCAACCGCAATAAATACTCGTTTTCTATCTTTAGTGAATAAGCATAAAAATGGCGCTGAAATTTATATTCAGCCATGCCCTGGCTTAGTAGAGCTTATCGAGCAAGGCCTTCATGAAAGTGAACAGTGCCTTGAAATACTGCATACTTTTTTGCAACCTCTTGTGCAAAGTAATATAGATACCTTAGTCTTAGGTTGTACACATTACCCCTTTGTTCGTTCGCTTATACAAAGAATTGTTGGTGATAAAATTACCATCATGGAAACCGCTCAGCCCGTAACGGATCAACTTACTCGGCAACTGGCAAACCAAGGATTATTGGCAAGTACTCTATCTATTTCACAACAACACTTTTTTAGCTCTAAGGTATCTAAGCAACAAGCCAAATTGATGTCAGTACTTTTTGGTCAGAATGTTACCCTTCAGCAATTTCCTGCTCTATAAATGAACAATTAATAATTATTTTTAGCCGTTTAGCCATCTAGGCGTAAAAAAACTAGAAAATAGTTAATCTTGCAGTTAGAATAACTCCAATTCGAAAATATTTTAAACTATTACATTTTTCTGAGGTTATATGTCTACTCAATTTTTCACTTCTGAATCAGTTTCTGAAGGTCATCCGGATAAAATCGCCGATCAAATTTCTGATGCGGTACTTGATGCTATTATCGCTAAAGATAAGAATGCTCGTGTCGCTTGTGAAACTATGGTGAAAACTGGTGTAGCTATTATTTCAGGTGAAGTTTCTACCACGGCATGGGTTGATCTAGAAGCGATTACCCGTAATGTTATCAGTAATATTGGCTATACTTCGTCTGACGTTGGTTTTGATGGTGAAACTTGTGGCATTATGAATTTAATTGGTCAGCAATCACCTGAGATTGCCCAAGGTGTTGACCGAGCAAACCCTGAAGATCAAGGTGCTGGTGACCAGGGATTAATGTTTGGTTATGCGACCAATGAAACTGAAACGTTAATGCCTGCACCAATATTTTATTCTCATCGTTTAGTAGAGCGTCAAGCTGAAGTGCGTAAATCAGGGGTCTTACCTTGGTTGCGTCCTGATGCTAAATCTCAAGTCACTTTTATTTATGAAGATAATAAGCCAGTAGCGATTGACGCGGTTGTTTTATCAACTCAACATAATCCAGAGATTTCTCAAGAAGATTTGCACGAAGCTGTGATGGAAAATATTATCAAAGCTGTGTTACCTGCCGAGTTATTAACTAAAGATACTAAATACTTTATTAATCCTACTGGCCGTTTTGTTATTGGTGGTCCGGTAGGTGATTGTGGTTTAACGGGTCGTAAAATTATTGTTGATACCTATGGCGGCATGGCTCGTCATGGTGGTGGTGCTTTCTCAGGAAAAGATCCATCAAAAGTTGATCGCAGTGCTGCTTATGCTGGTCGTTATGTAGCAAAAAACATCGTTGCGGCTGGTTTAGCTGACCGTTGTGAAATTCAAATTTCTTATGCCATTGGTATTGCTGAGCCAACGTCAATTTCAATTGAAACCTTTGGTACCGGTAAAGTCTCTGAAGCAAAATTAATTGAATTGGTAAGAGCACATTTTGATTTACGACCATACGGCATTACTAAGATGCTTGATTTGTTACACCCTATGTATCAGATGACAGCAGCTTACGGACATTTTGGTCGTGAACCTGTTGAAGTCACTGTTGGTGATGATACTTTTACTGCATTTACGTGGGAAAGAACTGATAAAGCTGACGCACTTAGAAAAGCTGCTGGTTTTTAGTTTTCACGACTAAACATCAAGGCTCCTAATAAAAAAGCGACTTAATAAGTCGCTTTTTTTATGTTCAAAGGGTAAATAGCAACCTAGCTCATCACGACTTAGTCGACTGTGCTTTTTTGCTGGCAACTTTATCTTTTCGTCGTTGTTCGATAACATCTTGAACATTGCCACCAATATGCTTTTCGCCTCGTTGGTTCGCTAAATTTATTTGACGCTCACGCTCAGCGAAACCACTGCGCTGCTCGTCGGTATACTTGTCATAACAACGATGACAACTCACACCTTTAACATAGTGTTCGCTTTGCATTTCTTCGCTTGTTATCGGGTAACGACAAGCAAAACATTGGTCGTACTGGCCTTGCTCTAAACCATGTCCAACGGCAACACGGCCATCAAAAACAAAACATTCGCCTTCCCACATTGAATTCTCTTGTTCAACTTCTTCTAAATATTTAAGCACACCTCCCTCAAGGTGGTAAACGTCTTCGAAGCCTTGCTCTTTCAAGTAAGCTGTTGATTTTTCGCAACGAATACCACCAGTACAATACATAGCCACTTTTTTGTGCTTATTTTTATCTAAATGTTGGGCAACATATTCTGGAAATTCACGGAACGTTTCAGTCTTAGGGTTAACGGCGTTTTTAAAGGTACCAATTTCAATTTCATAATCGTTACGCGTATCAATCAATAAAACTTCTGGATCTGAAATAAGCGCATTCCAGTCTTTTGGTTTCACATAAGTACCAACGGTTAATAATGGGTCAATGCCTTCAACACCCATAGTAACAATTTCTTTTTTTAATTTTACTTTGCTACGTTGAAAAGGGTTTTCATCAGCATATGAATATTTATGAGAAACATTAATTAAACGTTCATCCGTCTCTAAATGAGCTAAAAGCAGATCGATACTGGCTTTTGTACCTGCAACCGTACCGTTAATACCTTCGTTAGCGAGTAATAACGTACCTTTGATCTCGTTTTCTAACATAACGCTTAATAAAGGTGATTTAAGTTGTTCGAAGTTTTCTAAGCGCACAAATTTATAAAGTGCACAGACAGTAATATTTTGCATAGTAATAATACCCATTGAGCCAGCCAGAACGTAAATCCGGAGCTGTAGATTAATATAAAACCAACACCTGCTACTAGCGATGTTAGTCGAAAGATGCGCATTCTATCAAAAGCGCTTATTTAGATAAAGTACCTCGTCGCTCGCCTTAATTATAAAGTTGTTGTCTATCGTATTATTTAGAGCTAAAAAAAGACTTAACACCACAGTGAAAAGTCTTTTAAAAGGCAAAGTATTTCAATAAAAATTCGTTAACTCGGTGAGCCTTTAAGTTTTTCGCGCAACCTTTGAATAATCATATAGAAATATGGCACAAGTAAAGTACCCAATATAGTAGCAGCTAACATACCTGATAGTACGGTAACACCCAAGAATATCCGGCTACTAGCGCCTGCCCCCGAAGACATAACCAAAGGAATTACACCTAACACAAAAGAGAGTGCAGTCATTAATACGGCTCTAAATCTTAATTTTGCGGCATCAAGCGCGGCTTCCATAATACTTTTACCTGCGGCTCTAAGTTCCATGGCAAACTCAACAATAAGAATCGCGGTTTTAGTCGATAAGCCGATGAGTAGCACTAACCCCACCTGAGCATAAATGTTATTCTCCATGCCCAAGATATACAGCGTTAACATTGAACCAAACAATGCCAAGGGAACCGCTGCGATAACCGAGAATGGTATGGTCCAGCTTTCATATTGCGCCACTAAAAATAAGTAAACAAACAACAATGCTAAGCCAAATAGAACAGGTGCTAAATTACCTGCCTCAATTTCTTGTTTAGACTGCCCGGCCCATTCGAAAATATAGCCCTGAGGTAAGTTTCCAGCTAATTCTTCCATAATAGCTATTGCCTCACCTGATGAATGACCACTCGCTGCTTGCCCAGTAATGTTAGCACTACGATATAAATTAAAGTGTCCGATACTTGTTGGTCCTAAAATAGGTTCTAACTTAGCCAGTGTCGTTAATGGCACCATTTCACCCTCTTGATTACGGACAAAATAGTGACGTAAGTCAGACGGGTCTTTGCGGAACTCTTTTTCTGCTTGAACAGTTACTCTATAAGTACGACCAAACTGGCTAAAATCGTTAATATACATTGAGCCAAGTTGGGCTTGTAAAGTAATAAAAATATCAGACAAAGCGACACCTTGGGCTTTGGCTTTATTTCGATCGACCTCTAAAAAATATTGCGGAACATTAGCGCGGTAAGTACTAAAAACTTGATTTAATTCAGGACGCTGATTAGCTTCATAAATAAGACCATTCATCACTTGCGCCAAATCACTTGGGCTTCTGCCTTCACTATCTTGTAATTTAAATTCAAACCCCGAACTTGACCCTAGCCCAGGAATAGGCGGCGGATTAAATATCATGATTTGCGCGTCTGGTATGGTCCAAAGTTGCCCCATTAAACGTTGAATAACAGCACGTAACGCTAATTCTGGTTCAGTTCTGTCCTCCCAATCTTTTAGCATAATAATGCCTAAACCATTATTAGAACCCGCTCCTCCTAATAATGAAAAACCAGCAACAGTAATCACATCAGTCACCGCAGGATCAGCTTTTATTATCGGCGTTATTTTATCAATAAGTGCTTGTGTTCTATTACTCGATGCAGCATCTGGTAATTGAATATTAAGAAAAACATAACCTTGGTCTTCACTTGGCACAAACCCCGAAGGTACCGACGTTGTTAACCAACCAGTTGCCATAAATAAAACACCAACAATAATACCAACACGAGCGGCGCGTTTTAATAAAAAATTTACCGCTGTGGTATAGCCTCCAGTCATCTTCTTAATACCCCGTTCAAAGGGAATTAACCATTTTATTGGCTTCATATTATCTTTACTTAATAACACCGTACAAAGCGCAGGGCTAAGTGTTAAGGCATTAACAGAAGAAATGATAACGGCAAATGAAATAGTAACCGAGAATTGTTTGTACAGTTCTCCGGTAATACCTGGCATAAAGGCCACAGGAATAAATACTGCTAGTAACACCAAAGTAGTCGCTATAATAGGACCTGAGACTTGTTCCATTGCCTTAGTGACAGCGGCTTTTATTTCAAGTTGCTCTTCTTTAAGGATTCGTTCTACGTTTTCAATAACGATAATCGCATCGTCAACGACTATACCTATCGCCAGTACTAAGCCAAAAAGAGTGATAGTGTTTATCGAATAGTCCATGGCCAACATAAAGGCAAAAGTACCTATTAATGACACAGGTATCGCGATGGTCGGAATAAGTGTTGCTCGCCAATTTTGTAAAAATAAGAACACTACTAAAACTACTAAGACTATCGCCTGAAATAAAGTCACTTTCACTTCGTCAATAGAGCGTAAGATAAACTCAGTGGTATCGTAAGGGATAGCGTATTCAAGCCCTGCAGGAAAACGTGTTGATAGTTTTTCCATTTCCAGTTTAACCAAACGAGCAACTTCTGTTGCATTTGCACCAGGTAATTGATAAATAACTAAGAATGCAGTTTCGTTGCCATTTAAGCGTGCTTGAACACCATAGTTTTGCGATCCTAGTTCTAAGCGTGCAATATCGCACAAACGGACAAAATTACCGTTTGTGCGAGCACGAACAATGGTTTGCCCGAACTCTTCAACCGTTTTTAAGCGCCCTCTTGCTTGAATGGAGTACTCAAATTGTTGGTTAGGCAATGCCGGGCTTGCACCTAACTTGCCAGCAGCAACAATTAAATTTTGTTCTTGAAGGGCTTGTTTTACCTCGGTAACGGTAACCCCTAATGATGCCATACGGTCGGGTCTTAACCATGCACGCATGCTGTAAGTCATTTCACCCATCACACTGGCTTCAGCAACGCCAGGGATACGTCCTAACGGTTCAGTTAGTGAATTAGTCGCATAGTTACTTAAAAACAATTGGTCGATTTCAGCTTGTTTTGAAAATAAATTGATCGCCATTAACATCGAGCTAGACTTTTTCTTAACCGTAACCCCCAAGCGTGTTACTTCTGAAGGCAATGCACTTTGAGCCAATGCGACACGATTTTGCACATTGACCTGTGCCATATTGTCATCGATACCGACTTTAAAAAACACGGTAATGGTTGCTGAGCCATTATTTGAAGCGGTTGATTCGATGTACATCATATCTTCGACACCATTGATTTTTTCTTCAATGGGACGAATAACTGACTCTTCGACAACTTGCGCACTCGCACCTGGATACACCGCAGTAATTTGCACTTGTGGTGGTGTTATTTGTGGGTACATATTAACGGGTAATAAGCCCATAGCAATGATGCCTGCTAAGGTGATAACAATTGAAATAACAAAGGCAAACTTGGGGCGATGAATAAACGTTTTACTGATCATAGCAGTCCCCTTATTGGGCTAAAAAGTCAGAAATAATACCGGTAAATGGATCAATACTTTTAGCTACGGGTTTAACTTCAACACCATTTCTGACTTTTTGTAAACCTTCGACAATAACCCGCTCGTTGGCGTTAATACCTGATTCAACCACCCACATTGCATTAATTCTTCGCCCTAAAGTAACCAGACGCTGTGAAACTTTATTATCTTCGCCAACAACAAGGACAAATTTTCCTTGTTGGCTTTCCTGTACAGCGACCTGAGGCACTAAGGCCATTTGTTCTTTTTTCTTACCTTCTATAATTAAAGTAAGAAATAAACCGGGCACAATAATACCATCAGGGTTATTAAATATTGCGCGTAATTCAACCGTTCCCATGCCTTGATCTATTTTTGTTCCGGCAAACGTTAACAGGCCCTTTTCACTATATTGAGTGTTATTAGGTAAAAGTAAGGAAATATCAATCGATAAATCTTCAGGCTTTTGAGTGTTTTTATGTTTTTGTAAATAAGAAACATATTCGCTTTCTTCTACTTGAAAACTGACATACATAGGATCTGTTGCTGTTAATGTCGCCAGTGTGTTACTACTTGGGCTGATAATCGTGCCAATACTATAATTTACTTTGCCAATACGTCCTGAAAATGGCGCTTTAATAACGGTGTAACTTAAATTCAACTCAGCGTTTTCTAATGTTGATTGGGCGACCTGCACTGATGCCCTTGCTTGTGAATCATTAGTTATTAATTTATCGAGATCAGATTGAGAAATATAACCTTGCCCTGCGACTTCACGCCCACGTTTTAAGTCTCTTGCAGCACCATTAGCACCAGCGACTTTACTGGCTAAATCGGCTTTTGCTGACTCTAAAGAAACTTGGTAAGCCGCGGGATCAATATTAAGTAACACTTGAGATTTTTCAACAATAGAGCCTTCACTAAAGTTACGATCGATTAACTCACCTTCAACCCTAGCGCGTAAGTCAACTTCTTTTGACGCAACTGAACGAGCAACAAATTCACGGTAACTACCAATTTCATTGACCTTTATTTGATAAACAGAAACAGCGGGAGCAGGAGCTGCTATTTTAACTTGTTCAACTTGTCCACAACTTATCACTGTAAAAGTCATCACTGATAAAAGACTAACGCGAAATAAAATAGGTTGAAAAGCTTGCTGATATTTTGTGAACATCTATGTTCTCCGTTTAGTGCTAACAGCACGTGACAAAACTACTATTAAGAATAAATTGCTAAAGAATATATTATTACATGTGATGATAGTTAATTCAGTCTGAAAATGTATTTAAACATTGAAAACACCTTATGCTTTTTTTAAATAGCCGTTTTTACGCTATTTTATAAAATCATAATTGAAATATGAGCAAGTCGCCCTTATATTTCTTGATAAGATAATAAAAAATATTAATAAAAATGAGCAATCCTAGAATTTTTCAGCAACAATCATTTTCTGTTGGCGACACTATTACTTTAAGTGAAGATGCCTTTGGCCATACCATAAGAGTTCTGCGTTTAAAAAGTGGTGATGATTTAACCCTTTTTAATGGCGAATTAAACCAAGGTGTACTTGGCGATTATCAAGCTGAAATAACTGACGTTAGTAAAAAAAATGCCCAAGTCATTATAAAATCGTTCAGCGAAAAAAATGTTGAATCACCATTAAATATTCATTTAGGGCAAGGTATTTCACGTGGCGACCGAATGGACTTTACCTTACAAAAATCGGTGGAGCTGGGTGTTAACACCATTACCCCGCTATTTACCGAACGTTGCGGAGTAAAGCTAAACGGCGATCGCTTACAGAAAAAAATAGACCAATGGCAAAAAATAGTGGTCAGTGCTTGTGAACAAAGTGGCCGTTGTTCGGTCCCTATTGTTATGCCTGCTGTTTATTTAGATGAATGGCTAACTCAACAAACTGCTTCATTAAAACTAAATTTACACCCAAAAGCGCAATACTCAATAATGAATTTGCCTGAAAAAAACATAAATGATTCAAATCAGCGAGTGCGTTTACTTATTGGTCCAGAAGGCGGTTTAAGTGACGATGAAATTAAACGAGCCAATCAAGCCTCTTTTGTTGATGTTTTATTAGGACCAAGAATATTAAGAACAGAAACGGCAGCATTAACGGCAATTACCGCATTGCAATGCCGCTTTGGCGATATTAATTAGTAACGAACACATTAGGAAATAAAGATGACAATTAAACTTGGCGTAGTAATGGACCCTATTTCACAGGTCAATGTAAAGAAAGATTCATCTATGGCGATGATGTTCGAAGCTCAAAAGCGCGGTTACGAAATTTATTACATGGAAATGAAAGATTTATACCTTGATCAAGGACAATGCCGTGCCACAGCACAAAAATTAAAGGTTTTTGACGATCCTCAACATTGGTATGAACTAGACGAAGTAAACGACATAGCTGTTTCAGAACTTGACGCGGTTTTAATGCGTAAAGATCCTCCTTTTGATACCGAATTTATCTACGCGACCTACATGCTTGAGCGCGCAGAAGTTGAAGGCACATTAATTGTAAACAAACCACAAAGCTTGCGTGACTGTAACGAAAAACTTTTCACCGCTTGGTTTGCAGAGTTGACACCACGTACCTTAGTGACACGTAACAATGATAAAATTCGTGAATTTCATCAAAAAGAAAAAGACATTATTATTAAGCCACTTGATGGCATGGGCGGTGCGTCAATTTTTCGTATAAAAGAAAATGATGCTAATGTCGGTGTTATATTAGAAACACTCACCAACCACGGTAATCAATACGCCATGGTGCAAGAATTCATGCCTGAAATTAAAGATGGTGATAAACGTATTCTTATTGTTAACGGTGAACCTATGCCTTATTGCCTTGCACGTATCCCTGCACAAGGTGAAACGCGTGGTAATCTAGCTGCCGGTGGCCGTGGTGAAGCAAGACCCCTTAGTGCTACCGATAGGTTAATTGCTGAAACTATTGCACCAGAATTGAAGAAACGTGGTCTATACTTTGTTGGGTTAGATGTTATTGGTGACAAAGTTACCGAAATTAACGTTACCAGTCCCACCTGTATCCGAGAAATTGAAGCTGCATATCCTATTAATATCAGTGGAAAATTAATGGATGCAATAGAAGAAAATATTCGTCCTAGAGTATAAATATTTTAGTTATATTTTTTACCATTTAAAGTTATGAGTCTCTACTAGCGGTGATCCTTTGAAATAAACGATCACCATACCTCTATAAAAACAATGATACATAGAGTTTTTTTAAAACTTAAAGTGTAAAAGGTGATGGTATGGAAAGCTTAGAAAATCAACTATTAATTGCAATGCCTGCATTAGACGATGCCTATTTTAATAAAACCGTAACTTATATTTGTGAGCACAATGAAGAAGGCGCTATGGGTCTTATTATTAACTTACCCGTTAATGTGACTTTAAACGAATTGCTCATCCAGATAGATGCTAAAAAAGAACAAGCACCTGAGTTAGGTCAACAAGTGCTAACCGGAGGTCCTGTTTCTCAAGACCGAGGTTTTGTTCTACATAGCCCACAAGATTGCTGGAAACAATCGTTATCGCTAAGTAAAGAGGTCATGATCACCACCTCTAAAGATATTTTAATGGCGTTAGGGACAGAAGGTGCGCCTGAAAAATATATGGTTACCTTAGGTTATGCTGGTTGGGGGCCTGGTCAATTAGAAGAAGAAATAAAAACTAACGCCTGGCTTTTAACCCCTGCTGATGGTGATATTGTTTTTAATACACCGATTGAGCAGCGCTGGAAAAAAGCCACAGAAAAACTAGGTATTGATATGGCTCATTTATCTACGGATATTGGCCATGCTTAACAACATTGAGGAATAATAAGTGTCAAAAGATGTCGGCCAACGCACCGTTTTAGGTTTTGATTTTGGTAAAAAATATATTGGCGTTGCTGTTGGCCAAGAAATGACCGGAAGTGCCTCTCCTTTAGGCTCGATTAGAGCTAAAGAAGGTATTCCTAATGAGATGGAATTAACAAAATTTATTAAAGAATGGCAACCTGACTATTTAGTAGTGGGATTACCCTTAAATATGGATGGTAGTGAGCAACAATTAACCCTTGATGCCAAAAAATTTGGTAACCGCTTATCGAATAAATTCGCCCTGAAGGTAGAATTTCAAGATGAACGTTTAACCACAGCAGATGCCAAAGAACGTTTATTTGCCGCAGGAGGCTATCGTAATTTAAAAAAGGATAATATTGATGCTGAGTCAGCAAGATTAATTATTGAAAGCTATTTTGAAACGCTTTACGACTAGAAAATAGCAATATAGTCAAACCACATAAAGCTCATGCGTCAAGTGGTTTGACTATCTATTGTTACACGGTTCAAGAAACTTAGCTTAACACCTAGCAATGTTTCTTAAGTATCTGTTAACTAAATATCTTTAGGGCCAAAACCGTCAATGGTCACGCCACTTAATGCACCGGTGCCTCCTTGCTCATTACTGCGCAACTTAATCATTAAGCGTAAATCATTAGGTGAATCAGCATGATGCAATGCATCAGCATAGTTTATTGAGCCTTTTTGATACAACTCAAACAAAGCACCATCAAAGGTCTGCATGCCAAGTTCTTTAGACTTTTCCATCACTTCTTTAATACTACCAATATCACCTTTTTTAATAAGTTCAGCGATATAAGGCGAGTTAAGTAAGATCTCAATCGCCGCAACACGCCCGTTACCGTCGCAGGTAGGGATCAGTTGCTGAGCGATAATACCGCGTAAATTTAACGCTAAATCAAACAATAACTTGCCATGTTGATCGGCAGGCACTAAATGCATAATACGGTCAATCGCTTGGTTAGCATTATTTGCATGCAAGGTTGCGATACATAAGTGCCCGGTTTCAGCAAAGCTTAACGCATGTTCCATGGTTTCTTGGTTACGGATCTCACCAATTAAGATAACATCGGGTGCTTGGCGTAATGAGCTTTTTAAGGCCGCATCGAAACTTTCAGTGTCTAAACCAACCTCTCGTTGCGTTACCATACAACGCGCATGTTCATGAACAAATTCAACAGGGTCTTCAATGGTAAGAATATGGCCACGCGAATTTTTATTACGATAGCCAATCAATGAAGCCATTGATGTTGATTTACCCGTACCCGTGCCACCAACAAAAAGTACTAAACCGCGCTTTGACATGACTACATCTTTTAAGATTGGCGGTAAACCGAGTTCGTCAGCATCAGGTATTTCTGTGACGATACGTCGGACAACCATACCTGCCATATCGCGTTGCCAAAAGGCTGAAATACGGAAGCGGCCAATGTCGTCAATTGAAATGGCAAAGTTACATTCTTTTTCTTCAGTAAATTGCTTTTTCTGTTTATCGTTCATTGCGTTATGAACAAGAGCTAACGATTCATCGCTTGTTAAAAGGTGATCATCGATTGCTTGTAACTCGCCATTTACTTTGGCGCTTACCGCAAGCTTAGCGGTAACAAACATATCAGAGGCACCTTCTTTTACCATCTTTTGTAATAAGTCATGAAAATTCATTGATCTTTCTCTTATCTTTTAAACCGTAATGTGAAGTAATAGACACCTAGGGTTTGAGCTAGTTTTAAAAACCTCTAAATTGATTTTTATCAACTGCTTTTTCCATCGCATCCTGTTTAGTTATTAGGCCTCTATTCACTAGACCTTGTAGACAATAGATACCCATGGTTTGACCGTGCTTTAAAAGCCTCTAAATTGATTTTTATCCACTGCTTTTTCCATCGCATCTTGTTTAGTTATCAGGCCTCTATTCACTAGACCTTGCAAGCAATAGATACCCATGGTTTGAGCTGGCTTTAGAAACCTCTAAATTAGAAGCCTCTAAATTGATTTTTATCCACTGCTTTTTCCATCGCATCTTGTTTAGTTATCAGGCCTCGATTCACTAGACCTTGCAAGCAATAGATACCCATGGTTTGAGCTGGCTTTAGAAACCTCTAAATTGATTTTTATCCACTGCTTTTTCCATCGCATCTTGCTTAGTTATTAAGCCTCTATTCACTAGACCTTGCAAGCACTGATCCATAGTTTGCATACCATGAGACATACCGGTTTGAATGGCACTGTACATCTGCGCTATTTTGTCTTCACGAATTAAATTTCTTATTGCAGGAACACCTAACATTATCTCATGAGCGGCAACACGACCCCCACCCACTTTTTTAATCAAGGTTTGTGAAATAACCGCACGAAGTGATTCTGATAACATTGAACGCACCATAGATTTCTCTTCACCGGGGAAAACATCAATGATACGGTCGATGGTTTTTGGTGCAGAGGTTGTATGTAAAGTACCAAAAACTAAGTGGCCGGTTTCCGCCGCTGTCATCGCTAAACGAATGGTTTCTAAGTCGCGCATTTCACCAACAAGAATAACATCAGGGTCTTCACGTAAAGCACTGCGCAGAGCAGCTTCAAAACTTAGTGTATCGCGATGAACCTCACGTTGGTTTATTAAACATTTTTTGTTTTCGTGAACAAACTCAATAGGATCTTCAATGGTAAGAATATGATCGTGTTTGTTGTTATTAATATAATCGACCATAGCCGCTAAAGTGGTTGATTTACCTGAGCCTGTTGGGCCCGTGACTAAAACTAAGCCTCTAGGTATATCAGAAATTTCACGAAAGATATCAGGACAGCCTAAATCATCTAAGGATAATATTTTGCTTGGAATAGTACGAAATACCGCTGCAGGGCCACGATTTTGATTAAAAGCATTGACACGAAAACGTGCTAAATTTGGCACTTCAAAAGAAAAATCGACTTCTAAATTTTCTTCATACTCTTTGCGTTGACGATCATTCATAATATCATAGACCAGAGCATTAACATCTTTCTCGTCAAATGCTGGGATATTGAGTTTACGTACGTCACCGTCAACACGAATTGAAGGCGGAGTGCCTGCAGATAAATGTAGATCAGATGCATTATTTTCCACACTAAAAGCAAGTAATTCGGTAATATCCATAAAAAGACCTCTTAATAATTATTTTTTATAATATAAAGTAAGTTGAAACTAAATTGACACAAAACAATATGACACCCATTAAAGATAATCTTGCTAAGATAAATCTGCAAATTTTTAATGCTTGCGAGCTAGCAAAACGTCCATCTTCACAGGTGACCTTACTCGCGGTAAGTAAAACCAAAACTAGTGCCATGATCGAACAAGCTTATTTAGCGGGCCAACGAGAATTTGGTGAAAACTATATTCAAGAAGCCGTTGAAAAAATAGCAGAATTACAAAGTTTGTCAGACATTACTTGGCATTTTATTGGTCCTATACAGTCAAACAAAACACGATTAATTGCCGATAACTTTGCTTGGGTACATAGTGTTGACCGCATTAAAGTAGCAAAACGCCTTAATGATCATAGGTCTAGCCAAGATACTCCCCTCAACGTTTGTTTACAAGTCAATATTAGTGGCGAAGAAAGCAAGTCTGGCATAGCCGTTAAAGATATTAAAGCGTTAGTTGATTGTATTGAGCATTGCCCACATTTAACCCTTCGCGGCTTAATGGCTATCCCTGAGAAAAATGCCTCAGAACAAAGTTTTGAAAAAATGCAGCAACTTTATACGCAATTAAAAAAAGAACATCCTAGTATGGATACTTTATCGATGGGCATGTCAGGTGACTTGAGTGACGCTATTGCCAAAGGTTCGACTATGGTCAGAGTTGGCTCAGCCATTTTTGGCGCTAGAGAAGATAAATAGTTATATTCGGATACAATCTATTTCACTTTCTTTAAGTATAATTCGTTACAATAGTTAAAATATTCACATTCTTATTTATCATAGGTATTTCATGACAAAAATTGCTTTTATTGGCGCTGGTAACATGAATGGCGCAATTATTTCTGGCTTAGTAAACACAGGCTTTGCCGCTCAAGATATTATCGTATCAAACCCTTCACCTGAGAAGCGACTGGCTTTACAAGAGCAACTTGGTATTAAAGAAACAGCAGACAATATCGTTGCGGCTAATTTTGCAGATTTTATTGTACTTGGTGTTAAACCTCACTTTATTGCTGAGGTTTGCCAAAAAATCAGCCAAGAAATTGATATTAGCAACAAGTGCTTTATTTCCGTTGCTGCTGGCTGCACTGTTGCACAAATGCAAAAAGCCTTAGCCAAACCTTGTGGCATTATTCGTACTATGCCCAATACCCCGTCGCAGATTGGTTTAGGTGTTACTGGTTTATATGCCGACGAAAATGTTAATACTCAACAAAAACAGGTTGCCGAAGAACTAATGAGTTCGGTAGGTATTATCAAGTGGTTAGCCACTGAAGATGAAATTGACAATATTATCGCGGTTTCTGGCTCAGCGCCTGCCTATTTCTTTTTGTTTATGGAAGCGATGGAAAAACAAGCGATAGCGTTAGGTTTTTCAGCAAAAGAAAGCCGTGAATTAGTGCAGCAAACCGCTTTAGGTGCTGCGCAAATGGTGGTAAACAACGATATTCCAATCAGTGAATTACGCGCTAAGGTCACCTCAAAAGGTGGTACAACCAATGCTGCTATTAATTCTTTTATAGATGATGGTTTGGATAAAATAGTAACAAATGCAATGAACAGTGCATTGCATCGCGCGAAAGAAATGGCGCAAAATAACGTTTAATACCGTTTGAATTTTATTAATTATTAAGTTTTGGAGAAGTAGATGGAAGCCATTAATTATTTGCTGAGCTTTGCCTTTGACGCATTATTAATGTTGTTAGTTTTACGTGTATGGTTACAATTGGTCCGTGCTGATTTTTATAACCCGTTAAGCCAGTTTATTGTAAAAGTTACCAACCCAGCCGTTATTCCGCTTCGCCGCGTTATACCTGGTTTTGGTGGTATTGATGTATCAACATTGCTGTTAGCTTTTGCCGTAGCAGCGTTAAAGTTTATTCTTATCCCATTACTTAATGGTGGAGATATCAATATTATTTCGGCGCTATACTTAGGTCTTATTTATTTAATTAAACAAACGGGTGTATTGCTATTTATGTTAATGCTCGTTATGGCATTAATGAGCTGGGTAGTTCAGGGTTATAACCCTACGCAAGCTATCTTCCAGCAGTTAACTGAACCGTTTTTAAAACCGATAAAACGTATTGTACCCAGCATTGGTGGTTTAGACTTATCTATACTTATTGCTTTCTTATTACTAAACGTAATTAATATTTTCCTATCTGGCGCCATTCCAGGTTGGGCAATGCTATAATAACGTAGAAACAATAAAACAGGTTTTGTAATAATTTGGCTATAAAACCTGTCTTATTAAATGTATGGATCATTAAAACAAAAAGGAACACATTATGAAAAATATCTTTCAAACCTGTTTATTTATTATTTTAGTTTCATTGACCCTAGTCAGTAACGTTTTTGCTGAAAACATGAAAAAATTGGGTTCGATGCAAGTTCATTATATGGCAATAAATGCCACATTTTTAACCCCAAAAGTCGCAAAAGCTTATGATATTGAACGTAGTCGTTTTAACGGTTTAATTAATATTTCGGTTTTAGACGATACTAAACCGTCAACGCCAGCTAAAGCAGTAACTATTCAAGGAAAAGCTCGAAATGATATTGGTCAAATCAAAACCCTTGAATTTGACGAAGTAAAAGAAGGTGATGCTATTTATTATTTAGCACAAGTTAATTACACCAACGAAGAAACCTTTTACTTTGATATCACCATTAGTGACGGCAAAGAAACCCACCAGCTTAAATTCAAACAGAAATTTTATGTTGATTAATCACTAATTGTATACAAATAATTAATATATAAAATCAGGTTTTACCTGATTTTACTTTTTCATTTCTACACGCTCAAGGTACAAAATGTCAACCATCGTATTAGCCACAGGCAACCCAGGTAAAGTTAAAGAGCTTAGCCATTTATTAGCCGCACATAACATTGAAATAAAACCCCAAAGTGAATTTAATGTCAGTGAAGTGGCAGAAACAGGCACTACTTTTGTTGAAAATGCCATCATTAAAGCGCGTCATGCAGCTAAAATAACGGGCTTACCGGCAATCGCTGACGACTCAGGTTTAGAGGTTGATGCATTAAATGGCGCACCGGGGGTTTATTCGGCGCGTTACGCGGGTGAAAACGCTAGTGATAGTGACAATACTGATAAACTGTTAAAAGCATTAGAGAATATACCTAATGAACTACGTACCGCTAGATTTCATTGTGTGCTGGTTTATATGAAACACGAGCACGATCCAACGCCGATAATTTGTCATGGCGTTTGGGAAGGCACAATTACCCATGAAAAATTGGGCGAACAAGGTTTTGGTTATGATCCTATTTTTTGGCAAGAGCTACAGCAACAAACTTCAGCACAATTGCCTCGCGATTTAAAAAATAGTTTAAGTCACCGCGGCCAAGCACTTGCTAAGCTTGTACAACATTTTGGTGTTAAATAATAATGCTACAAGCGCCCCCGCTTTCTTTATATATCCATATCCCTTGGTGTGTTGAAAAATGCCCATATTGTGATTTTAACTCACATGCTTTGAAATCAGCGGTTCCAGAAGAAGAGTATGTAAAACATCTTATTGATGATTTAGATGCAGATATCGCCAAGTTCTCTCTAAGTGATCGCCCATTACACACTATTTTTATTGGTGGTGGTACACCGAGCTTATTTTCTGCACAGGCGATTGAAAGTTTATTAACCCAAGTCCTTGCGCGCTTCTCACATAAAGATGACATTGAAATAACGTTAGAAGCGAACCCAGGCACCGTTGAAGCTGAAAAGTTTATTGGATTCTTTAATGGTGGTGTTTCAAGACTATCGATTGGTGTACAAAGTTTTGAATCTGACAAACTAATAAAATTAGGTCGAATTCATGACAGTAACCAAGCAAAAAAAGCAGCCGAGTTGGCTTATTCTTGTGGTATAAAAACCTTTAATCTTGACTTAATGCATGGCTTACCACAGCAAAACATTGCTAACGCCCTTGATGATTTAACCACCGCTATTTCACTGAATCCAACCCATTTATCTTGGTATCAGTTAACAATAGAACCCAATACCGCTTTTCATTCTCGCCCGCCTAAGTTGCCTGAAGACGAAGTACTTTGGGATATTCAAGATCAAGGTATCGCCTTATTAGCTGCCGCGGGTTATCAGCAATACGAAATATCGGCTTACAGTAAACCCGGTTTTGAATGTCAGCATAATATCAATTACTGGCAGTTTGGTGATTATCTGGGCATTGGCTGTGGCTCACATGGCAAAATAACAGATCCACTTAATGGTAAAATTTTCCGTACCATCAAAGTAAAACACCCTAAAGGTTACTTAGACGAGAGTCGTCCACACTTAGATCATTTAGTTGAAGTCAGTGCACAAGAATTACCTTTTGAATATATGATGAACAGACTGCGCTTACATGAACGTTTTAGCTTAACGGAATATCAACAAAGAACAGGCTTATCAATTGAAACTGTCTTGCCGACATTGCAAATCGCTAAACAAAAACAATTGATGCAAGAAAACAATGATGGCACTTGGCAAGTCAGTAAATTAGGTCATCGCTATTTAAATGACTTACTCGAGATGTTTTTATAGTGATGGATAGTGAAGCACAACAAGCATTAGACCAAGTGTTTATGCAACGAGCTTTTGAGCTTGCCCAACAAGCAGAAGCGATTAACGAAATCCCCGTTGGTGCTGTGGTTGTCGCTAATAATCAAGTGATAAGTGAAGGCTACAATCAGTCGATTACACTTAACGACCCATCAGCCCACGCTGAAATGGTTGCGATACGCCGAGCTGGCTTAGCTTTACAAAACTACCGTCTGCTCGACTGTACGCTCTATGTAACATTGGAGCCTTGCCCAATGTGTGCTGGTTTATTGGTACATAGCCGAATTAAACGCGTGGTGTACGCGACGCCAGACTTAAAAACAGGCGCTGCAGGTAGTGCCTTTAATTTATTGTCTGATGAAAAGCATAATCATCAAATTGTGCTGTCTTGTGGCATAATGGCAGAAGAATGTAGCCAATTACTGTCCGCTTTTTTTAAACGCCGCAGAGCTGAGAAAAGAGCACTAAAACAGCAAGCGAAGTTAGTACAAAAATAAGCGCTATACTCAGTATTATTGTTACTTCAATCTAGAGCGTTTTATTGAAATTATCTTGCGGCTTATTGTTCCTATTTATGTGCTTCACTCATCATGCCATTGCAGAAGATAGTGTGAGAGTTTACCAATATCAATCAGAAAAAGGCATCAGCTCTTTTTCTGATATTCCCCCTAGTACCTCAAGTTATCAACAGATCAGCATAGGTTGCTTTGCCTGTAAACTTAACGCTATGGTTAACTGGCATAACACGCGTTTATTTATTGATCACTTCAGATCAACCATCAATCAACAGGCAAAGCTTTATAAAATTGACCCTGCCCTTATTCTTGCGGTCATTCATGCCGAATCACACTTTAACCCACAAGCTTTGTCTAAAACTGGCGCACAAGGGCTCATGCAGTTAATGCCGGCAACAGCTAAAGCGTTAGGCGTTAGGAATTCATTCGATGCTAAACAAAATATTAGCGCAGGCAGTAAACATTTAGCACGTTTAATAAGAAAGTACGGTGGTAATATTACGTTAGTTTCAGCGGCCTATAACGCAGGCGAAGGTGCTGTTAAAAGGTATAACGGCGTGCCCCCTTTCCCTGAAACTGAAATTTATGTTGAACGGGTAAAAATTTTACATCAGCGCTATTTAACCCACATCACCACTTCGCCCTTTTTTGTACCAACGAATTAATTCTTTTTGATCGCCAGGAGCATCTTCACCTCGCGCTATTTTAGTGAGCGCTTGTTTCGCTAGTAATTGTTCGACTTTATCTTCAATTTTACTGAGCGTATTATAAAAAGCACTAGTTTCATCAGCGGTTAAAACACTTTCAAGCTCTTTTGAACGCAACTCCATCGCGGTAGTAAGCTGTTGATATAACGCCTTACCTTGGTCATTTAGGGCTAAAATTTTAATGTTTTTACTTTTTTCATCTCGACGAATGTCGATTAAACCTTTTTTATCTAATGCTTTTACTGCACGACTAACATTATAAGAATCAATACGAGATTGATAAGCAATGTCCGCTGATTTAATCGGCATGTATGAGCCAATATTTAATAGAACGCGCATTTCTCTGGGTTCTAGATCACAGAGTTCACGAATTTTCCAGTCACGATTTAAAGCGAGTAAATTGCTAACAACCGCGACTCTAAACGGTAAGTGCTTGGTTAAATCTAAGGGTTCAGCTATTTCTTTCGTTAGTCTAAACGCTTTATTTCTGGCAGATATAGTAATGAGAGTACCTCGGGGTTTTAAAATAAGGACTACAAAAAAGTCGCAATTTCATTCAGTGGTTTTTTAACTAAAGCATGCTGAGGCACAGTAGCATCTTCGCTTGGATAGCCGGTAATAAGTAACATATAAGCGCGATCATTTTCTGGACGTCCACACACTTTACTTAAAAAAGACATAGGTTTTGGTGTATGGGTTAGCGTCACTAAACCAGAGGTATGCAAGGCATTAATTAAAAAGCCCGTCGCGATCCCAACAGATTCATGAACATAATAGTTAGTGTTTTTCTCTGTTGAACTTATGCCACCTTTCTTTTGGCTGAATATGGCGATAAGCCATGGTGCATTTTCTAAGTAAGGTTTATTAGCATCTGTGCCGAGCGCTTTTAAAGCACCTAGCCACTCTTCACCTGCTCGGCCTTCATAAAAGCCTCGTTCATGAAATTCAGCCTGTTCTCTAATTTTCTTTTTTATATCGCTACTATGCACAGCGACAAAGTGCCAAGGTTGATGATTAGCACCACTTGGCGCCGTTGCAGCCGCTTTTATACAGTTTTCTATAATCTCTTTAGGCACAGGGCGATCGCTAAAATTGCGAATGCTATGGCGACGCTTTATATCCAAGTAGAAGTTTTCAGAACGCAAGCGCATTTCTTCAACAGGGTATTCAATGTAATCGGTGAGCGGGCTTGAGTCATGATCTTGCATCGAGATTTATCCATTTTATTTAATACCAATAGCTAGCAGGATATAACACTGTACAGATATTGCAAGTGCAACAACAATTATAGTCAGCATGCTATTTTCCGTACCTATATTTTTACACTATTGTCGATAAGTTAAATAAATTGAAATCAAAGCAGTTAAGTAAAATTACGCTTTATAATTAATTTTACAATTAACGCTAATATTTTCAATAAACTAAAATCAACAATTAAAATCTGTATATATGTTCTACTTTTTATGATTATTTTATTATAAATCCTTCCTTTTTAAGTTTAAATAAGTCTTGTGGCTACATAACCTATTTTCATAAATAAACTATATTTAATTATTTGCTTTTAAAGTAACTGGAGACACTTCCATGGATAGCTTCTCAAATATATTAACGCTAGTTAAACCTAGAACGAGCGATTTAATTTCACTAAAAAAATCGATACTTTTGGCTAAAAATAATCACGCTCGCGTCACTGTTTTAGCAACAAAAGAAAAACCTTCTCGCTATGAACGCTGGCTTAATCATAAAACAACAACTGAGTTAGATAATGAAGAAAAAATTAATAGCTTAATTCATCTTGCCAAACAAGAAGGTATTTCTATTAACTATAAAATACGCGAGGAGCGCGATCAATTTATCACGCTAAAAAAGCAACTAAAGGAAAATCAGTATGACTTGGTGGTAGCAGAAAACCTAAAAAAAGCACCACACCTTTGGACGTTTGAACAAGCAGAGTATACGCATTTATTACGTGTTTCAGATACATCAGTTTTATTCGTTGGTGACCATCAATGGTTAAATAATGGCAATGTACTAGCGGCTATTGAAACAGAGGAAAATACCGTAACGCATAAAACATTTAATAATGAAATTATTGAAAAATCATCTGATTTAGCAAAACTATTAATGAGTGATATTCATTTGTTTAATTGTTATTTAGAAAGTTGCAGTGTTTCCTTTCAGCCAATGAAGTCAATGAAACAATCTAAAAATCATTTAGATCATCTGACATCATTCGTTAAACCCTATCATTTTAAAGGTGAAAATTTACACGTTGAGGAAGGATTAGCCGATGATATTATTCCATCTTTAGCAAATAAATATAATGCGAATGTTGTGGTTATGGGATATGGGGAGCACCAAGGATGGTTATCTAGAATTAAAGGTCACACGCTTGATTATGTTTTAAATAACTTACATTGTGACTTGTTAGCATTAAAGCAATCTAATAACCATGCAGATAAACCACACCACTGAGCAAAAATTATTTTCTTATTAAAACAACCCTATAAATAACTTTCTGATTAAAATAATTTTAGACAAAAAAATACCGTTCACCTTAAGTGAACGGCATTAAATGCTTAAGTGCTTTATTTTTAACTAGACACACTCAAAAAAATTAACCAATAAAAGCACGCGCATTACGGAACATGCGTACCCAAGGTGAGTCTTCTTGCCATTCATCTGGGTGCCATGAGTTTGCAACCGTTCTAAAAACACGCTCAGGGTGTGGCATCATAATAGTAACACGGCCGTCTGTTGTGGTTAGGGCGGTAATACCGTCTGGCGAGCCGTTCGGGTTAGCTGGGTAAGTTTCAGTAACTTGACCATAGTTATCAACATAACGCATTGAAACCGTGCCAGAATCATTGGCTGCGCCAATGGCTTCTTCAGAACTAAATTCTGCATGACCTTCACCATGAGAAACAGCAATCGGCATACGAGAACCTGACATGCCTTTAAATAATACTGAAGGGCTTTCTTGAATTTCAACTAATGAGAAACGTGCTTCAAAACGTTCAGATTTGTTTTGTACAAAATGTGGCCACGCTGCTGAACCTGGAATAATTTCTTTCAGGTTAGATAACATCTGACAACCATTACAAACACCTAAAGTAAAAGTATCTTGGCGTTCGAAAAAGGCTTTGAACATGGCTTTAGCATCTTTGTTAAACAAGATAGATTTTGCCCAACCTTCGCCAGCACCTAATACATCGCCATAAGAGAAACCACCACAAGCGACTAAACCGTTAAAGTCAGCTAAATCGGCACGCCCTGATAAAATATCAGACATATGCACGTCAATGGCAACAAAACCAGCACGGTCAAAAGCGGCCGCCATTTCAACATGAGAGTTAACGCCCTGCTCACGCAATATCGCAATTTTAGGGTTAGTGCCCTGCAATGAATCTTGTGCAATTAACTTAGCAACAATATCCTCATTAATATCAAAAGTAAGCTCAGCATGTAAACCTGGGTCTTCGGTATCGTACTTAACATCATGTTCTTGTTGAGCACATTCAGGGTTATCACGCAGTGACTGCATTCTGTAGGTGGTTTGTGCCCAGACGGTACGATAGTAAGTACGAGAATTTTCAAGTACTACCTTGCCATCACGGCTAAAGCGAAGCGTATCTTCGTTATTAATGCGGCCGATATCAGTACAACAATCTAAAATTCCATGAGCCGCTAAAATAGCATCAATCGCTGCAACATCGCTTTCACGAATTTGAATAACAGCACCGAGCTCTTCATTAAACAATACGTCAATGTCATTACCTGAAACTGAGCTTAATTTTGTTAGATCAATATCAACACCGGTGTGACCAGCAAAAGCCATTTCAACGACAGTTGTGAATAAACCACCATCAGAAATATCGTGATAAGCAATAAGCTTTTCATCACGAACCAAGGTTTGCATAGCATTAAAGAAGCCTTTTAAGGTTTCAGGACAATCTACATCGGGGGTTTCATTACCCAAGTGCTTATAAACCTGGGCTAAACATGAGCCACCTAAGCGCTTTTTACCTTTTGATAAATCAATAGCTAAAATTCGAGTCTCGCCTTGATCTATTCTTAACTCAGGGGTGACTGTTTTTCGAATATCTTCAACAACACCAAAAGCAGTAATGATTAATGACATAGGTGAAGTGACTGATTTTTCTTCGCCGTTATCTTCCCATTTGGTTTTCATTGACATTGAGTCTTTGCCAACCGGAATAGTTAAGCCAAGCGCAGGACAAAGTTCTTCGCCGATGGCTTTAACCGCTTCGTATAAACCAGCATCTTCACCTGGGTGACCTGCGGGTGACATCCAGTTGGCAGACAATTTAATACGGTTTAAATCACCGATATCTGTACCGGCAATATTAGTTAGTGATTCAGCGACCGCTAAACGAGCAGAAGCGCCAAAGTTTAATAATGCGACCGGTGTACGTTCACCCAAAGACATCGCTTCGCCATGGTAAGAGTCAAGCGCAGAGGCGGTTACACCACAATCGGCGACAGGTACTTGCCAAGGACCAACCATTTGATCACGATTAACCATACCTGTTACCGAGCGATCGCCAATGGTGATCAGGAACGTTTTTTCTGCAACTGTCGGTAATGACAATATGCGATCCGCGGCATCCGCTAAGGTAATGTCCGTTAAAGAGAACACATCACCCGCTGCTTTAGCTGTGGCGACATCTTTAAATATTTTAGGCGTTTTGCCTAATAAGACTTCAAGCGGCAAATCAATCGGGGTATCGCATTTAGCATTACCAGAAAAATGTGCATCAGTAACCGTTAAGTGTTCCTCTTCGGTTGCACGCCCTACCACTGAGAATGGTGCGCGTTCACGAAGACATATTTGTTCAAACGTTGCTAAATTCTTGTCTGATACTGCAATAACGTAACGTTCTTGAGATTCGTTACACCAGATTTCATGAGGAGCCATGCTGCGTTCATCATTAGGAACATTACGCAGTTCAAAAACACCGCCACGACCGCCATCAGACACTAATTCAGGGAATGCATTAGATAAACCACCTGCGCCAACATCATGAATAAAAGCGATAGGGTTGTCTTCGCCAAGCTGCCAACACTTATCGATAACTTCTTGGCAACGACGTTCCATTTCAGGATTTTCACGTTGCACAGAAGCAAAGTCGAGGTTCTCGGCTGATTGGCCAGAAGCCATTGATGATGCTGCTCCGCCACCTAAACCGATATTCATTGCCGGACCACCAAGTGCGATTAAGTGAGCACCAACAATAATTTCACGTTTTTGTACGTGTTCGTCACGAATATTACCCAAACCACCGGCTAGCATGATGGGTTTATGGTAACCACGAACCTCTGAGCCATTAAACGAGTTAACTTCTTCTTCGTAAGTACGGAAATAACCTAAAATAGCTGGACGGCCAAATTCATTATTAAATGCCGCTCCGCCTAAAGGACCTTCCAACATAATGTCTAATGCTGAAACGATACGATCTGGTTTACCAAAATCAGTTTCCCAGGGTTGAACAAAATTAGGAATGCGTAAATTTGATACTGAAAAGCCCACTAAACCTGCTTTGGGCTTGGAACCAATACCTGTCGCGCCTTCATCACGAATTTCACCACCTGAGCCTGTTGCTGCTCCAGGGTAAGGAGAAATAGCTGTTGGGTGATTATGCGTTTCAACTTTCATTAAAATTTGAATGTCTTCGTGATGATAACTATAAACGTTGGTTGCTGGATTAGGGAAGAAACGACCACCCTTATTACCGACCATAACGGCAGCGTTATCTTTATAGGCACTTAAGACAAAGTCAGGGTTTATTTCATGGGTATTACGGATCATTTTAAACAGCGATTTCGGCTGTTTAACGCCATCAATAGTCCAGTCAGCATTGAATATTTTATGACGACAATGTTCAGAGTTTGCTTGAGCAAACATGTAGAGTTCGATGTCGTGTGGGTTTCTACCTAATTTGGTAAAGTTTTCGAATAAATAATTTACTTCATCTTCTGCTAGCGCTAAGCCTAATTCGACGTTAGCAGCCATTAATGCGTTTTTACCACCATTTTCAATATCTATAACGGTTAATTCACTAGGTTCAGCCGTCGCAAAAAGCGCAGTCGTTGCTGACATCTCAGTAAAGACCGTTTCCATCATTCGATCTGAAATTAAATGATTGAGTTGAGCCTGCAGCTTTGCATCCAAAGGTTTGCTGGTAATATAATAAGCAATACCTCGTTCTAAACGGTTAACTTTCGCTAGACCACAATTATGAGCAATATCTGTTGATTTTGAAGACCAAGGAGAAATAGTACCCGGACGCGGAGTAACTAATAAAAATTGACCAACAGGTTCATGTTCTTCAATGTTTGGTCCATACTTAAGAAGTTGCTGTAAAACTTGAAACTCTTCGTCGCTAAGATCAGCTGAAATATGTGCAAAGTGTGTGAATTCAGCATAAATATCTGTCACAGGAAGTTCTAATTCAGCGCATTGAGCCAATAACTTTTTAACTCGAAAGTCTGAAAGAGCAGGAGCGCCGCGAAGGGTTTTCATCAACATCGTCATAAACGTAATCACCAGTTTAGTTTTATTTTAGTTGCGTTTTCGCAGTTAAAATAATGGAAGAAAAATCGCGCATATTATAGTTTATATAAAGGGTTTTGATAAGCGTTAAAAGATTAACTTAAACAGTTAATCTTGATAATTGATAAAAAGTGCTTTGAATAAAGCTGGAATCACGCCACAATGACCTTATATGATTAAGATAAATTTTAAAATAGTTAAAAAAATCAGCAAGTTTGTAAGCATATTCTTCTTGAGTACTTTTTTGCTATTCGGCTGTCAGCCAACAGAAGATAATGCCAGTTTGCAGCGAATAATTGAGCGTGGCTATATTAAGGTCGGTACTATTTATGGCTTAACCAGTTATTATCTAGAAGCTGAAGACGCTGCAGGTTTTGAATATGAGCTGGTAAAAAATTATGCAGACTCATTAGGTGTTGAATTAAAAGTAGTGCCTAGCTATAGCCTTGAAGAACTTTTTGATAAATTAGACAGCGGCCAAGTTGATATATTAGCAGCAGGCTTAGCGGTGACCGATAAAAGACGTCAAAAATATAATTTCTCTCCTAGTTATGATGATATCAGCCAAAAACTCGTTTTTAAACAGGGCGGCATTCGACCTCGTGACATAGAAGATTTAACGGGGAATTTATTGATCATGGCGCATTCAAGCCATGAAGAAAATCTTATCCAATTAAAAAATAGCCATCGTGAGTTAACTTGGCAAATCAGTGATGAATTCGATAGCGAAGAATTATTACTGAAAGTATTATCAGAAGAAATTGACTACACCATTATCGACAGCAATACCCTAGCAGTTAATCGCCGCTATTATCCTGAAATCAGCATTGGCTTTACCATAAAAAAACCACAACCTTTGGCTTGGGCAGTTAGAAAAAATAATGACCAATCAATCTATGCCAGTCTTGTTGAATTTTTTGGCAAAGTACATCACGACGGTACATTATTAGCACTTAATGACAAATATTATGGTCATGTTGAAGAGTTTAATTATGTTGATACCCGAATGTTTATTAAAGCGGTTGAAGGTAAACTGCCTCAATACCAACCGCTCTTTGAAAAGTATAGCCAAGAGATTGACTGGCGATTATTGGCCGCGATTAGTTATCAAGAATCTCATTGGGAACCTCACGCCCGCTCGTATACGGGTGTGCGTGGTATGATGATGTTAACTTTGCCAACGGCTAAGCAAATGGGTATTAAAAGTCGCTTAGATGCTGAACAAAGTATTCGTGGTGGCGCTAAATACTTTAAACAAATGATCGATAGAATGCCCGATAGAGTACCTTTCCCCGATCGTTTGTGGTTTGCACTTGCCTCATATAATATTGGTTTAGGCCATTTAAATGACGCACGAAAAATAACAGAAAAACAAGGTGGCGATCCCGACCGCTGGGTAGAGGTTAAAGATCGCTTACCATTACTTAAACAAAAAAAATATTACAAGCCAACTCGATACGGTTATGCCCGTGGTGATGAAGCGGTAAATTATGTTGAAAACATCAGACGTTACTACGATACCTTGACTTGGATGGATAATAAATCAAGAGAATATGTTCTTCCTGAACCGGTGGAAACGCAAGCCATCGCTATAATAGAATAACTTAAGTTGATAATCTGTGTTAATGTGAAGTTAGCTGTTGTTTCACTCAATAACTTTTACGTTGTCATCAAAGTGAAACATAGTTAAGCAATACTAAGTAAGTAGATAACTTCAAAGAGAGTCAAAATGAACAATAAAATTAGACGACAAGTACAAAGTTCCCATAGAAAAAGACAGTTACAACGACAAAAACATAAGATAAACACCCGTCGCTTGGGACATTTCCTAATAGAAAACCAATAGAAAATCACTATTGGTTTTCACCAATAACCTTAAGTATGCTTACCTTGAGTCCATGTTGACTCGTTCAATAGTCGATTACCTGCATCAACAGCCCCTGTTTCCATGGTTGTCCCCATAGAGTCATTCCAACGATTTAAAAAGCCAAATAAAGATATAACGCTAAGGATTTCAACAATTTCACCGTTATCCCAGTATTTATGTAGTTCGCCAGATATACTATCGTCAACGGCATTGGGTACACTTGAAGCCGCAAGCGCAAATTCAAACGCTGCTTTCTCTGCTTTACTGTAGCTATCACTTGTTCGAAAAGACCAAATATCAGCTAACCTTTGGTCAGTTCCACCATAGCGCTCTGCCGCTAAAATTGTATGTGCCTCGCAATAGCGACAACCTGTATTAGCACTGGTTATATAACCCACCAAACGTTTTTGTTCAGCGGTTACTCTACCTTCATTTGCCATTACAGCAATATTTAAACTAATAAACGCCTTAGCTATAGCTGGGCGCCGTTGCATGGTCAGTACACTATTCGGACAAAAACCTAACGTTTCATTAAAGAAACGGGCAAGCTCAGTAATGTCTTCATTTTCATCGCCAGTAAGTGGATCAACTAACGCCATAACTATCTCCAAGTATCGTTAAACTAATCGTTAAACTAATCGTTAATGATAGATTAGTGCAAACCGGAGATATTGCAAGTGCAACATCTTCGATTTATGTAACTGATAGGAAAGTATCAAATAATAAGGCGTTAGAACGCCACGGAAACGGCGGTGATATTCAGCTAAATTCACTTTAGCAATAATAAAGTTAACGCGTTAGCTGTTAAGCAGCGAACAACAACAGGGCCAGCTAAATCTAGCCGTATTACTGTTTATCTAGCGGATAATTAATAGTTTCAACGCCAATATTAATTTATTTTTATCGACAGCAACTACACTTTTTGCTTTTAAATTAAGCTTATGTCAATGTAGATGTAACAAATTGTTGCTGTTGGTACCATTGATAGTGCAGTATGATGATATAAATTTGTCTACAATCCACTTCTAGGCAAATAAAGTTAACCTTAATATCAGGATCTCGATTCATTAATTAGCTGATGCATGGAAGAAAGAGAATGAAAAAATATATACTCTTAGTTCTATTATTGATTGTAAATAGTCCTGCTCACACTGCTCCTTCAAGAGATTATGCGGTTGGTTGGGAGTTATGGTATCCCTATCAATATCACAATAAAAAACAAGAACTTGTTGGTTTAGATTTCGATATTTTCAATACTATTATTAAAGAAACTAATTTCAAGGTAACCTTCACTGAACTGCCTTGGAAAAGACATTTACAATACATAAAAACAGGCAAAATGGATATGGCGATGGGTGCATCCTATACGCTTGAACGAGAAGAAAACGCCTATTTCTCTCTACCTTATCGTCTTGAGAAAGTTAATCTTTTTGTCAAAAAAGGCATGGCTGATAAAATTAAGCTCGAGACATTAGCTGATCTGGCTAATTCTAATTATATGATTGGTGTTGAAGGGGGATATTTTTATGGTGAGGAATTTCAAAAACTTATTACAACCAAAGACTTTCAAAGCCATATTAATAACGTTATCGACTTAGAGCAAAATGTAAATCTATTGCTAAAAGGTCACATCGACGGATTTTTGGTCGACCCTGTAACGATGAAAGTGTTCTCTGAAAAATATTTTTTGCAAGATGAGTTTGAAATGCACTCATTAAAAATATACCAAGATAATATTCATATTATGTTAAGCCGTGAATCCTGCACTATTGAAACCCTTAATCTTATTAATAAAGCTATTACCAAATTAAAACAAAGTGGCGAAATTGCTAAAATAATTAAACGCTGGACAGCAAACAATCAGTAATTAACACATTATTGTATTTCGTAGATCATCTAATTTAAAAAGTAACATGACTTTTAAAACAAAAAACCTCAATAACAATGTGTTATTGAGGTGTCATTTTTTATCAACTGGCTGTTAACCGTCTATAAATTAGCTTTTACGCCAAGTGGTTTTGCCAGCACTGTCTTCAACGATAATATTCATCGCCGCTAATTTATCTCGAGCTTCATCAGCTAATAACCAGTTTTTACTTGCTCTCGCATCATTACGTTGTTTTATTAACGCTTCAACTTCAGCGACTTCATCGCTGTCACCTTTTCCTTGTAAAAAACTTGCTGGAGATAATTGTAATAAACCAATCAATTCTCCCAAACCTTTAAGCGTCGCGGCTAAATAGGGCGCCTTATCACTGCTTTCATTTTTAGCGACATTTAACTCTTTGGCTAAATCAAATAATACCGCTAACGCTTGTGGTGTATTAAAGTCGTCATTCATTACTTTAATAAATTGAGCAACAAACGTGTCATCCTTATCTAGTGAAAAATCAGCAAGCACCTCAACATCACGCAAAGCCGTGTAAATACGCTCTAGAGCAGAGCGTGCCTGTTCTAAATTATCTGTAGAATAGTTTAGCTGACTACGATAATGTCCAGAGGTTAAGAAGAACCGAACAGTTTCTGAGTCATACTGGCTTAGCACATCACGAATAGTGAAAAAATTATTGAGTGACTTTGACATTTTTTCTTGGTCAACTTGCACCATACCAGTATGGATCCAATAATTCACGTAAGGGGAATCAAGCGCACAACAACTCTGTGCTACTTCATTCTCATGGTGTGGAAACTGTAAATCTGAGCCTCCACCGTGAATATCAAAATGATGACCTAGTTCTTTAGCGCTCATCGCTGAACATTCAATATGCCAACCAGGACGCCCTGCTCCCCAAGGTGATTCCCAACTTGGATCGCCTGGTTTAGCTGACTTCCACAAAACAAAATCCAGTGGTGACCTTTTACTTTCATCGACTTCTACACGAGAGCCGGCTTGTAATTGCTCTAAATTTTGACCGCTGAGTTTGCCATAGTCTGCAAAGCTCGACACAGCAAACAACACATCGCCACTAGTGGCGACATAGGCATGCTCTTTTTCGACAAGTGTGACGATCATGGCAATAATTTCGTCCATGTGCGTCGTTACTCTTGGTTCTATATCTGGTCGTTCAATATTCAAACTATCAAAGTCTTCATGCATTAATGCAATAGTACGCTCGGTAAGCTCATCTGGTGTTTCGTTATTTTCTTGTGCCCGCTTAATTATTTTATCTTCAACATCGGTGATATTACGGACATAATTTACGTCATAACCAGAAAACCTTAGGTATCTAGCAATGTTGTCAAAGCTAATATAAGTACGTCCATGACCGATATGACATAAATCGTAAACCGTACAACCACACACATACAAACCGACTTTACCTGCTTCAATTGGGGTAAAAACTTCCTTCTGGCGGGTCAATGTATTGTATATCTGTAACATAAGATTTTCTGGCTCCGATCACGATTAAAATAGGGGTAATTAATAGTTAATAAAAATTATATCAATTTTCGATAATTGTACCCGAACAAAGCGCTAGGGTCATTATTTACCTACACATTATCCATAAGTTTGCTTTACAGTTCTGTGCTTTCGTTTACAATTCCCACATCGAAATTGAAGAGTAAATAAAATGATCATTTTAAAAACAAACTTAGGCGATATCAAAATTGAATTAAATTTTGATAAAGCACCTCTTACAGCAAAAAACTTTCAACAGTATGTTGAAGACGGTTTTTACAACGGCACTATTTTTCATCGTGTCATTAAAGGTTTTATGGCACAAGGCGGTGGTTTTGCTTCTGGCTTAGAAGAAAAAGATTCTCGTGAAACCATTCAAAACGAAGCAAGTAATGGCTTAGAAAATAAGCGTGGCACTTTAGCGATGGCAAGAACACAAGAGCCACATTCAGCTTCAGCTCAGTTTTTTATCAACTTAAGCGACAACGATTTTTTAAATTTTAAAAACGAATCTGTGCAAGGTTGGGGTTATTGTGTATTTGCTGAAGTTGTTGAAGGCATGGACATTGTTGATAAAATGACTCTGGTTGAAACTGGCCGTATGGGTTTTCATGACGATGTTCCAACAGAAGAAATCATTATTGAATCAGCGATTGTTGAATAATAAAAATTAGTGACTAACGCAATAAACAACAAATCAGTAACCTACTTTATTGCTGATTTGCATTTAGCGCAAAACAGGCCCGATATAACGGCCTGTTTTTTGTCATTCCTTGAAAAAGATGCCCCTAACGCCGAAACACTATATATATTAGGTGACTTATTTGAATACTGGATTGGTGATGATGATAAAAATCCTTTTGTCGTCGAAGTAGCCCTCGCGCTAAAAGCATTAAGCATGCTAGGTACTCGTATTTATTATATTCATGGTAACCGAGACTTTCTCTTAGGGAAGCGCTATGCCAAAGCTTGTGGCATGACGTTATTACCTGAAGTGGATGTTATTGATCTCTATGGTAAACCCGTCGTTATTATGCATGGTGACACTTTATGTACACGTGATATCGCTTACCAAGCCTTTAGAAAGAAATCTCGTTCTTGGTGGTGGCAAACGATGATTAAAAACTTACCACTGTTTGTACGTAAGAATATTGCTGAAAATTATCGCTTAAAAAGCGCCAGTGCAACGGCAATGAAGTCACAAGAAATAATGGATGTCACCGAGACAGAGGTTGTTGACAAGCTTGAATTACATCATTGTCAGTTACTTATTCATGGACATACTCACCGCCCTAACATTCATCATATCCAAGCCAATAACCTACCTGCTCAGCGCATTGTTTTGGGTGATTGGTATGAGCAAGGCGCATGGTTAAAGGTAACAAAAGACAGTATAGAGTTACTTTCTCAAGCCTTTAAAACGCCTTAAACTTATTTTCTCAATAAATTAAATACTGCTGTTATAAATAAGTAATATCACGACAAAAAAAATGATTAAACCGGCTATTGTGTCGCATTTTCCATTGAGTTTTCTTTTAATTAACTGTTATTATGTAGAAAAATAATAAAGAGAATTACGATGCAGGGAAGTTTTGATCAAGCGATGAAAGTCGCAGAACAAGCTAAAGAATTTATGCTTTTGCATCTAATTGCGCCCATACCGAGCCATTACGCTGTTGCCTACTGTTATTTTTCAAAAGAAAACGTGTCACTCATAAAAAAAATAGATGGGCAATTAAGCAGCAAAAAGCCACTCGACGCTATTTTTATCGACGCATTGTTTAGTGAGTTTCTTTCAAACAGCCAAAATATTGAAGATAATATCTTTACACCTTTTGGCGAAACACTGAACAGTACCTTAGCGCAACTTGATAACCAAGTTTCAAGCGGACAAGCAGTAATAAGTCATCTCAATAAAATAGAAAAAACGCTTGGTCAGCTAAGTGTAGAAAAGCCTCTCCAAAACATTACTACTTTTTTACTTAATGCTATAGGGCAATCGACAGCTCAACATGAGTCTTTATCTACTGAGCTATATAAAGCATCTGAAGAAGTATCACAGTTAAAACTGAAGTTAGAAGAATCTCGTCAAGAAGCCCTAATTGATACCTTAACAGGATTATTAAACCGTCGAGGCTGTGATAAAAAATTACAGGCACTATCACTTGATAACATTCATTCATCATTAGTTATCGATATTGATCACTTCAAAAAAGTGAATGATTCTTTTGGACACAGTGTTGGCGATAAAGTGATTCAGTTGGTGGCAAAAATCATCAAAGAACACGTCACACCTGATGACATTCCTGTGCGCTACGGCGGTGAAGAGTTCGTGGTGGTATTATCAAATAAGTCGCAACAATTTGCTCATACGATGGCTGAAAAAATACGTTTGGCTATTGCGAAATTAAAATTAGTGCAACGTCAAAGTAATACTCAGCTTCCGCCTATTACGGTATCTATTGGGGTTGCCGAATTACACAATAACATGACATGGGCAACATTATTTAATAATGCCGACCAAGCGTTGTACCAAGCAAAAAATTCAGGCAGAAATCGTTGTGTATTAGCAAGCGCCAATACTGCAGCTTAACTTGAAAAAGCTAACTAAGCTTAAAGAGTCGCTGCAGGTAAGCCACTATGAAACTTAAAGTCTTCATCTGCACTAATAATTAACGTCGCTTCGATATCAGCAAAATATTTTATTCGTTCAGAAATATCGGTTCCAGCAATCTCTGTCGCTAATGATAAGTAATCTTGATAATGGCGAGCTTCAGAGCGTAGTAATGATATATAAAAATCACCCAGACGTTTATCAACATGAGGGGCTATTTTAGCAAAACGTTCACACGACCTAGCTTCGATAAAGGCACCGATAATTAACTTATCAACCATAGCATCAGGTTCAAAAGATTTTACATGACGAAGTAAGCCTTTCGCGTATCGGCACGGCGTAATACTTTGATATTCAATACCATACTCATCCATCATTTCTAATACTTGGTAAAAATGATGTAGCTCTTCTTTGATCAGTAAGACCATTTTGTCGATAAGGCCTTGCCCATGTGCTGAACCTGACTTAGGTAATATGGCTTTAGTTAACTTGTTTTTCGACGGTAATGAGCGCCAATCCCCTTGCCTTTTATAGATTAATTGCTCGAATGGCTGCAGCCATGCCAACAAAGCATCACCGCTTTCTTTATCAACTGCATATTTTCGGATCAAAAACATAGCGGACTGAGCTGCTTTTAATTCACACACCAGGTGATCAATTAATAGCACGGGTAAATTTTCAGGCTTAACGGCTTCATCAATCCATGCTTGTGGTGTTTCACACTTTAAGAATGACAATATTGGAGATAATAATTTTGTAGTCGACATTTGGTGAAATTCTTCACTATATACACTAGATTGATATCGATTTTATCATACCCTTATTAATAATTGCGCGGCTATTTTCAGAGAAAGTTAACGATCCAATAATAATTGAGTATTGTCTATGCTACTTTAAACGCGAAGACCACAAAGTAAAGGGTTTTATGAAACACATTATCTCACTCAGTCCCCTTTTAGAGAGTAAAAAAATAGAGAGTAAAAAAAGTAATATTATCAGGTAATGATGATGGCAATTTTTGCATATAACTTACGCATGACTGCTTTTATTAGTCATTTTGACCAGGGTTTGCAAAATAAAATAACAACTTAATAATGAATAATTAGTGGCCAGTAATTTCGGCATAGCCAATACCATTAAAACCACCCGTTGCTTTTACGCGTCCTTCCCAGTAAGGGATTGTTAATTGATTACGTGAATCTTTGGTAATACTTTCAATAATAATGATTGGTCTATTCGTTAATTCAACTTGCCATTTACTAGGATAATCGTGGTTATTTAATGTCACGGTTTCAATAACAGACAGCTTAATATCTTCTTTAAAAAGCGGTGTTGTTTCGCCATTGGGGGCTATCTCAGTACCACTACAATACTCATAATTATTATCATTACCTCGAATACAAAAGAGCATGAGCCCTTGCTTTTCTGATTGAGTGGCTGATTGAGTGGCTGATTGAGTGGCTGATTGAGTGTCAACAATACTGAACCAATCCCAACCGAGTTGATTTTTGTCGAGTAAACTCGCCGACCACTCTCTGTCATACCATGCATTCCCCGAAACGTTATAGGTTTTCCCCGCAAAAGTTAGACGGCCTTTTACCTTTAAAAAGGGATAACTAAAGTAATAAGACGCATGACCACTTTGTGTTTTTTGGCTATAGCCCTTGTCGCCATGCAAGGCTATTGGGCTGTCGCTTAGTGTTAATGCTATTTCATAGTTTTCATGTGCTGCTGTTAAATTGAGTGGCAAAAATTCGTTGTTGATACTGCTCAACTGCCAATCATCAATACTGGCATCAAACGGCGAGCTAATGACCTTAGCTTGCCTTGCTCGTGAAAACCGTTCAAACGCAACATGATCTTGTTGGTGTTGCATGGCAAAATGAGCAAAGTAAAGATTGTTATCCCACCATTGTGACTCAAGGTTAGCTGGCATTAGTGTGCGAAATAATGTCCATTGAACTCCAAAAGTCTCGCCAGTGTCACTTTGCAAATTAGCCGTTACATACCACCACTCAATACCTTGTTCAGCATGAATACCATGATCAGCGGGAAAGATAAGAGGAGTGCCCTGTATTACCGGTTTGCCAATAGCCACTTGTAATTTAGATGATGTTATTTTTTGCTCAGTCGGTTGACACGCAGACAGCACAAAAATTAACAGCACAAGCGTAAATCGTACAAAAACAAACGGAGTCAATAATACCCCGGTCAAAGCTTGTCTTTTTATCACGCGATTATGACTCCTTAGTCGCTAAGTTAGTTAATTTTCGGATCGGTAAATAGGCACATAAAACAGAGACTCCAACTAGCGTTAAGCACGTTATTAATAAACTGCTTAAATCTAAACTAAAGTGAATAGTCCAGCCAAAGGCAATTGGCATGACAAACTTTAATAACGCAAAGCCCAGTGCGAAGCCAAGCGGAATAGCAAACAAAGCAGTAAAAACAACCACGCCTGCTGTTTGTAGCAGTTTCATGGTTAATAATTGCCCTTGTGTTACGCCTAAATTACGTAATATGGTTAATTGCTTTAATTGATTAACACTTAAACTTAATAGGCTGGTACACAAACTTAACAATGCAATAGCGAGAATAAAACTATTGAGTGCTTTGGTCACTACAAACGTATCTTCAAACAAGGCATTAGCTATTTCTTTAAATCTTTTATTGGCTAAAATTTTTGTACTGTCTTGTTTAAATTCGTCCATTAAACGCTCGCTAAAAACAGCAACGGAAGTACGACTTTTTAGCCGTATTGAATAACCAAAAACATCACGGTTTAGTGCTGCTGTTTTCTGGCGTTCCTCTAACGTAAGTAACGATATTCTTGGGTTACCATAATCATAAAAGAACCCTGTTATACGACAAGTAAATTTAGTTGAATTTTGCTTAAATACCATCACGTCATTTAATGAATAATTAAACTTAATTTTACTTTGTTCGTTAGCCAAGCAACCTTGACTATAAAAATTTTCTACAGTAATGGCTGAGCCTGAAGTCAGCGAAATATGTTGATAATGTTCAAAGCTATTACCAAAGCTTGCAAGATTCGCAGGTACTTTATTTACATCACCATCACTTTGCATATAGATACTCAACTTCTCAACTTCAGGTAAGTTAGTGAGCGCTTGCCTTAAAGTATTATCGAGTTTATCTGAACGTAAATAAATATCTGCACTTAATTGCTTTTCAAGATGGGCATTTAACGTATGGCTAAAGCTTTTCACCATAATTTGCATGCCGATAGCACTGCCAAGCGCCACTAGAATTGCAACAATAGCAATATGAAGGTCTTTTACATGAAGTCGGGTATCGGCATGAAGCCATTGTGTTAATGGATTTGTGATTGTCAACGGTAATGAAACCAAGAGAGACAGTACTTTAGGCACAAGTAAAATAAACAACATTAAAAGCGCAAAACACAGCAGCAAGGCTTGATACTCATTAGTCGCATAATAGAGTAACCCTATGACTGCTACTAATGTACTGACCAACAAACTATAGAACATCAATTGACTTTTTTGGGCAACTTGCTTGGCTTGCGCCAAAAGTATTACCCCCAAAGCCGAAATATTAAGGGCAAAGCCTAATAAGACATTTGACCATTGCCAATTGATCACAAGCGCTTTATCGAGTTGATACAAGCCAACTAGAGTGCTGTTAACATCAAGCACTAATGCATTAGCAATTAAATAACCACCTAATGTACCTAATAAAGCAGTGCAAACACTAACAATAATAAGTTCAATGACAAGACTCAGTTGAACACTTAACTTAATGCAACCTAATAGCTGCATTTGCTCTATTAATTTTTGTCGCGCAGTTAACGTCAGTTTTATCGCATTAAAACTCAAAAACGCCGCAACAATATAACCAAGCATGGCAAGTGCGGTCAGATTAAAAAAGAAGGCTTCAGATAAAACATCGAACGATTGTTGCTCTGCATCAATCAACTGTGCTTGCCCAGCAATTAGCTGTGCTATTTCTACTAATTGCTGCTCGCTAACATGCGAGAGCTCAATAAAGCTGAGTTGCCCTTTAGCTGCTAATAAATAATCAGCATTGGCGATATCGGTGATCGCCCAAAGTCCAATATTGTCAGCTAATACAACTTCAGGTTGTTGCTGATCGTTTTGCAGCGAAAAATTTATTGGTTCACCTGTTTTTGTCACGATGCGTTTTGCAAATTTCGAGTCAACTAATAAGGTAGAAAGGGAAAAGCGTTGAGCTGTTTTATCAACATTTTCATTACTTTGTTGGTATTGCGCACGGTTTAACCACAGCAGAGTATCCACACCCTGAATGGCAAGTGTTTCTCCGTTGTTGGTTTTTAATTGACCTCGTAAAACGGGTTGAGTATTGATAAAGCCATGTTGTCGTAAAGTGAGCCATATATTGCCATCAATAAAGTACTTTCCTGTTAATGGCTTAATTAAATGTGTAACGGGGTTATTGATTAATGCGGAAGAATTTTGATAGCGTGTATTAGCCTCTTGATTAAGGCCAGAAATTGCGGTTAATAGTGCACTACCTAGACTAAAACCTAGAAAAAATAACGCCATTAACCAAGGATGTCTTCGATAGAAGGCTAAATGAGTGGCGATAATAAGTTTAATTTCATTGGTCAAATTATTCAAAATGACCATCTCTAAGTACTTTTACATGGTCAAAGTAATCGGTTAATTGATGACTGTGAGTCACCATCACCAAATTGATTTTTTGCTCACTGCATAACTCAGTAAGAAGTTTAACGACTTGGTGCGAGCGCTGCCGATCTAAGTTACCTGTTGGTTCATCTGCAAAAATTATCTGAGGTTTGTTGAGTAACGCTCTTGCGATGCCAACTCTTTGTTGTTCTCCACCTGAGAGTTTTTCTGGCAGTGAATCGAGCTTACTTTCGAGCCCCAGTTTATTGACGATATAGTCAAATTCATCCGCTGGTTTTTTGGGGTAATTGAGTTTTTGTTGAAAGAGAATATTTTGCTTTACGGTTAAACAGTCAAGCAATTGGTAATGCTGAAATATTAGCCCTATTTTACGACGATACAGCGCAAGTTCTGTTTCATTCAGTGATGAAAGCTCTTGATTGTTAATACTTACCGAGCCACTATCTGCTTGCAAGAGTCCCGCTAAAATATGTAAAAAGGTTGTTTTACCTGAACCACTATCACCAAGTAACGCGAGGTGCTGTGCTGCAGGTACAAATAAATCGAGTTTATTTAAAATATTTTGTTTGTTGCCGCCATCATTACGGCTAAAAGATAAGTCCTTCACGCAAATCACGGTAACTCCTTATTATTACGTAGAATATCATGGTAAAAACACTACAAAATCACCCAAAAAGTATTTAATCCCCTAAAAATCACCTCTTCATTCAGCGAGATAATTATGAGTAATAATTTCATTTAGCCGACACTCAGTGAGTAATTACAAATATAAATAATTTTTTTACAGCTCCATTAACTCATCCCTCGTGTTTTACATTATAAAAAATAAGGTAAGCGCTAATAGTGTTGTGGTCGAAATATCGTAAATAACTAAGCTAGGGGTACTAAATTAGTGTCTATTTATCATAGCTATATCAAGAATTATCACTTATTTACACAAGATGATCAGAAGTGTCTATACTCAAAGTAAGCTTTAAAATAGCGATATCACATATATCATACCTTATAGATTTATAAATCTATAAGGATACTCGTTTGGGTAAACTCAACACTTAATAAAACTGTCTGTAAAATTTTTATTTCATGGTTAGACGTTAATGAATGAAATGAGTAAATATTATCAACTGTTTGATATTGCATAGCTAATACCAAACCAATAGGTTGTAGATGAATATTTCCACTGGCAATAAAATCGGTTTTTTATGCTTTATCGTCATATTAAGCATGTGGGGTTATGTTTTCTTTCATATTATTGGTATTTTTGATCTGCAAGCAATTAAAGATGAAAAGCACCATATATATTCGTTAACCATTGCTAATGAGCTACGCCAAAGTTCAGATGACCTAACACGTATGGCACGCACCTATGTGGTTACCGGGGATGAAATTTATAAAGAGTATTATTTTGACATCATTGCAATACGTAACGGGGATTCTCCTCGACCAAAAAAATACCCTCCCACATACTGGTATACGTCACTTACACCAGAACGGTTTACTTCAGATAAATTAGGCATACAAGTCCCATTAAAAACCCTTATGGGAAATATGGGCTTTACAGAAAGTGAGTTATTACTACTGCAACAGTCACAAAACCGCTCAGATAATTTAATGAGCATCGAAAAACAGGCTTTTGCGTTAATGAAAGGACTCTACAATGATGGTAAAGGTACGTTTACCCTTAAAGGAGAGCCTGATAGGGCTTTTGCCGTTAAGCTATTATTTTCACCTCAATACCAGCAAGAAAAAATTGCCATTATGCAACCTATTCAAAAATTTATCGATGCTGTGGAGACTAGGTTAATTGTCGAGGCTGATGAGTTTAACATTAAGCAAAAAAAATATTTATGGTACGTCATTTTATTATTGGTTATTTCAACACTTATGGCGTTAATTATCACTTTTTATGTCAGAAATAAGATTGTTCTGCCTATATTTTCACTGGTTCACGATGCACAAAATATAGCTGAAGGAAATTACCAAGCACGTAGCAAGGTCATCGTAAAAAATGAAATTGGCTCACTGAGCAAAAATTTAAATAAAATGGCTAACCATATAGAACAAGACATTAATAAATTAAAAAAAATGGCGACAACGGATGAGTTAGTTGGCATTGCTAACAGACGTGCCTTTATGAAATCTTTGCAGCTTGAATTAGAGCGATCCCATCGTTATCAATTTCCACTGTGTTTATTAATGTTAGATGTAGATTATTTTAAAGTATTTAATGATACCTATGGTCATTCGGTTGGCGATGAAGTCTTAAAAATTATTTGCAACGTAAGCCAATTGGCACTGAGAGAGAATGATCTGATGGGGCGAATTGGCGGCGAAGAGTTTGCGTTCATTCTTCCCGCTACCAACATCGACTTCGCTTTAATTGTTGCTGAGCGCATCCGCGCGGCTGTTGATAATGCTTTTCTTATTATTGATAATAAAAAGGTAAAGATCACCGTAAGCATGGGAGCCACCCAATTAACTAAGCCAGATGATGTTGGTTTATTTCTCAAAAGAGCAGATGTAGCCATGTATAAATCAAAGGACAACGGTCGTAACCAAACCAGCTTTATTTAACCGCTATTGACTAATATTGATAAAAGAACAAACATAACTTTGTTCTCAAGGGTGATATATCTATAAAATTAGTGTTGTTGAGCGATAAACTCTAACGAATGTTGATTAAAGAGTTCTGGGTTCTCAACATTGCAGACATGACCACATTTATGAATGGTGTGTAATAAACTGTTTTTATGTTGCTTAACCATTTCCATTACCGGTCCCAAAAACATATGGTCTTCCTTGCCCATAATATAAAGGATAGGTATATCAATTTCTTTCTCTTTGAAATAACGCATCAAGGGGTTCACGTCCATCGCTAACTTAAACCAACGAATAAATTCTTTCTGGCACAAACGTTTAGCTTCACGAACAAATAAGTGTCGAGATTCCTTATGGCGCTTTTTCGGCATCATAATAAAAGCAAATAAGCGATACAACCACATATATGGTAGAAAATGCTTAAAGGTATTTCCTAAATAAACCAAAATATTACTACGAGCATTAAAACGAGTAATAGCGCCACCTAGAACCATACTTGATACATATTGAGGCGCAATTTCAGCTATGTTGCGAATGATAATAGTTCCTAAAGAAATGCCAACAAAATGTGCACATGTAATATTGTTGTGATCTAAAACATCGATGATATCTTCAGAGACTTTATTAAAGGAGTAATTACTATCAACAAAGGTTTGTACCAGATGGCTGGACTTTCCGTGGCCACGAAGATCAAGTAAGAGCACATTATAAGTTTTTTGATAATCTCTGATCTGACGAAACCAAATTGCCGAACTACCGCCAGCACCATGGACAAAAACAACCCATACTTTACTGGTTTTATGTGGATAAATAGTATGGAAAAGAATTGATTTGCTCATTACTGCAAACACCCTATTACGATGAGTTATACAAACTTAAGAGTAGCTAGTATAGCTAAATTTAAAAAAAATCTCCTAATAAGTTAGCTAATATCCCCCCTTACTAGGCTAATACTTTAATGATGTACTGTCTTAATTGACTATTTTGCGAAAAGATATAATAAAGTTTAGAATAGTTTGTCTTCTTAATAAAAAGCCAATATCAATGGCGCTGCTCTTTTAGGTCCGAGCATTACAACGTCTCTTCAAGGTAATAAAGATGAAAAAGAAAACAGTAAACAGTCTCTTAAAAAAACATGACAAACTTGTTCATAGTGAAAATGTTACTGTCGTCTCTCATGTTCAACGCGAACAAGATGAGTGGTTTATTAATACGGTAATGATAAAAGGCTGTGATGTTCCATTCAAATATAAGCGGAAAAAAGCTTATAAATCGCTTAGCAAACAACAAGTGAATATGACCTATTACACAAGCACTGAAATGATTGCTGGCTTTGAGATAGAAGTCATGAATATTGTTAGAATAAAAGTCGCCTGATTTTCCATTAAAACTGACATTTTTAATAGCCCACACTTTTCTTTGAAAGAACAAAATAATATATCACTATATAAACATTTGTTATTTTCGGTATAAAAAGAAGTTATTTGCATTTAATTTAGCTTAATTGCTATTCATCTCTTGACGAAAGCTTCGCCATCTTACATAAATAAGCTATCAATAATAAAAACATTGATCGACACAGACATTTATTAATAAAAAATAAAAAGCAATAAATGTAATTTTGGGGACAGCGAGAGGATTTTATTATGATATTAAATCATATATGGGGATTGTATACTGACCCTAAGAAAGAGTGGCACACAATTGAAAGGCGCCACGAAAGCTTAATGTACAGCATGGTTCATATTTTAACCATAGCGTTAATACCTGCCATTTGTAGTTATTTTGCCGCCGCTCATATTGGTTGGACAATAGGCGTAGGTGATCCAATAAAATTAACTCAGGCAAGCGCAATGACCATGTCTGTCGGCATGTATTTTGGTTTAATCTTTGGTGTTATTGGTTTAGCTTTTTTAATTCAATGGATGGCAAAAACTTTTGATGCTAAGCCAGATTTTACCCAGTCTTTAGAATTAGCCGCTTACACAGCAACACCGTTATTAATGGTTGGCGTAACTGCATTATTTCCTGTTTTATGGTTTGTTGCTTTAGCGGGACTAGCCGCACTTTGTTATTCTGTATATTTACTTTACTCTGGCGTACCCATCATGATGAATATTCCAGAAGAAAAAGGCTTTATTTATTCAAGCTCTGTCGTTACTTGCGGATTAGTTCTTTTAGTCTCTTTAATGGCATTTAGCGCTATTATGTTAGGTATGGGCTTTGGCTCTGAACATATATCTTAACGCTTTTATTATAAATTTAAGTCGATAAGTCATTTATTATAAATATGTATCTTTAGCATTTGATGATAAAAAAGCCCGCTTAGTGATAAACTAAGCGGGCTTTTATTTTACTTTATTTTTCTATGCTGTCGTTTAGACAAGCCTGACGCTATTCAGCACCTTCATTGTGCATATCGATAATTGAATCAGCATTTTTATCTGAGTCTTCTTTATTCTCATTATTTCTCATCGCATCTAAACGCTCTAAATAGCCTTGAGTAATGTCTTTAGTTATATATTGACCATCGAACACAGATGTCTCGAATTGTTTGATTTCAGGGTTTACACTGCCCACAGCACTAACTAAATCTTCCAAGGTTTGAAAAATAAGTTTATCTGCACCAATTAATTGGCAAATATCGTCTAATTCACGGCCATGAGCAATGAGCTCATTGGCACTTGGCATATCAATACCATAAACATTAGGAAAACGAATTTCTGGAGCGGCTGAGGCAAAATAAACATTTTTTGCCCCCGCAGAGCGAGCCATTTCAATGATTTGTCCAGAAGTAGTACCCCTTACAATAGAGTCATCGACTAACAATACATTTTTACCAGCAAACTCTGTTGTTATCGCATTAAGTTTACGGCGAACTGATTTCTTACGCTGCTCTTGACCCGGCATAATAAAGGTACGGCCAATATAGCGGTTTTTCACAAAACCTTGACGGTATGGGATGCCAAGGTGTCGAGCAATTTCTAAAGCAGTATCACATGATGTTTCTGGAATAGGGATAACAACGTCGATTTCTACGTCTTCCCATTCTTTTGCTATTTTATCACCCAATTTTTTGCCCATTTCAACACGAGAGCCGTAAACAGAAATTTTATCAATCGCTGAATCAGGACGCGCAAAATAAACATATTCAAAAATACACGGGTTGTATGTTGGGTTCTTTGCACATTGCTGGCTATGAATTTGTCCATCTTCAGTGAAATAAATAGCTTCGCCAGGCGCAACATCACGGACAAATTCAAAGTCGTTTGCATCAAGCGCTACCGACTCAGAAGCAATCATATACTCGATACCCGTAGCCGTTTCACGCTTACCAAATACTAGAGGACGGATGCCATTAGGATCACGAAACGCCACCATGCCATGGCCAATAATCAAAGCAACCGTTGCATAGGCACCACGAATACGCTCATGTACATTAGATATTGCAGTAAAAATATCATCAGGTGTTAATTTCAAATTTTCAGTCAATTGTAATTCATGACCGAGAATGTTGAGTAACAATTCAGAATCAGATGTGGTATTTACATGACGACGTGCGACATTAAATAACCACTCTTTTAATTCAATAGCGTTGGTTAAATTACCATTGTGCGCAAGAGAAATACCAAAAGGAGCATTGGCATAAAATGGCTGAGCTTCTGAAGAACTTGAAGTACCTGCGGTTGGGTATCTAATATGACCAATACCCATGTTACCTTGTAATCGCAACATATGACGCGTATGAAACACGTCTTTTACTAAACCATTTCCTTTACGTAGTCTAAAGGTATTGTTGTGAATAGTCACAATACCAGCAGCGTCTTGACCACGATGTTGAAGTACAGTTAATCCGTCATATAATGCTTGACCTACCGATGTTTTACCAACAATGCCAACAATACCACACATGCGTTTATTCTCCACAGAACTAAGTTTAAGGGCGTTTTAATAACATAAACGCTAAGTAAATAAAAATTATACTAATGAACATCAGCCCCATTTTCATGGCACTAAAATAACGTTATTTCAAAAAGCTTGATGAATTCTTTAGGTATTCGAAAAACCATTCAACAATGAGTGTAAACTCGGGGATGAGTTGAGAACTTGCCCACCATGCGGTTGATGACGCTGGCGTAAATGCATCCATAAAGAATAATAATGCGCTGGTAACCAACACGCCACGTAATGCACCAAAAACGAGCCCTAGCAGGCGATCGGTTCCAGACAAGCCTGTTTTACTGACCAATTGACCAATAAGATAATTTACCATAGCGCCAAGAATTAACGTGGTAATAAAAAGAATAGCAATTGCCGCGGCATTACGTAGGACTTGATCGGAAATGTTTGTCAATAAACTAGCAAGATTTACATAGAAGTGGCTGGCAATAAAGAAGGCACTGATCCAGATAACTAGCGAAACTGCTTCTTTGACAAAGCCGCGAACCAAGCTAATTAATGTTGAAATGCCTACAATTGCCAAAATGGCATAGTCTATCCAAACCATAAATTAATCGTTACCAATGAATATTTACCAGCATAATAAGGCGCGCATTCTAACAGAAACGCCCCTTATTTTACCAATGTTTTATTTAAAATAGCCATTGCCATTGAAAGTGCTTAACTACTTTTTACACCGTATTATTGGGCAGTGGTTATAACTTATTATTTTGTTGGGTAAAAACGAGCAATTTTACCTTCAACACCGGTTAATTTTTTCAATGCTGGGATTTTTTTTATCAATGAGTTTTTGATCAGTTCAGGACCAATGAAAACTTTAATTAATGGGCCGTTTTTTGTTTTTATCGGTTTTGTGAAAGCGGTATAACCATTATCTTTAAGCTTGAGTAATAATTGTGCAACATTTTTTTTATGACGAAAACTGCCCAGCTGTACTACCCATGCTTGTTGCAACACTGATTTTTCTGGCAAAATATTATCTACTGCTTGCTCAGTTAACGCTTTATCGTCTTCTTTCGTCGCCACAGCGTTATTTAAACCCGGGTCACTCTCTGTTTCAGACGTATCTTTTATTGCTTGTTCAGTCGAAGAGACATCGTCATCTAATGCCGCTTCATCACTCAGTATTTCGTCAGTATTTATAACAATTTTATCTTCAGGAAAGCTTGGTGTGCTCTTAACAAACTCGACCTTAGGCGGAGGTGGAATTTGTTCAAACTCATCTTGATAGGTCTTTTTATTACCGTCTAGTAAGTCTGGCAAAATAATAATAGCAACCGCAGCCACAATAATGGTGCCAACTAAGCGGTTTTGAAAAGGTGTAGACAAATGGAACTCCCAGGCTGCAGTTAATAAAAACTACAGCAATAAACGTCGGACTTCAGCTACGGTGTAAAATGATCCAAACACTAAGATCAAATCTGTTGCTGTTGAATTTTTGTTAGCCATTCTAAATGCCTCAGTGATATTGTCAAAACAATTAGCTGAATCTTCATTTAATAACAATTTTTCGGCTAATTCCTTTGCAGTAGCTCCACGAGGCATAGATAAACTGCCTAAATACCATTGATCAACCAGTGCAGATAATGGTCCAAAGGTGTTAGCAATATCTTTGTCTTTTAACATACCGGTAACCGCATAAAGCTTGTCATACTTTTGCGACTTTAAATACTCAACTAAATAACGTGCTGCTTGAGGATTATGACCAACATCAAGTAGCACAGGACTGTTCAACGATTTTTTACTGATAAGCTCAGTTCGACCGGCAACTTTTGTTTGGTTTATTAAGGCATTTACACTTTCAGTATTAAAAACAACAGAACAATCATTAAGTAAAGCCAATACCGTTAGTGCCGTTGCTACATTATCTTGAGGTATAAAAGGCTTATTTAAACCATTGATTTGGTACTCGCCAAATGTCCAACACCACAAGGAGTGACAAGTGGGTACTTTGTGCTGTTCAATAGAGAAATCATCGCCTCGCAGACTGACCACGGCTTTAAGTTTTTTAGCATGGGCAAGTACAGATATAGGACAATCGGTATCACCAATAACAACTTTTTGATTCGCACGCATGATACCCGCTTTTTCAAAGCCGATACTTTCGCGATTATCACCTAGGTACGCTTGATGGTCTAAGTCTATCGTGGTTATGACGGCAATATCAGCGTCAATTAAGTTTGTGGCATCTAAACGCCCACCTAAACCTACTTCCAAAATAATAAAAGCAGGTTTTCTTTCCATTAAAACTAAAAATGCGGCTAATGTTGTGTATTCATAATAGGTTAGTGAAATATCACCACGCTGTTGCTCTATTTGCTCAAAGGCGTTGATTAATGATTGACTGTCAACGTCAATATTATTAATACGTAAGCGTTCATTGAACTTTTCAATATGTGGTGAAGAATAAACCGCCACTGTTTTATCATCACCGAGCAAAGCATTTTCAATAAAAGCACAGGTAGTGCCTTTACCATTAGTTCCTGCAACCGTGATCACTTGGGCAAAACTGAAATCAATATTTAATCGCTTAGCCACATGCGAAATGCGTGTGAGCCCCAAGTCGATCTCAGTTAAATGTATTGTTTCTAAATAAGAAAGCCATTGAGCTAGAGACTTACTAGCAAAATGGCTTTTGTTGTTTGTTGGCATAGTGTTGTTGTGAAGCGTTAGTTAAGAAGCGTTAAGGCTTGGATGTCCCATGAATTTAGCTAACATACGAGAAAGCGTGCTACGCATTTCACGTCGGTCAACAATAATATCAATAGCACCCTTTTCTTTTAAAAATTCACTACGCTGAAAACCTTCAGGTAACTTTTCTCGAACAGTTTGTTCAATAACACGTGGACCCGCAAAGCCAATTAACGCTTTAGGCTCTGCAACATTAATATCGCCGAGCATAGCTAAACTTGCAGATACGCCACCCATCGTAGGGTCAGTTAATACCGAAACGTAAGGTAAACCTTTTTCGCTCATTTTTGCTAATGCTGCACTCGTTTTTGCCATTTGCATTAATGAAAATAATGCTTCTTGCATACGTGCTCCGCCACTTGCAGAAAAACAAACAAGTGGTAGGTTATGCTCAAGGCAGTATTCAACACCTTTAACAAAACGAGCGCCAACAACTGAAGCCATTGAACCACCTAGAAAAGCAAACTCAAACGCAGCAGCAACGATAGGCATACCATTAAGTTCACCTTTCATCACAACCAGTGCATCTTTTTCACCGGTACTTTTTTGTGCAGCGCTTAAGCGGTCTTTATAACGTTTTGAATCTTTGAACTTTAAAATATCCTGTGCTTCAAACTCTTCACCTAATTCAGCGCGATTATTTGCATCTAAAAAGCAATCAATACGTTTGCGTGCTGAGATACGCATATGGTGATCACATTTTGGACAAACAGATAATAATCTATCGAGTTCTGCTTTATAAAGTACTGCATTACAAGAAGTACACTTGCTCCAAACGCCTTCAGGGATATTACGTTTTTGGGTGGTTTTTGCTTTTGGGAGAATTTTTTCTATCCAGCTCATAATTTATTTTTGCCTTCTTTTACCTAATATGTCCATGGGAACATAGGAAAACTTGCCAATATTGGTTTCAAACCTATCAGCAAATTGTTAATTTTTTGAATTAATCTAACTATAACCGACAATTAAAGCACATTTAGCCCTACTATGAATACAAAAAACTGGTCTGTTTTGTTGGAATTAGCAGTTTGTAATTACTCATTCTGTCACTATTTATCTTAAAGTAAAAATAGTGGCCCCAGCGGAGGTTTTGGAATATTGAACTCTTGTGGGTAGTCAACACCAACAAAATACAAACCTGCAGCAGATGCCATCATGCCAGCTACACAACGATTTTTAGCTTCAAGAACTTCCCCCAACCACGCTACTGTTTCTAATTGTTGGCCTATACGCATTAAACTACCCGCAATATTTCTCACCATATGATGTAAAAAAGCATTGCCTTTAACATCAATAATAACAAAATCACCTTGGCGTGAAACATTGCAATGAATCAATGTTCTAACCGGAGAATGCGACTGACAATGAACGGTGCGAAAGGAAGTAAAGTCATGTTTACCCAATAAAGACTGTGCCGCTTGATGCATTAACTTTTCATCAAGTGGATAATGACAGCAGGTTATTCCTTGGCTTAAAATTGCAGATCTTAAACGATTGTTATTAATAACATAGCGATAACGACGTGCTGTGGCGCTAAATCGAGCATGAAAACTGTCGTCAACTTGCTTCACCCAAGACACAGCAATATCACTAGGTAGATTGGTATTTACGCCCAGTGTCCAAGCAACATCTTTACGCACTTTGTCCGTTTCAAAGTGAATAACTTGGTTGGTCGCACTAACACCCGTATCAGTTCTGCCCGCACAAATAACTTCAATTTTTTCATCAGCAATTTTTGATAAAGCTTTTTCTACATTTTGCTGAACACTGACCGCATTTTTTTGTCGTTGCCAACCGTGATAACGGCTTCCATCGTATTCAATACCTAAAGCGTAACGCATCAATAACTCCCGATTATAATGCGCGCATTATCCAATATTTTAGGGTTTATGCCAATCAGGTTCTTTGATTATATAAAAAAACCCCAATAATGGCTTTTATAAAAGCTAAAGTAATTGTGATTGATTAACTCATATAATTGGGCAGTTGCTGAGCATCGCCCTTTGCTACTACATCTTGTAATATTACTTCGGCGTTTTCTATTATTGCGCCTATTTCTATTATATAAAAAATTCTTTTATATAAAAAAAGCCACAACAGTGGCTTTTATAGAATGAAATAACGTCTCTTGATTAGCTAATATTATCAAGTAGTTGCTGAGCATCAAATTGTTGCTGGGCATCGCCCTTTGCTACTACGTCTTGTAATATTACTTCGGCGTTTTCTATTATTGCGCCTATTTCTATTATATAAAAAATTCTTTTATATAAAAAAAGCCACAACAGTGGCTTTTATAGAATGAAGATAACGTCTCTTGATTAGCTAATATTATCAAGTAGTTGCTGAGCATCAAATTGTTG